>CAZBDT010000069.1:6724-12228 GCA_964490745.1 uncultured Algimonas sp.
GACGGGATTAGACGTGTGACACGGCCCCGTTTCGGTCATGCCGAAAATATCTGACATAACGGGTTTTCCAATTAATTGCGTCACGGCATCTGATGTCGTTTTCGTCATGGGGGCTGCGCCGGAACAGGCCATGCAAATGCGCGAAAAGTCAGCTTCCGCAAATTTTGGATTGGCGACCAGCATATCATAAAGCGCCGGAACGGCGGCGAAGCGTGTGACCGGACGCGCTTTTAAAACATCGCAGATCCGGTCCGTGTCGCGCGGGTCAGGCAAACATTCATAAGACCCGCCCGTCAGGACCGCCATCATGCAAAAACAAAGTCCGGCAATGTGGAAGAGCGGGAAGGCCGTCACATAGGTTTCATTTCCGACCTCAACTTCGGGTGCGAGGGCCAAGACCTGAACCGGATTATGCATCAGCGTGCGGTGGGACAACATGGCTCCTTTAGGTTTGCCTGTCGTCCCGCCCGTATATTGGATCATGAAGGTTTCATCGGGGTCGACTTTCACGGTCTCAAAATCTGCGGACATGCCCTCCATAACGTCATTATATGTGCAGACCTTAATTCCGGACATATCAGGGACATTCACATCCGGGGCGTCCAGCGTATCGCGCGCGCCGCAGATCATCACGGTTTCCAAACAGTCCGGCGCATCCATAGCCGCAACAGCGGGAGCCAGCGCGTCGAAGCTCATCAGAACTTTAATTTTGGCGTCAGAGACTTGATGGGCCAGCTCCGGCGGGGCAAGCAAAGGCGACACACCTGAGCCTATCGCGCCAAGCTTTGAGACGGCGGCAAGTCCGAGATAATATTGCGGAATATTCGGCATGTGAAAACCGACAACATCGCCTTCGCCAATACCCAATTTGCGCAGCGCATTGGCCAGACGATTGGCGTCTGCATTGACTTGGGCGTAGCTCCAACTCCGCATGAAATAATGAAGGGCAGGGGAGTCCGGGCGGTCGCTTGCGTGACCTTCTATATAATCTGCAAGCGTCTTATCTGACGGTGCTGCCGTTTGAATGCCTAGCGCGTCATAGGTTTTTATCCATGGTGTTTGTAACATTATTCTCACTCTCCCGCATTATTTTATCTTCTTTCTTCCCTATCTTCGGCGTGACCGCAAGAGCATGGGCACGGGAGATGTCCTCAACAAAGTTTTGATATTCAGCATTTCGGCGTGTGGCATCCGGCAAACGCAAGAGAAAACTGGGATGGACTGTCGCAAGAATTTGTTCTCCATCTGGCCCTTCAAAAATCTGCCCGCGCACGGATTTCAAACTTCCCGTGTGACCCGTCAAAGCGCGCAGAGCTGTTTTCCCCAAAGCCAGAATGACCCGCGGCTTCACAAATTGACGTTCATAATGGAGCCAGTTGCGGCAGCGTTCAATCTCATCCGCAACAGGGTTGCGGTGCAGACGGCGTTTGCCGCGCGGCTCAAACTTAAAATGTTTCACCGCATTGGTGACGTAAAGCCCGCCGCGGTCCAGACCTGCTGCCGTCAGGGCGTCGTCCAAGAGCTGCCCTGCGGGTCCGATAAAGGGGCGTCCGGCTAAATCTTCCTGATCACCCGGCTGCTCCCCGACCAGCATGAGATTGGCGCTCAATGGGCCTTCGCCGAATATAGTCTGGGTCGCGCAGCGGTGGAGATCGCACTCTGTGCATCTTGCGGCGGCTTGCTTGGCATCTTCCCAAGTCTTGATCGTGTCAGGCGCGGCGCGAAAGGCATAGACATCGGGCGTGATCTTATTTGTTAATTTATGCGGCGTCGTTTCCGGCGCGGACATAAAGCCGGATTTCTGCGCTTCGGCTTTCTGGATCAGCTGCGGAATGACGGCGGCTTCCGGTAGATTTTTCCAATATTTCTTTGGCATCTCTGAGAGCATTGCGCCGATCTTCACACGGGATGGATTGAAGATAGAGCTATAATAGGTTGTCCAGGCGGCCTCTGTATTGTCCGCGCCGGGGGCCTCAGATTTATCGACACCGGGAGAAATAGACAGGCGCTGCCCATCCCAATGGGAACAGCCATGCGGGGTTAAAATGGACCAATCCATCCCCGTAAAGCGCCGCACAAAAAATGCGGCGGTCAGTTCCACAATACGGTGATCGGGTTCAAACCACGCGGCGAAAATTTCTCGCAATCCGCTCTCGCTCTCTCGCTCGCCGACTTTTTTAAATCGGACGAAGGCATGCATTTTATGGCGGTCCCGCCTGATGGCTTGATCAGCTTCCAACACCCACCGCGCGCTTGAAAATGTGGGATCGTCCAAGGCGTGTGGGTCAGTTTGAAGGCGGAGTAAGGTCGCATAGAGATGGTAGAGCCGTGCCGGATCTAAATGACACAACACACGCCTGCAAAGCTCTAACTGGGATTTGGTGATGCGAACAGGGTAGGGGCGCATCTTTGGGTTTTGAGCCTCCGGCGGCTCCGTGATATTTGAAAATAGATCCTGCGGGTCATGCCCAACACGCCAGCCCAAATCTTTACAGGGTACGCGCAGGGACAAAAGCGGACGTACGGTTTCACGCCACTCATCTAAATCCGTTTCATGAGAAAGGGTAACGCATCTCATAAGAGGGAGAGCTGTTTTGGGGCAGGCGCAAAAGCCGCGCGCAGGGACGGACTGTCCAGCAAGCTGCCCGGGGTCCAATCTGCTGTCTCAATAAAGGCCCGACAAATTTTGACCGAACGCGCGATGGTTTTGACATCTGACAGGCGCAGTTTCGTTTGGCGTCGCGCGCGCAAAATGCGCTCAACCGATTTCAGGCCCAAGCCCGGCACGCGGACCAGCTCGGCCTTGCTGGCGCGGTTTACATCCACCGGAAAGCCTGCGCGGTGGCTCAGCGCCCAGCTCAACTTTGGATCAATGTCGAGATCGAGCATATTATCCTGCCGTCCCGCAAAAATTTCCGTGGTTTGAAAACCGTAAAATCGCAGTAACCAATCCGCTTGGTAAAGGCGGTGTTCACGCATCAAAGGCGGTTTGACGAGAGGCAAGTCCCTGGACGCATCCTGAATAGGCGAGAAAGCGGAATAATAGACGCGCTTTAATTTATAGCTGGAATAAAGCGTGGTGGAGGACGTCATGATGTCAGCATCCGTGCTGGCATCCGCGCCCACGATCATCTGTGTGGATTGTCCGGCAGGGGCAAATTTTGGCGGGCGGTGGCGTGTGCGCTCTTTCTGGTCGGGACGATGATCTTCAATCCCCTGATGCACATCCGCCATGGCCGTCTTGATCGTCGTGGTAGATTTCTCGGGCGCGTAAGATTGCAATGCGCGCTCTGTGGGCAGCTCTATATTAATGGATAGACGATCTGCGAGAAGTCCCGCTTTTTTAATCAGCAGCGGGTCCGCTTCAGGAATGGTCTTGAGGTGGATATAGCCGCGAAATTTATGGTCTTCGCGCAGACGCCGCGCGATCTCGACCATTTGCTCCATCGTGTAATCCGAACTGCGGATAATGCCGGAAGAGAGGAAGAGCCCTTCAATATAATTGCGTTTGTAAAAATCGAGCGTCAGCTTCACAACCTCATCCACGCTAAACCGCGCACGCTCAACGTTAGAGCTCACGCGGTTCACGCAATAGCGGCAATCATAAATACAGAAGTTTGTCAGCAGGATTTTCAGAAGGCTGATGCACCGCCCATCCGGCGCATAGGAATGACAAATCCCCATACCTTCGGTTGAGCCTATACCGCCCGACTCCAAGCTATTTTTGCGCGTCGTGGAGGAGGACGCGCAAGACGCATCATATTTCGCCGCATCGGCAAGAATGGCTAATTTATCAATCAGGGTCTTTGGCATAATGAGAACATAGCATGAACATATAGGTGAGTGTAAAGAGCGCGTTTTAAAATGCCGCAGTGCAATTGGCGACACAGAGTATTGGATGCCTATCGAAAAAAGCTTCCTTCCCTTTCCGTCAAAGCCTACATCTATCTCATGATCGACTTACTTCCCGGATATCGCGTGGGTCACGCCCATGACAGCACAGTCAAAACGGGTGTGACCGTGATCTTGCCGGACGGCCCAGTAACGGCCTCGGTTGATGTGCGCGGCGGCGGCCCCGGCACGCGGGAGATTTCCGCTTTGCAAGATGGTGGATTGATCGAACATGTTCATGCCGTCGTGTTAGCCGGCGGCTCTGTCTATGGTCTGGCGGCGGCGGATGCGGTGACGAACTGGTTAGGCGCGCAGCGTATCGGTTATGCGCCGGGCCCGGATCCCATCCCCGTCAGCCCGATCGTGCCCTCCGCGATATTATTCGATAATGCGAATGGCGGCGACAAAGCCTGGGGGACTGAACCGCCTTTTGAGCGATTGGCCATAGAGGCGTGCGAAGCCGCCGGGCGACAGTCCAAAGAAGGCGCAGTCGGCGCAGGCCACGGTGCAACAGCAGGCCTTTATCCGGGCGGACTTGGCATTGCCTCCGAAACTATGGACGGCCTGACGGTGCAAGCCGTGATCGCGGCGAATCCGGTCGGCTCTCCCTTCCTGCCCAACACACAGTGTCCCTATGCATGGCTCTATGAAAAGGAAAATGAGTTTGGGGGCATCCGTCCCCCTCAAGATTTCAAATGGACGCCGCCGGAAGATACAAAGCTGTCTTTCTTAAAAGCAGCGGGGCAATCCACCGTGATTGGCGCCGTTCTGATCAATGCGGACCTCACCCAGAAACAGCTCAAACGTTTAGCGATTATGGCGCAAGACGGGATTGCCATGGCCGTACAACCCGCCCATACGCCGTTGGACGGTGATACAATATTTGCGCTGAGTGTCGGCGACGCGCCTTGCGAAAGACCGGTCGATTTAGCGGAGCTCGGCGCGGTGGCTGCGCGCGTGACCGCCCGGGCCCTCACGCGCGGGGTGCTGGCAGCATGACCCTCACAGATATCACATCGCGCCATCATGCGAAACTCTTGCGCCTGAATGAGATATTTGTGCATTGGCTCTCGCCACTGGACCAAGAGAGGCTTTCCTATATTTTGGACCGCGCAGACTATGCGAAGCAAATCAATGAAGGCGAGGGCGTCTTGATCGGCTATGCCCATAATGTGGATTATCCGGGCCATGCCAATTTACAGTGGTTGCGCGGGCGATTGGATCGTTTCTTCTATATTGACCGCATTATTATTGATGGTGCCGCCCAAGGGCGCGGTTTGGGAGACCAACTTTACACGGATATCTCTGACTTTGCGCGCGCGCGGGGCTATCGCTGGCTCGCCTGCGAGGTCAATACGCGCCCCGATAATCCCGGCTCTCACGCATTCCATGTCAAACAAGGGTTCATAGCGTTGGGGGAACAATCCTTTCCGTATAAGGACAAGGCCGTGCGTTATTATGCGAAAGCCTTAAATTGACCGCAAAAAGGCCTTGCGAAGCGATAGCTTTTCCGCTTTAAGGCGCGCTCGCAAGGGATTGCGATATACCGCGGCCCATGCCGCACTCTACGCACCGGTAGCTCAGCTGGATAGAGTACTTGACTACGAATCAAG
>CAZBDT010000070.1:0-12160 GCA_964490745.1 uncultured Algimonas sp.
ACCGAAGGCAATCTGATTATCAAGGGAAGCTGGCCCGGCCAGATGCGCACCGTCTATGGCGATCATCAGCGTTTTATCGATACCTATTTCAACACCTATCCCGGCTCTTATTTCACAGGGGATGGATGCCGACGAGATGAAGACGGATTTTACTGGATTACGGGTCGCGTGGACGATGTCATTAATGTGTCAGGTCACCGCATGGGAACCGCCGAAGTCGAAAGCGCGCTCGTCTCTCACGAGGCCGTCGCCGAAGCTGCCGTTGTCGGCTATCCGCATGAGATTAAAGGCCAAGGTATTTACGCCTATGTCACGACAGTTCCGGGCAGTGCGGATGATGAAGCGCTGCGCCGCGACCTCGTCAAACATGTGCGGGCCGAGATCGGACCGATTGCTAGCCCGGATTTAATACAATTTGCTCCGGGGCTGCCAAAAACACGGTCCGGAAAGATCATGCGCCGTATTTTGCGCAAAATTGCGGAGGATAGTTTCGATAATTTGGGTGACACCTCGACCCTCTCTGACCCGAGCGTGGTGGATAACCTCATCGAAAACCGTATGAATGCGTCAGGATAGACATGAAGAAACTGAGCCTCGCCCTTATTTTAGGTGTCATCATTTTGCTGGGATATTTGGGCTTTGCGCCCGTGCCAATTAATCCCATCACGTGGGACGCCCCGCAGAATGAAGGTTATGTTGGGGCGTTTAAGGTCAATACAGATTTGGCCGATTTAGAACGCATCTCTGTCGGCGAAAGCATTGGCCCGGAAGACGTCGCGGAATTAAACGGAAAACTCTACGCGACCTCTCAGACTGGAGACATCACACGCATCTATCCCGAAACAAAACAGATAGAAATTGTTGCCAATACGGGCGGTGTGCCGCTGGGTATAGAAGCGAGCGATGGTGTCCTTTACATTGCCGACGCCCATAAAGGATTGCTCTCACTGACAGAAAGTGGCGCGTTGAAAACGCTCACGGATGAAGTCGACGGCACACCCATTCTCTATGCGGATGATTTGGACATTGCGGAAAACGGGGTCATCTATTTCTCAGACGCATCCACCAAATTTGGGGCGAAAGCGAATGGCACGACCATGGCAGCATCTTTGCTGGAAATTATAGAAAGTCGCGGGACAGGCCGTATTTTGGCTTATGACCCGCGCACAAAACAAACCTCGACAATTGCCAAAGGTCTCGTCTTTCCGAATGGCGTGGCCATGCATCCGGATGGGAGTGTGCTAGTCAATGAAACGGGTCGCTATCGCGTCTTGAAAATTGACCCTGCAACAGGACGGATGACAGAGTGGATATCTAACCTGCCCGGTTTTCCGGATAATATAAATCCCGGTCCGAATGGGAGTTATTTTCTGGGGTTAATTTCTCCGCGCTCTGAGTGGTTGGATGAAAATGCCACGAGTCCCGCCATGCGAAAACTTGCCATGCGATTGCCGCCCTCCATGCGGCCAAAAGCCGAGCATTACGGGCATATTGTGCAATTAGATCAGAACGGCACTGTTCTGCGCACATTCCAAGATCCGGACGGCGCCTATCATGATGCGACAGGCGCGATTTATTATGACGGCTATCTTTATGTGACCAGCCTGCATGAAGATTCACTGGCGCGCAAAACCATGAGCCTGCCCTTCTAAATTGATGACGCGAGTCCTGAAAAGAAGTGGTGGGTTTATCGGTGTCGCGCTCTTAGCCTATGGGTTTTTCTTTGCCGTTCAGACCTTACGCCCCCGCGACTTGGCGCTGCAACTGCCGCAAAATTTGCAGCCCGGAGATGTCGTGCTCATGCGCTCTCATACTTGGCGGGCAGAACTGGTGCGCCTCATTGACGGCGTGCCTTATCGCGACGGGTTCAGCCATGTGGGTCTTGTCCACAGTCAAAATGACAGTGGAGAATGGGAGATCGTCCATGCCGTTCCCGGGCAAGACGGAACGGTTCGCCAAGAGGCGTGGCCCGATATTGCGCGTGGCGGCGGGATAAGCGAAGCGGTTATTTATCGCGCAGATATAGATGAGGACAAACAGGCGAAATTGATCGCCTTTCAAGCTGACGCCGCCGAGCGAGCCGTCGCCTTTGACACGGCATTTGATCATCATGATCCCTCGAAATTTTATTGCACAGAATTCGTGACCGCACTTTATGACCAAGCCGGGCATCCGGTTGTCTCTGACGCGGTCTTACAAAAGCGTGCGATCTTTCCCGGTCATCTGGCCAATTCAAATAAATTAAAACAGATTGGCACAACGCGGGATGTGGCGCGTTAAGCCAATATGGTCAGCGCCTCTGTCACACCCATGCCCATTGCGGATGTCGAGTCCGCTATTCGCATCTTATCGAGAGCCATGCCGGGTGACAGCCCTGCGGCGCGGGGGCCAAAGCGGGCCATATCTCCCTTTCGCTCCTGCATTTCCTGCATGCTATCGGCGCAGTCTTTGGATAGGAATACAGCCGCCGCGACCAAGGCTCTGTTCAAACTCGCCCGCTCGCCCAAGGGCATGTTGAAACTCTCAGACGAGCAAATCGCAGCGGCCATTAAACCCGCAGGTCTTTATAATATGAAGACGCGCAATATTCGAAAATTCTGCGAACAATTGCTGGCAGATTATGGCGGCGTGGTTCCGAATACACGTGATGAACTGTTGAAGCTTCACGGCATTGGCCGCAAATGTGCGGACCTTGTCGCGCATTTTGCCTTTGGCGCAAAACATATCGCTGTCGACACACATATTCGCCGGGTCTGTCAGCGCACAGGTCTGGCGGCGGGCAAAACCGAAGCGCAGGTCGCCGCCTCATTAGATGCGCGTGCACCGGATTGGGCCAAGCCGGAAGCCCATTTCTGGCTGCTGCAATTCGGCAAGACAATTTGCAAATCCCGCACGCCGCTGTGTCAAGCCTGTCCCATTCGCGGCCTATGCAATTATCCGGATAAGACAAATTAAAGATGATGGGTTGAAGCGATAACCGCTTCACGCCACAAAGACTTATGCGATCTCTTTTTAAACTCACTCTCATCATCTTGTCTTTCATTCCGCTTTATTTTGCGGTGACGGGCGTATTGGGAGGCGCGGCCGCCTTATCCCTCGGCGATTCTGTCGAAGCCGAGCTTGATAACCAATTCCGTTATCTCAGTGCCTATTACCTCTCCTTATTCCTCTGCATTTGGTATGTTTTAGGGGACATAGATAAACGCGGCACAGTTCTCAGATTGCTCATACTGGCCATATTTATCGGCGGGTTGGCGAGACTTTATAGTTTTGTGTCGCTCGGAGCGCCTTCACCCCTTCTTACACTTGCCATGGCGCTGGAGCTTGGCGCGCCTGTCCTTGCAATCTGGCACCGATTTTTAGAACGGTCCCCCGGCCCCGTTGTCCCGTAGTTATTTAAAGTCCAGTTTTAGAAAGCTCTCTTATGTCTGATCGTGAATTCGATATTATCATCTATGGTGCCTCCGGTTTTACGGGGCGCTTGGTCGCTGAATATTTGCAAAAAGAATATGGCGGTACGGATTTGAAATGGGCCATGGCAGGTCGCAATGCGGAAAAACTCGCCATTGTGCGGGACGAAATGAGCGTGTCATCCGATGTTGAGATTGTGACTGCCGATTCTAATGCGCCAGAGAGCTTGGCCGAGATGGCGGGTCGCACGAAAGCGGTTATCACCACGGTTGGACCGTACCAGCTTTATGGCGAACCGCTTTTAAAAGCCTGTGTCGAGGCCGGAACAGATTATGTCGATCTTTGTGGCGAGCCCGCTTGGATGAAAGATATGATTGAGCGTTATGACGATGCGGCAAAAGCGTCGGGGGCACGGATTGTTCTGTCTTGCGGGTTTGACTCTATTCCGTTTGATCTCGGCGTGTATCATTTACAAAAACAAGCGATTGAAAATCATGGCGGCGCTTGCGAACGTGTGCGCTGCCGCGTGCGCGGAATGAAAGGCACGTTCTCAGGCGGAACGGCGGCGAGCTTCATGGAGACCATGAAGCGCGCCCAAAAACAGCCCGAAGTTCTGGAGTGGTTGAAAGACCCCTTCTCCCTCTCGCCCAAAAAAGGCGCGCCGCAGCCGCCCATTCATAAACCCATGGAAGAGCCCGATCTGGGCAGCTGGGCCACGCCGTTTATCATGGCGAGCATCAACACGAAGAACGTCCACCGCTCTAACGCGCTGATGGATTATAAATATGGCAAACACTTTAAATATGGCGAAATGGTCTTAACCGGACCGGGCGAAAAGGGCGAACAACTCGCCAAAGGCATGGCGAAGTCCAATACCTTTGGCGATAATCCGCCAAAGCCCGGTGAAGGCCCGTCAAAGGAAGAACGTGAAACCGGCTCCTATGACGTTATGTTTGTCGGTGATGCGCCGAATGGGACACGGATCATTAGCTCCGTCAAAGGCGATAAAGACCCGGGTTACGGTTCAACATCCAAAATGATTGCGGAATCTGCGATCACCCTCGTGAAAGATGTTCAAGGCACAGGCGGTGTCATGACTCCAGCACCCGCCATGGCAGAAGCCCTGATTGATCGATTGCAAGCCCATGCGGGTCTGACATTTACAATTGAGGCAGGTTAAAGCCGATTAGAAATCAAAAAAGCCTGCCTTTGGCCAAGGCAGACTTTTCTTTCCTGGGATTAGAGGCTGGGTTATTTTTGCGCGAGCCGTGTGCGCAAAAGCGCTTTATTTGACTTAGCGACATCTAGCCCCGGACGTAAATCCAATGCCGCGTCGCACGCCGCAGAGGCCAATTCCAGATCGTCTAATTTCGCGTAACTTGCACAGAGGTTTGCCTGTGCAATTGCCGTTTTCATGCGATTGGGGCGAATACGGATCACGGCTTTATTCAAAGCAACAGATTTTGCGTAATCGCCACGTTTAAAGGCTTTCACACCGGACTTAATCAAGCCGTTGGAAGATGTTTTGACTTGATAATCGGTAGCCGAAGCGATAGGCGCTACATTCACTTCATCTGCCATGGCACTAGCAGGTAGAAGGACTGTTGCAGAGGTTAATATCAGGACTGTACCTATTGCGATGGCGCCTATTTTTAAGGGTTTGAGTGTCATGATCGTCTCCTTTTGATTTGACGCTCACGATGTAATTATAAACATTTACGTATGGAATTGACATTTTCAGCAGGCTCGCTATACACATCTGTATGAAAAATTGGTCAGACTATCCTATCTTCCTCGCTGTTGCTGAAGCGGGTTCACTTACTGCCGCCGGACGGGCGCTCGGTATGAGCCAGCCCACCGTTGGACGCCGTATTCGGGCGCTGGAAGATCACTTCGGGACATCACTTTTAAAACGCCAGAATGGTCAGCTTATCCCGACCAATTTTGGGCAATCCATGTTGGATCACATTCGGCGCATGCAGGAAGAGGCCTCTGCAATTGACCGCTCTTCCGCGACATTAGAAGACTCGCTGTCCGGTGTCGTGCGCCTCTCCGCCACCGAAGGTGTGGGGACGAGCTGGCTGCCCGGGGTGATGAATATGTTCAGGCGAGAACATCCTGACGTGCTTGTCGATATCGGGATCGGCTTTCAAAGTTTTAACCTCGCTCAACGCGAAGCGGATATCGCCCTGCGCTGGCGCAGTCCGGGCGATCAAAATTCTTTGATTGGCCGGAAGGTGGCCGAGGTCGGTTTCGGACTGTTTGCCTCGCCTGAATATCTTGAGAAAAATGGTGCTCCAGCTACCCCAGAGGAACTGACGGAACATGATGGTGTTATCGCACAAATCATGGACGGTAAATCGCTTTGGCTAATGGATGATGATCAGAATATGATGTTCGAGCCAAAACGGGTGACATTTAACACCAATTCGATTTGGGCTTTTGATCAAGCTCTCGTCCATGGTTACGGCATTGGTGTCTTGCCCATGTGCGGTTTGATAAATCGAGACCTTGGATTGGTTCGGGTTCTACCTGAAATCATTCATATGGAATCACTCTATTTGGTGGCCCATCAAGACCTGAAACGGTCTATGCGCATACGGGCTGTTTTCGACTATCTCGTCGGGGCCTTCAAAGAAGATGCCGCCTTTTTTAAGGGATTAAATAGCTCGGAATATGATTGCGCGCATCACGGCGGCGTCTGTCAGAACATATTGTCGCCGCGCGCCGCACAATCTAAAGGCTTACCTATCGCTGCTGAATAAAAGGCGGCGCTCATCGAGTCAGCCTGAGCGGTTACAATATGTCTGATAAAACCATTGATTTCGGATTTGAAACGATCCCTGCAGCTGAAAAGATCGGCCGCGTTAAAGGCGTCTTCGATTCTGTCGCGTCTAATTATGATCTGATGAATGACGCGATGAGTGTCGGCATTCACCGTGTTTGGAAAAATATGATGATCACAAAGCTGAACCCGCAGCCGGGTGAACGCTTATTGGATGTCGCAGGCGGAACAGGTGACATTGCGCGGCGGTTTATTAAGGCCGCTGATGAAGTGCACGTGCGTCGGGGCGGCAAAGCGGCGTCCGCCGTGATTTGCGACATTAATGATCAAATGCTGTTAGCAGGTATCGATGCGGAAAAAGATCGGGGTCTGGATATGATCCGGGTCTGCGGTAATGCGGAAATCCTGCCCTTTGAAGATAATCAATTTGATGCGGTGACAATTTCTTTTGGCATTCGGAATGTTACGAACCGCATGGCGGCCTTGCGGGAGTTTTTACGCGTCCTAAAACCCGGTGGTCGCTTGGCCATTTTAGAATTTTCGACACCACCTGCAAAGGTCATCAGCGCCTTTTACGATGCCTATAGTTTTACCGTCATTCCGCGCTTGGGTCAGATGCTGGCCGGAGATCGCGACAGCTATCAATATTTGGTCGAGAGCATTCGTAAATTTCCAAAGCAGGAACAATTTGCGGAAATGATCCGAGAAGCCGGTTTTGCCAATGTGAATTATCAAGATTACAGCACAGGCATTGCCGCTCTACATACGGGCTGGAAACTCTAGACTATAAAAAAGGCCCGCTTAAACGGACCTAGGAAATTCTATTTTTTGAAACGCGCTTAGCGGCGGCGATTTTTCCTTGCGGCATATTTCGCATCGCGTCGTGCCTTTTGCGCTTTCTTCAATTCTTCCTGCGCCTTTTTTTGCGCCTCAATAGCCAGAAGCTTCTTCCGCGCCTCTTCCGCTTTCAGGGCTGCGGCTTCCGCTTCTTTGCGTTTGCGCTCTTCACGTCGTTTGGCTTCGCGTTCTTCGCGTGCGGCATTGCGCTTGGCGCGCTCTTCCATCAGGCGCGCTTTTTCTTCTGGATCCAGCTCTTTCTCTTTAGCCCGTTTCAGCATGGCGAGCTTCGCCTCTTTTTGCGCCTTTAAGCGGTCATTAAAATTTTGGCCGGGGATCATAGAGAACTTTCAAGTTTGATTTAGGTGCCGCCTGTTTAAAGGCGTCGGCTATATCGCGATTGCCTTCACAAAAATCAAGGGCGGCGCACAGGGTCAATCCAAGGAATAGGCACAATTCCACGAAAATCTTCTGATCTATCTTAAATGTGATACATATGAGGTGTCGACTTTGCTATCGCACGCCCTATGCGCCTCGCTTTGCTCACCCTCATCGTCCTGATCGCCTTTGCGGGAAATTCTGTTTTAGCTCGCTTAGCACTCAGCACGAGTGATATCGGACCTTGGGGGTTTTCGCTGCTTCGATTTGTGTCGGGGGCCTTGGTCTTAGTCATTTTATCTCGACCAAAAACCAGTTGGCCCGCCGGGCGTTGGACAGGGGCATTTGCACTTAGCGGATATGGCGTCTTTTTTTCTTATGCTTATTTGGAATTGGCCACGGGGACTGGTGCTTTACTCCTTTTCGCTAGCGTTCAACTGACCATGTTGGCCGTCGCCTTTTCGCGCGGGGAAAGGTTATCAGCCCTGCAAATTTTAGGGCTGGTTTTGGCCATCATCGGCTTGGTCTATTTATTAGCCCCCGGCGTGGAAGCGCCGTCTCCGCTTGGAGCGGGGCTAATGATCCTCTCCGGAATTGGATGGGGACTTTATTCCGTTTTAGGCAAAGCTTCAGGACAAGCACTCGCGCGCACGGCTGGTAATTTCGCACGGGCCTCGATTATTTTATGTGCATTGACGCCATTGATCTTTTGGCAATTCCCCGAAGTTACGGCCAATTCAAAAGGTGTGCTGCTCGCAATTTTATCCGGCACGCTCACATCTGCTTTGGGTTATGCGCTTTGGTATAATGTTTTGAAGGACCTGACCGTCACCACCGCATCAATTTCACAATTATCTGTGCCCGTCATTGCGGCTATTGGTGGAGCGCTCTTTGTCTTTGAGCCTGTGACTTTGTCTTTCGCGATCTCCTGCGCGGTCGTTTTGCTGGGCGTGGGATTGGCTACAGTTAAACTTTTTTCCCGGTCGTCCGATTGACCACATCTTTGCCAGTGGTGCGACGCGCGACGGCGCTGATCTCATCCCCGAAGATTTCTTCGGGTGAAACTAATTCATGCTCGCCTGCCGGGTCAGAGTAAAATCCCATAACGGGTGAGCCTTGCGCATAGCCCAACAAGCGGCGCAGCTCCGGTGTAAAATTTTTGGCAATCTCCGGCGGGCAGGATAGATACATATTTTCCTGCTGGCGTAACCATCCCAACGTATAATGCAGCAAAACACCAAGGCGCGGTTTCTCAGTCGAATTCGGACCGCCGGCATGAATGACCGTGCCATTATAGACGAGTATTGAGCCTGCTTTCATTTCGGCGCTGACAATTTCATCTGCTGCGGGTTCGCGTTTTGCATCCCAATGAGCGCTGCCCGGCACGACACGCGTTGCGCCATTTTCATGCGTGAAATCTGTAATTGCAATCATCGTCCCGAGTTGGGTTTCTATGCGCCGCGGAATATGGCCGCCCCAGAGGCCGCGATCACGATGTAAAATCTGCGCCCCTTCCCCCGGCGCAATCTTAACAGCCTGCGTCAGAGAGAGCTGCATCGTCGGAGAAAATTTGCCGAGCAAACCGCCTGCAATCTCCAACAAAAGGGGATGGGTGGCAAGCGATCTACAAATCTCAGATCGTGCAATCAAAGCGCCAATCCGTGTTGTGGCAAAGCCCGAAAAACTGTCTTGACCCTGCGCCGCCTCTTTTAAGAGAGGCGCGAGCTCATCGGCAAATTGCGCTGTCGCCTTAGGCGATAAAATCGCATCAATAATGACAGCACCATCGCGGTCGATCATGTCCAGAATATCTGAACTGGGTGTGTCTGTCGTGACGTGCTTCAAGTGCGGCATAGGACCAGCTTAGGCCTTTGACGCGATTATGACCAGCCCCGTACATATTCAGCAGCGCGTTCAGCGAATAAGACTTATATCCCTAATTTGGATTTTAACGCCGTCGCCAATTTTTGCGCGCCTTCATTTGCAGCGCCTTCGCCCGGAGCATGCGGCAAATAAAGATAAGGCTCGATACATTCCAGCTCGATCAATTTTAGCGTCCCGTCATCCCCGCGCAAGAGATCGACCCGTGCATAAAGCGGCATACTATCCATGGTCTCAAGGATAGTTTGCGCGCGATCTTTTTCTTCTTCTGTCGGCGTATAAGTCTCTTCCGCTCCGCCATAAATGGATTGAATGCGGTAATCGCCGGATTTCGGCGTTTTCCGCACGGCGTGGGAGAAGGTTCCGCCGAAATATAAAAATGAATATTCGCCTTCATCCGTCACGCTGGACAAAAAAGGCTGAATCAACGCGCCATCGGGTGGTAAGCTTTCCGCATCTGGAAACGAGTCACCTTTTTTATAGAGTGCCTGACGCCACGCCCCACCGCCAATTTGCGGTTTAATGACAAGTGTTTCGCAGTCCAGTTCCTCAAAGGCTTGCGCAACATTGGCTTCAGTGACCCGCTCTACGGTTAATGTCCGAATGACAGATGCGCCGCATGCCGCCAAACCGTCGAGATAAGACTTATCCGCATTCCATTTTAGAATGTCAGAAGGGTTGAAAACCGGCGTGATTTTCTCTGCAATGTCTATAGCCTCCAGAAAGGCGACTTCATTGCCTTCGAAATAATCCCACACCATGAGGGGTAAAATCGCCGCGAACTCTTCTGCGCGTTCCTCAATCTCTCGCCACCGCACTTCGACGAGCTCTAAGCCTTGCGACGCAAAGGCGGGAATGAGTTTGCCCATTTGCTCAACCAGCTCATCCCTATCAGGACGGGTATTTTCCGCATTTGGCAATAGATTATCAGATATGAGAAGTGCGATTTTTGTCATAGTAGTTGCTCCGCTAATAGCTTACGGCAGTCCACGCAATTCTAATTTCATATTGAGAGCACTTCATGACGAAAGATATCGACGTCCTTGGTATTGGCAATGCGATTATGGATATTATCGCCCCTGTCCCGGATACGTTTTTGAGTGAACATAATATTGAGCGCGGGTCCATGACACTGGTCGATGAGCCTCGGGCTTTGGATTTGAACGCGGCACTCAAAGGTGTTGGAGAGCTGCGCGAAATCGCGGGCGGCTCTGCTGCCAATACAATGGTCGGGATTGCCGAACTTGGCATTCGCGCCGGATATGTGGGCAAGGTCGGGCGCGACGATGTGGGCGAACGGCTGATTACAGGATACCGCGATGCCGGGGTTCAGTTTGAAACCGCCCCAACATCGAAGGCCACAGCCTCTGCCCGCTGTATGATTGCCGTCACCCCGGACGGACAACGCAGCATGAGCACATATCTGGGCGCAAATGCGGATTTTGGAACTGCTGATATTTCAAAAACCCAAATCGCCCGCGCCAAGACAATTTATCTGGAAGGCTATCTTTTTGACAGTGACGAGCAAAAGGCCGCCTATGTCCGTGCTGCAGAATACGCCCAAGCGACAGGCGGACTGGTCGCCTTGACTTTATCAGACAGTTTTTGTGTCGACCGTCACCGCGCGGGGTTCCGCCAACTGTCTGAACATCAAACAGATATTCTCTTTGCCAATGAAGACGAGCTATTGGCTTTGTTTGAAACGGACCGACTGGACACAGCGCTGGACGCTTTGGCGGGCATGCGCCCTGTCACATGTGTTACACGCGGCGAGAAGGGCTCGATCATCCAGACTGATACGCGACGTCATTTCATTCCTGCCGCGCCGATTAAAAAAATTGTCGACACAACAGGTGCAGGCGATCAATATGCGGCGGGCGTATTAGCCGGACGCGCCATGGGACTGGACTGGGCCGATGCGGGCTATCTGGGATCCATCGCGGCAGCAGAAGTTATTCAACATTATGGCGCGCGCCCGGAAACATCGATTCATGATTTGGCGGCATACCGCATTTAAAGTCCCTGATCGCAGTGGGTTAACCCAGTCAGGGCCTTGCGAAATTGTAATATAGATATCCTTTATATTCAGACACGGTTAAACCCAATTCCGCTATGGACTGGATGTTATGAAAAAAATGATCCTCCCAATCCTACTCGTTTCAACCGCTATAGGTACGGCTGCGGCGCAATCGGCCAAAACCGCACCGATGCAATCCGCGAAGACACAATATGTCGCCCCCTTTACGGACCCGGCTAATGTACGCGCTGATTTGGCGCGTATTGATGCGTCGATGAATGCGACTTTTAGCTTCCAAGGAGATTTCAGGCAGGTCGCGCCAAATGGTGCAGTCTCTAAAGGTAAAATCTGGCTGCAGCGTCCGGGCAAAGTCCGTTTCGAATATGACGCGCCCAACCCTTTATTGATCGTCTCTGACGGTGTGACTCTGGTTCAGAATGATCGCCAGTTGGAAACCTTTGACCGCGTGCCGCTTTCTGCCACGCCGCTCAATTATTTCCTGAAAGAGAATATCAATTTGGCAGAAGATACACAGGTCACAGCCCTGCAAAAATTGCCGGGCCAGTGGATCGTCACGGCCCGCGATGGATCCGGTCAGCAAGAAGGCGCGATTACGATGGTATTTGATTCCGAGACGCTGGCTCTGCAAACTTGGATTATCCAGGATGATTTCGGTGGCGCGACACGCGTGTCACTTTCCAACCTGCAATATAATGGTCGGATTGATCCCCGTCAGTTTATCTTGCGCGAAGATAGCCGCCGCGACCGCCGTAGAAATTGACCGAAACTGTGGCTAAGGGCTTTTAACCTGTGGCGGGGGCGTCTATCCCCGCCTTTATGAAAGTCAAAGT
>CAZBDT010000071.1:0-12140 GCA_964490745.1 uncultured Algimonas sp.
GCTGTGATCACTTCATCGGCTGTGCGCCCTTCAATTTCTGCGGCGGGAGAGAGAACGGCGCGGTGACGCAGAGCGGGCAGGGCGATGGATTTTACATCATCCGGTATGACGTAATTCCGACCTTGCAGCGCTGCATAAGCGCGGGCCGAACTCGCAATCATGGCGGCGGCGCGGGGGCTGGCCCCTGTTTCGAACAAAGGATTGTCGCGTGTGCCACGCACAAGATCGACAACATAGTGGGTTACTTCATCATTCAGGTGGATGCCCGCAATTGCCGCGCGCGCTTTTTTGAGTGCTGCTTTTGTCATGACGGATTTCAAACCTAAATCCGCCATGGACGGTGTTCCGCTACGCTGGCCATGCTGCTCGACAATCCGAATTTCCTCATCCCGATCCGGATAGGAGAGAATGTGTTTAAAGAGAAAGCGATCAAGTTGCGCCTCGGGCAGCGGGTAAGTCCCTTGCTGCTCAATCGGGTTCTGGGTGGCAACGACCATGAAATTATCGCCAAGGGGAAAGCGTTTTCCGTCAATCGTGACTTGTCGTTCCTGCATCGCTTCCAGCAGCGCGGATTGCGTCTTAGGCGGCGTTCGGTTGATTTCATCCGCCAAGAGCATGTCACAGAAAATCGGGCCTTTGACGAGCGTGAATTCATTTGTCTGGAAGGAAAAAAGGTTCGTTCCCAGCAGGTCCCCGGGCAAGAGGTCTGGCGTGAATTGAATACGCCCAAAATCCAGTTTTGTGACATGGGCAAAGACCTGCGCCAAAAATGTCTTGGCTGTTCCCGGCACACCTTCCAGCAGGATATGACCACGCGAGAGTAAAGCCGTCAGCATTAAATTGACGGTGTCGGATTGACCAATAATGACTTTGCCGACTTCAGCTCGAATGGAATTGGCGAGCGATTGAATCTCATTCAAAGCCATATCATCGGGCCGCATATCTGGAGTTTGTTCGGTCATAGGGTGAGGTCCTTCATGAATGTTCTGGGTCCTGCGGGAAATCAGTTTGCGTCATCGCTGTCCGCCAGTCGGCGAGGGCGTGGGCATATTGTGCGTAAGCTTGCGGGTCGGCATTTGAAATTGCGCGTTCTAAATCTTCAAAAACGGGTTCGATCTTTAAGCGCTTTTCGCGGGCATCCAGCAAAGTGTTCACATGCGCCTCGCTTCGTTCTTTTATGCCCAACTCATTGGCAACATGCCGCCGGATGAGGGCCGCATAGTCGCCGCCTGTTTTATGGGCGCGATTGGCAACAGCCATAAAGTCTGCGGCTGTTTCGGCTAAGCTGACGGAGCCTTGTGCATAATCGGGGCGCAATCGAACGGGGTCACCAAAGCGGTTAAAGCCTTGCCACATGACGAGCCCGCCCGCCGTCAGCAGGCACAATGTTGCGGCCAGAAATGGCGGTGTGACCATCAGCTTGATGATATTTCGATTGGCTTCGATACCGTGCAAGCTCACATCAAAATCGACACTCATCGAAGTTGTTCCGGATGACTGAATGACTTCATCTAGCAGAACATGAGAGAGTTGTGCGCCGCCTTGTGATGTAAAGGCCATCGTATTCAAGAGATCGGGTTCAGAGAGGATATAGGTCTGCGTCTCTTCCAGCCGGATCAAGACAGCGCGACCATCAATCTTTAGAAGGACATCCGGATTAGGGAGTGGCTCTGGCGTCTTATCTTTCTCTTCTTCTTTTTCCTTTTCGGCCTTTTTTGCATCAGATTTTTTGGCGTCTTTTTTCTTTTTAGGCTCGTAAGTCTCGCCTCTTTCTTCCGCTAATTTTCGGAGACGCTCTTCTCTTTCTTTCTCCGCAATTTCGCGCAGCTCTTCATTATAGTCCTCCCACCGTGTGTTGAGGTCGAAATATTGAAGGTCTTTAAAGTCAGGTTTGTAGCCCTCTAAAAGTTGTCTGCTGCGAGGTTCAGTGAAGAAAATTTGCGCGTCGGGTGAGGGAACATCGTGACGTCTGACGACAGGTAAATCATCCAGCATGGATTGATAAGAACCTGGATAATAAAGCCCTTTACCTCTTGTTTTTCTGGCCCAGCCTTTTTCGGCTTTTTCGCCGTCTTGTGGGATCATTTGGGCGACTGACCATTTGGGTAAGACAATGAAATTAACGGCTTCGCCCTCGGCTTCAATGATCTTATTTAAACGACGTGTCGGTCGGGAGGGCGTGTAGATGACGAGGCGTTCATCGCGGTCGTAAAAGGGACGTTTGCCCCGTGTTTCTTGAACGTCATAATTCAGGGCTTCAAGATAATCGGTATAGGCTTGATATCCGACAGCAGATACAGAACGCGGTGTTGCCTGTCCGGGTGGAGCTTTGCGTAAATCCTTTGCAAAACCACCCAGCACAATAAGAGCGCTAAATGCAAATAATCCGATTAAAACGAGGCTGACTAAGGTGATCGGACGAAAGAGAACATTGCTGATCCCTGGTCGACCAGCACGGTTTCTCTGACCGGGTAGGCTTTGCGCTAAGTGACGCTCTCTCGCTGTTCCGGCGCGGCTCATCGTCTTGATCTCCGCGTTTGCTTTGTTTGCCCCGTGAGATCGGCATAGGCTTTGCGCGCTGTCTCGAAGCCGGCCTTGTTGACTGATACACCGCCAAAATGGGCGAGTTCAGAGACGCCCGCGATTTTAGAAAAAGCCGTTCTGGCATTTTCGGTTAGAACCGAAAGGCTGCCAATTTCTCGCGCGGTAAGGCTACGCCGCACGACATTTGGTCGGTTGCGATCAATGTCCTGAATAGAGCGGAATAGTAGCGTATGAACCGCTTCGCCGTAACGGCCTTCTGCTGCCAGTTTGTCAACCTCGTCCAGCAAAATACGGGCTTGGGCCTCTGCTGGTTGGTAAAGCGGGATGTCCGTCACTTCTTCTTTTTTCGTTAGAGTGGGTTTCGCAAAACGTGTTTCGTAAACGGCGCGTCCAATGAGATAGAGCGCGCCGACACCCAAGGCACCTATACCAAGCCAGAAGATAATTTCTAAAAGCGGCGCAAGGACAGAAAAGAGTGCGCCAAGGATTTTACCAAGCCAGCGTTCAAATGCGGATGGCGGTCTGACCGGAATGGGTTCTGCCAGTTCATATTGATAGGCCTCATCCCGTTTCACCCGTCGGTAAGCGCGTTCAATGTCCTCTTCGCTAACCTTCGGTATGCTTTCCGTTGCAGCCTCAATTGCGGCCTCATCAATTTGCACTTCACTATTCTGGGCCTCACCACTTTGAGCCATGGCGGTTTGCGGCGCGAGACATAGCGCAGAAAAAGCCAAGAGGCAGGTGACGAAGAGCGTGCGGATCATGCTGGGCTCAGATCCACTTCATCAATTTGAATATGATCATCTGAACCACGCCAATGGCGATGATGATGGCCGTGACATACCAAAATCCCATTCCATTTTCCGTCCACGGCATGCCCCCCACATTAATACCCATCATACCGGAAATGAGACCCAAAGGGAGAAAGACCGCAGAGACAACGGCCAAGATCATCATATTATTATTCATCTGCTCCGCGCGGAGATCCGTCAGTTGGTCTTTCACAATTGCGCAGCGTTCACGCACCGCGTCCAGTTCTTCAGTCACGCGCGTGGCCTGATCAGCTGAATCCCTAAGCCGCAATTGATCATCAGTTGTGATCCAGGGCAGTTTCTGTTGTGAGAGCGAATGTAACGCGTCGCGTTGCGGGGCAAGATAGCGGCGGAGTAATATGGATTGGCGTCTCAAATCGGTGACAATGGGACGCGCCGCGTCGGTCTCGCCGCTTTCGATTTTCTCTTCCAATTCATCCACTTTCTCGTTCAATCCTGTGATCGTTGGGGCCATACGATCAGTCAGAACTTGAGCGAAGTTTGCGATGAACCCGCCCGGCGTTGGTGGGGCAGGCTGGCTCAACAAGCGTTTTGCAATATCGCGCGTCGCTTTCAGCGGACGTTTCTCAACGCTTACGATCCGTGTCGGTTGAATGAAAAACCGAATCCCGATCATGTCTTCCGGACTAGACTCTGGATTAAGATTCACACCGCGCAAATTAATCAAAACATCTTCATCCCGTAGGATCGTCCGGGGTCGAGAATCTTCGGCCAGCAAAGTCCGCTCAGCTATTTTATCCAGAAAGATATCCGCATCAAAAACGGCCTGAATTGTGGGGTCGTTTCGTTCGAGATGATACCAGTCATAGCCTTCACCTTTTTCGCGGGGCAATCCCAATTCAGCTTGCGGAATTTTCGATGCCTTACCATCCGCCGAGATATGGTAGGCATGAAGGATGAGTGGCACGTTTGGTAATTTCCTTATTCACGGACTGCCACCTTAGCGAGCAGATTAGGGGCGTCAATGACTTCTGTTTAATGCAGCAAATAATCGATGAAGATTGCGGGCATTAATCCGCGCAGGCTATTGCCGACAAAAATTGCATCAGCTGTTTTAAGGTCTGCGATTGTGAGGTTCGTCTCAAACGCCTGCTTCGTTTCGAGTAACTCCCGTCGCAGAACACCTGCCAGTAATCCGCAAGATAATTTCGGGGTCAGAAGCTGTCCGTTTTTCTCGATAAAGATCGAGGTGAAAGACCCTTCGCAAATTTGGCCGTCAAGATTTAGAAAGATGACTTCATCCGCATTTGTAGTAGCTTTGATACGATCTCGTTCGCCATCGTAAAAATCACGCAACGTTATCTTTACTGAAACATCCTGCACCTCATTACTAAGAGGGTAGCGGGATAGCGCGAGTTTTATTGGTGTCTTTAGCTCAGTGAATGGCGCAATTTCTGTGGTTAGTAGATTGTCCTTTGCCACCACGCGCACCCGCGCATCTTCTCCCTCCAAACGATCAAGATCATCAAAAATGCCTGACGCTAAGCTTTTGCCGATGGCGTTGCCAAACCGTTTTTTGTGTAGCTCGGCCCGCAGAATATCGCCATCGGCTTTGAGCCGAAACGTCTCAATTACACCTGCCTCTGGACGGTTGAAAATTTGCGCCTTGAGCAAGCATTCCCGATATTCATCCGGCCCGTCACTATCCAAGACGACACCGGAACCGACATCATATCTGAGACGCCTCTCTTCTTTCTGAATCGTGCGAATGGCGACAGAGAAGCTGGCGTCGCCTGACGGCGCGATATATCCGACTGAGCCACAATAGGCCCCGCGCGGTCCGGATTCTAACTCCCCAATAATTTCCATCGCGCGAATTTTCGGCGCGCCCGTGACAGAGCCACAAGGAAAGAGGCTTCGCAATATCTGCTCCCAACTGACATCGTCTTTCAATGTTCCTGTGACCTGCGATGTCATTTGGTGGAGTGTGGGATAGGTCTCAAGCGCAAAAAGTTCCGGAACTTTGACACTACCGGGCGTGCAAAGGCGGGAGAGGTCATTGCGCAGCAGGTCCACGATCATCAAATTTTCGGCCTGACTTTTTGGTTCCGCTTTCATTTCCTCCAGTAAGGCCTTGTCGGCGATTGGGTCGCGGGCGCGGGGACGCGTCCCTTTCATCGGGCGCATCCGCATATTTTGACCCTTGCGCTCAAAGAAGAGCTCCGGCGAAAAGCTGACGATCTCTGTCTCGCCAAGGCTAATAACGGCGCCGTAGCGTCCGGGTTGTCGTCTGCGAAAAGCGGCGTATAGCTGCGTCGCACTCGCCTCGCTTTCTGCGAACATAGGGAAGGTGAGGTTGACCTGATAACAATCGCCGGCCCGCAAATAGTCTTGCACGCGTCGAAAGCGAGATAGATAATTTGCTTCTGTCCAAATCGGTTTAAAGGTCAGCTCGGGAATATTTCGGGTATAGAGCCAGTCCACCGGAGGCGTATCAGAGGGCGCATCAAAAACACCGAGTTGAATAAGCGGTCCATCAGGCGCGTCAAATCGGGTTTCTAACCCATGCCCCAATTCATAGGACATCCATCCGGCCAGCCATTTTCCTTCGCAATGTACGGCCTCAATCTTTGAAAAAGCACGCGGAAGGTCGGCCCGACAATTCGCCGTAATCACCCGTTCGGGATGGCGGAAACAAAATTGTTTGCCGCTACCTTGATCGTCCAGCAGGACAAAACGCATTTAGAACGAAAATCCCGGGATAAGATCGGCGTAATAGCTATTCTTGCCGCGCAACACGGCTTCGGCTTCATGCGCGAAACTACGGCGGAAGCTGACAGCCGCACCGGGGGCGATTTGCCCCAAGAGCCAGAGGTCGGCCTGAATGACTTGCAAAGCTCTCGCATATCCGCCAGTGCAATGCCCGTCTGCCAGCGCGAGAATGGGCTGTCCGTCAGGCGGGATTTGCAAACTTCCTGGCAGGAGAGGGCTGCTCGTCATTTTCAACGTTGTCCCCAAGCTCAGCTGATCGCCTTTTAACCGGGACCCCATCCGGTCTGTCGCATTGGTCGCGTAAAATGGCGTCGTGAAGAGATAGCGTTTCGAGGCATCAGAGAGTGCGTCCCATTCTGGTCCCTGTTCTGCACGTAACACAATATGATTAGAGAGCTGCGGAATGTGCCCTTTCGGGAGTGAGTTCGGTTCGCCTTGGGGGGCACCTATGTTGAGGACGTCCCCCGTTTTCAAGGCTTCACCATCCAGCCCGCCTAATTTGGCGGGGAGGTAAGTGGAAACTGAACCCAGAAATGGTTCAGCCTTTATCCCTCCCGCAATCGCCAAATAGGATCGACATCCTGCGCGCGTAAAACTCATTGTCAGGATGTCGCCAGCATCAACCTTGATGGGTTTATTTATGGGCAAGTTCAGGCCTTGATTTTGCGACCACATTTGCGCACCGGACAGCGCGATGGTGTGGTCCTTATTAAACCGGACATGCAGCCCGCCCAAAGCGCATTCCAATGCGGGTGTGTCCCAGCGATTTCCGACCAAATGATTGGCGATGGCAAAGGAGAGTTTATCGGCTGCACCGCCACTCGGAATGCCTTGATGGCGATGGCCCGGACGGCCCGCATCCATGATGAGGGTCTGTGTGCCAGAGTGAAGAACGCTGAGTGTCATTGCGGTATAAACCTCACGCGATCTCCCGCATTTAAGAGGAAGGGGGTCTCGCGATTTGCATCAAAGATAGAGAGCGGGGTGCGCCCGATAATTTGCCAGCCGCCGGGGCTTTCAAGGCCGTAAATCCCCGTTTGCCAATTTGCAATGCCGACGCTGCCTGCCGGAACTTTGGCGCGAGGCGTCGCCAAGCGCGGATGATGAAGCGCCTCCGGGGCTGGTGACAAAAAGGTAAAACCCGGAATAAAGCCCATCATACAAACTCTGTATGTGTCACCACTATGGCGCGCAATAACCTCATCGATAGTGAGTTTCGCAGAGGCGCAAATCGTCTCCATATCCGGGCCATTTTCGCCGCCATAATAGACCGGAATTTCGACAAGCAAACCCGTCTCAGTTGCAGTGAGATTTTGGCGGGCCAATATATCTTCAATATGTCTTTTGGTTGAGGCGACTGAGCGCGTGGCCAAGTCAAAGACGCAGACAAGCGAGTCATATCCCGGGACGACCTCGATATATTTGCCGCTCTCCCGAAGCAGAGCTGATAGGCTATGAACCTTGTCATTCACCTCTTCAGAAAACCCATCTGTCTGCCAATCCACAAGTATGGCGTGATCGCCGTAAAGCGAAATCTTGGGGGATGTCTGCGCCGAACTCATCTATGCAAATGCCCTAATTGTGAGACCTTCAGCCTCAATTGCTGCGCGGGCTTGTCGCGCGGTTTCGACGGCGCCCGCACTGTCCCCATGAACACAAAGGGAACCTGTTTTCAATGTCAGTGTTTTACCCGTGTGAGTTTGAACTTCGCCTGTTGTGGCGAGAGAGCGGGCCTGACCTAATCGCTCGGCTTGATTTTTGATGACGGCTCCGTCGATTTTGCGCGACAGCAAATGCCCGTCATCGGTATAGCGGCGATCAATAAACCCTTCCGCAACGAAACGAAGGCCATGACCCGCTGCGGCGCGTCCCATTTCGGAATTTGGTCCGCCCAGAAAAACGAGCCCAAGATTAAGGTCAGCAATGACTGACGCAATTAAATCCGCCTTTTGCGGGTCGAAAACAGAATCATTATAAAGCGCGCCATGAGGTTTGACGTAAGCGAGTTTCGCGTCTTCGGCGCTGCAAATCTCAAGAAGGTGCAAGATTTGCGCTCGGAGCGTGTCAGAGAGGGCTTTGGCGTCGATGTCTTGTCCCAAGACCAAACTCGTCCTGCCAAAATTTGTACGGTCAGGATAGGCGGGATGAGCGCCAATTGTTACGCCAGCCGATTTCGCATTGCGCACGGTCAAGCGCATAGAGTCTGAATCTCCGGCGTGACCGCCACAGGCAATATTTGCGCTGGAGATCGCGTTTACAATGGCGGCTTCTGAGGCGGCCCATTCCGGTGTATCCGCCTCGCCAATATCGGCGTTTAAGTCGATCGATTTCATAGGCTGTGTTTAGCAGTTAATTTGCGTTTGCCTAGACCGATTTCAACGATCAAAAGGCGCTATGCTTGAAGATCCAATATTTTGGGTGAGTGCCGTTACGGCGGTAATCATCACCGGCATTTCCAAAGGCGGGTTTGGCGGACTGGCGCTCTTTGCCGTGCCGCTTATGGCGTTGAGCATTTCTCCTATTCAGGCGGCAAGTATTATGTTGCCGATCCTGATTGTCATGGATTGGGTGAGCGGTTGGAACTACCGCAAATCCTTCGATAAATCTTTGCTGTTTCGGATGTTGCCAGCGGCGATTTTGGGCATCGGGATTGGCTGGGCCTTAGCAGGATTTGTAACCGATAATGCCGTGCGAATTATAGTTGGCCTGATTGCGATTACTTTTCCGCTTTATAATTGGTTCGGTTCTAAGTCTGGTCTGGACGCGATCAAGGACAGTAAACCCGCCGCTCACATCGCAGGCGCGCTCGCTGGCTTTACCAGCTTTATCGCCCATGCAGGTGGTCCGCCTTTCCAAGCCTATGCGATTCCGCAGGGGCTACCGCACCGCATTTATGCGGGGACGGCGGTTATGTTCTTCTTCATCGTCAATGCCGTGAAACTAGGGCCTTATGCGGCGTTGGGGCAACTGGAAGTTTCTAACTTAACGATTTCTGCCATGCTCTTGCCAATTGCACCGATAGGGGTCCTGATTGGTGTTTGGCTGATCAAGCGTGTCGATGGTGTTCTATTTTACCGCATCATGTATGGGTTGATTTTTATCACAGGGCTCAAATTATTGTGGGACGCTTTCTTATAGGGCACGCCCACACGCTGCGCCGCTGGCCCAAGCCCATTGGAAATTATGCCCGCCCAAATGGCCTGTTACATCGACGACTTCGCCAATGAAATAGAGGCCGGGCACAGATTTCACTTCCATCGTCTTGGAGGACAGCTCATCCGTATTCACACCGCCGCGTGTGACCTCGGCCTTTCGGTAGCCTTCGGTTCCAGCGGGACGAACATGCCAAGCGTTAACCTGCAGGGCGAGATTAACGAGCTCCCGATCCGGCATATCGGCGAGGCGCTGATAGCTAAATTGCACTGCTAAATGCGCTGCTAGCCGCGCAGGGAGGTGCGAGGCCAACCATTTCTCAGGTGAGAGTTTTGGGGTCTGTGTCTTGGCCAGTTTTAACTCCGCCAGCGTGTCACGCCCCGGGGCCATATTAATCGTGATAGATTCTCCGGAATTCCAATAAGAGCTGATTTGCAAAATGGCCGGACCGGATAGACCTCTGTGTGTGAAGAGCAAGGCTTCATCGAAACTCGCCGCGTCATTACTGACAATCGTATCGACACTGACGCCGGATAGGGCCGCGATGGGCGCTTTCAATTGGTCTGTGAAGGTCAGCGGCACGAGGGCCGGCTCGGGCGTGATGACATTTAATCCGAATTGTTCCGCGACTTTATAGCCAAAACCCGTCGCCCCCATTTTCGGAATAGACGGTCCGCCGCAGGCAATAACAAGTGCTGCGCTTGATAAAGTCTGGGTAGGCGTCGTAACGACAAAACCGTCGCCTAATTTATCAACACCCAAAACGTCTGTGCCTAATCGGATTTCATTTCCAGCGCGCTGACATTCGGACAGCAACATATCGATGATCTCCTGCGAGCGCCCGTCGCAAAAGAGTTGGCCCTTCGTCTTTTCATGCCATTTGATACCGTGTTGCGCGACAAGATCGAGAAAGTCATACTGCGTATAACGGCTGAGCGCGGATTTTGCGAAATGCGGATTTTGCGAGATGAAGTTCTCAGGACCGCAATAAAGATTTGTAAAGTTGCATCGTCCGCCGCCGCTAATGCGAATTTTCTCGCCAGCTCGTTCTGCATGGTCGAGAATAATAACTGACTTACCCTGTTGTCCGGCAAAAGCCCCGCACATCAGGCCTGCCGCACCTGCGCCGATAATGATGACGTCAGCGTCCATCAAGTTCTCCAGCTGCCCGCATGCGGTCCAGTTTAAAGATGGCCGCGATACCTAACGCATGCCGGATTTCCCCAGCTTCAATTGCCTTTAGTGCATTATCTAAGCTAATTTTCATCAGCGAAATATCTTCGCTACTTTCTAACTCCGCTTCGCCAGCGGTGAGATCTGTTGCCACGTAAACAAGACAGATTTCATCGGTAATCGAGTTTGATAATTCCATTTTCAAAATTTGGTCCATGCGCCCGGCGGTAAATCCGGTTTCCTCCCGCAGCTCGCGATGGGCCGTACCAAGAGGGTCCTCTCTAGTAGGATCGCCGCCAGCCGGTATCTCCCAAGTGTAACTGCGAGAGGAGACGCGGCTTTGTCCAACTAACCAAATATAACCATCCTGATAGGGCACAACACCAACGGCCAAATTTTTAAAATGAATAAGACCATAGGAGGCGTCTTGACCACTGGGGTCTATGGCAGGAATTTCATCGACCCGCATCCAAGGGTTTTCATATTTTGTCTGGGGCTTACCCAGTTGCCAAAGAAATTCTGGTCTAGGAAAAATAGGGCTATGCGTCATGTGGTGCGGTTAGCAGGACAGCCATTCTGAGGAAACAAAAATGGTTAGAAAACTGAGAGACGATTTTGGGCTGGCGTTCAGCTATATGTGAATTGGGTGATATCAAACAAAAAGAGAATCCTTGCCAAATGCAAGTTTCTCGTATTTAGGTATGTGTTAATGGTGACGGGGCGCAACCCTTACCATGAGTTGTAAGACGAATTGGGAGGGCTAAATGAGCCAAAGTTTAAGACAATATCCAAATAGTAACCGCGAAGCCTGCGACTTCGAGGTCTTATCCGATAATGCTGAAGGCATTCGGTGCGAGGAAGGGATTGTCACAATTCCGAAATCTAATTTTGGGCATCTCAGTGTTGATGAGCACGAATTTATCCTCATGAAATTTCTGGAAATTGAGCGCAATCATGCCGAAGTTCCAAAGACCGTTTTGTTGAACGCGAAACGTACTAAAAATGATATTCGAATATCAGGCCAATATGAGAGTTTCATATTCGATGATGAAGACGCCGCCTATCTGGATCTGCTAAGACGGCCCGTCCCGGCTTAAGGCCTACTTTAGAGCATTTTGCGTTAATTCGGACTCAAAAATTGGGCCTTATTCGCCCATTTTTTGAGGCTTTCTGTGATCTCAACTAAACGCAAATTGTTCTAGCTGGCCATTTCGGTTTCAGGTCTTGCTTGGAAAGCCATCTGGAGGTGAGGATGGGATTCGAACCCACGTTAGGCTACAAACCTAAACACGCTTTCCAAGCGTGCGCCTTAAACCACTCGGCCACCTCACCTTAAGAGGTCATAATAGGTCATCAGAGGAGTGGGGTCTGATGGAACGCGCGATATAGCGCACATTGCTCTAGGTGCAACCCTTTTCGTCTACGCTTTACATCAACGTAGGAATGATGTGGGATATAGCTCAAAGGGCTATCCGGTGCCTATCCATGAGGGACGGGCTGGACGCCAAGCAATGAGATTAGTGCATGACAAGCGGCTGGGCGAAAGCAGCTATGCTATACATTGACGCAAAGTTCATGGAATGGGTACCGGGCGATCCTTCGGATCGTGACGGTATGACAATTGTTGCTTAATTTGTTTCTCTGTCGCTTCGTGTCTCTCTTTCGTCTCGGTATTAAGTGGGATGTTCGTGTGGGTGGTTGGGCTCTGCTGGATGCGAATGCGGT
>CAZBDT010000072.1:0-12120 GCA_964490745.1 uncultured Algimonas sp.
TGGTTCTTCGTCAAAGATTTGGGAGAGGGTGAGCCGCCCAAAATCGCCGATAGTTCAGAGCTTTTAAATGTGGGCTGGTTCACATTTGCGCAGATTGAAGAGTTGGAAACCCAGCGGGCGACGGATATGATGTTGCAAGTCTTGCAGCGCTACCTCAAAGCGGATCGGCCGCCGGAGCATATCTTCTACTCCCGCGCCATTCGGGGTGAGTTTAAAATGCTGCAATTCCCCTAAACTCCCCTGCCCGCTTTCGGTTGACAGCCGCGCCGGAACCGCCTATCCGCGCGCAACTGAATTACACGAAATATGAGGACTCCCCGTCATGGCGAAGCCTACCACAATTAAAATCCGCCTGAACTCGACTGCCGGGACTGGCTATTTCTATGTCACGAAGAAAAATTCGCGCACAATGACCGAGAAAATGGTCAAGCGGAAATATGATCCGGTTGCGCGTAAGCACGTCGATTTCAAAGAAGGCAAGATCAAATAGAACCGATCTGAATTCTGTAGAAAGGCCGCTCTCTCAAGCGGCTTTTTTTATGAGAATTATGCGGCTTTACGGATTTCTGCTGGCAAAGCGCGATTCCGCCCAGACTGCTTTGCCTTGTAAAGCGCATCATCGGCACGTTTGAATACATCCCGCAATGTCTCGCCCGGCTCAACTTCTGCCACACCTACGCTGGTTGTGACTTGTAAGGCCTCTCCATCAACAAAGACGGGTGTACCGGCGATTAAGCTACGCACACGGTCGGCGGCGATCAACGCCTCTTTTGCCTTGGTTTCGGGCATAGCGATCATGAACTCTTCGCCGCCATAACGCGCCACGACATCCACCGCGCGCATATTGGTCACAAGACGCGCGGCCACTTCCTTGAGAATTTGATCGCCCATATCATGACCTAAAATATCATTCACGCGTTTGAAGTGATCAATGTCGAACACCATAACAGAAAACGGCGTAGACTGGGTTTCCAAGGCCTCAAACAGCGGTTCAATCGTGCGGTCAAAATAGCGCCGATTTCCAAGGCCCGTCAGCGGGTCCGCTACGACCATTTCAAGATTTTCGTTGAAATTCTCCCGCAGCGAATCAGCATAGAATTTGCGGCGCATCAATGTCTTAACACGGGCCTTGAGCTCTTGAATCTCAACGGGTCGCATGATTGTGTCGTTAATACCGATGTCATAAGCGCGGATAAAACGTGTTTCATCCTCCGGATCTCCAATCACAAGAATTGGGATGTCTCGGCTTTCCTCATTGAATTTCATAGAGGCGCAAACCCGCAAGCCATCAAATGTGTCGCTTACTAAGCTCACAATGATGACATCAATGCCCGATTTGGCGAGGCGAATGGCTTTAATCGGGTCCTTCTCGATAAGAACATGATGATTTTCAAGTAAAGGCGTTGCGATCTTATCTGCATGCGCAGCGTGATCCTCAACCAGAAGGATGCGGCCCGTTTGTTTTTCAATTGTCTCTAACAGGCTCCGCGAATTTGCAAGTGTATGACCCGTATGGCTTAACAGTTGATCTGTCACCATCTTCAAGCGAAGCAAAGAACGGACACGCGCCATGATGTTAAAATCATCAATCGGCTTCGTCACAAAATCATCTGCGCCGGCTTCCAGCCCGCGAATTCTGTCTTTGGTTTCCTCCAGCGCTGTCACCATGATGACAGGAACATGCCATGTGGCAGGATTATTTTTGATCCGACGGCAGGCTTCAAACCCGTCCATCCCCGGCATCATGGCATCCATCAATATTAGGTCGAGCCGTTCATTTTGCGCGACTTCCAAAGCCTCATATCCTGACCGCGCTGTCAACACATCATAATATTCAGCCTGTAATTTGACTTGGAGCAAATTTACATTTGGGGCGAGATCGTCAACGACGAGGATACGCGCAGACATGGCGGCCTCCTCTTAATTAAGCAGCTTCAGCAAATTTCCGCACTTTGGCGAGGAAAGACGAAACCGTAATCGGCTTGGCAATATAATCTTCGCAACCGCCGTCACGAATACGCTTCTCGTCACCCTTCATGGCGAACGCCGTCACAGCAATGACCGGAATATCAGCTAGTGCTTTATCGTCCTTGATCCATTTCGTGACCTCTAAGCCAGAAACCTCGGGCAATTGAATATCCATCAGGATAAGATCGGGCTTGAAGCTACGCGCCATCGAAATCGCTTTCAGGCCTTCGCGTGTTTGTTTGGTCACATAGCCATGGGCCTCCAACAAATCGGCGAACAGTTTCATGTTCAATTCATTATCTTCGACGATGAGAATTTTTTTTGACATTTTCTTCAACATAATCCCAATTCACCAAACTGACAGAGCCATTTAGATCGTAGCCCTTGTTCTATTGCCCCAACACTGACAGGATATCCTTAAATCTTGGTGTGTTAGTCGGTTACTTGTGGTTAACCATGATCAGGCTCTCAAAAGCTATTCACAGGGTTTCGCACAGGTTCCTCTCAGCAGAACATTGCATGAACAAGTTAAATCTTATATAAGGGACATAGATGAAGTCCTTTAGCATACAGAGCATGAAACTTTGTCGAGACTGCGGCGGGGCTGTCTTTTTATCAGAGACATGCTCATCTTGTGGGTCACGACGATCCATATCCCACCCGGAACTCAACCAGCTGTCCATCGCTCATGTCGATTGTGATGCTTTTTATTGCTCTATTGAAAAACGAGATAACCCGGCCCTACGCGACAAACCCATCGTCGTTGGCGGCGGTAGGCGCGGCGTTGTTTCTGCGGCCTGCTACCATGCGCGCATTTATGGCGTTAGATCAGCCATGCCCATGTTTCAGGCTCTAAAATTCTGCCCGAATCTGACGGTCATCAAAGGCAGTATGGACAAATACGGCTATGAAGGCGGACGGATTCGTGAGCTGATGCGGGCTCTGACCCCTCTTGTAGAACCACTCTCTATTGATGAAGCTTTTTTAGATCTAACAGGCACGGAGCGGCTTCACGGCTGCAGCCCGGCCCAAAGTTTGATCCGATTGCAAAATGACATTCTGAAACAGGTGGGCGTTACCGTTTCAGTTGGCCTCTCATATAATAAGTTCCTCGCCAAAACGGCCTCCGACCTGGATAAGCCCAACGGCTTTGCCGTATTAGGTCAAAATGATGCGCTCGCCTTTTTGGCCAAGCAATCTGTTGGGTTTATCTACGGCATTGGACCGGCTTTTGCAGCAAAATTGGAAAAAGCGGGTCTTCGCACAATTGCAGATGTTAGGCGTCGTTCAGATCAGGAGTTGGCGCGACGCTTTGGTGATCATGGATTAAGGCTCGCACGGCTGGCGCGAGGCGAAGACCATCGCCGTGTAAATCCCACGAGCGATAGAAAATCTGTCTCAGCCGAAACCACATTTAATAAAGACATATCAGATTTAGAAGACTTGAAAGATAAACTCTGGCAAGTCTGTATGAAAACAGCGGATCGCTCTAAAGCAAAAGATCTGGCGGGGCAAACCTTGACGCTTAAATTGAAAACGTCGCAGTTCAAATCCATAACGCGACGAAAAACATTGCAACAACCCGTGCAACTCGCCGACAAAATCTTTTCAGAACTCGAACCGCTGCTAGAAGCGGAAGTTGATGGGCAAAAAACTTATCGTCTCATTGGCGCTGGGATATCAGGTCTATCTGCTCCCGTCGGAGATATAGCAGATATGCTCGACCAAAAATCAGCCAAGCGTGGCGCTGCCGAAAGGGCAAGTGATGTAGCCCGCGCAAAATTCGGACCTGATGCCATCACAACAGGGCGCGGATTACGCCTGAGGCAGGCCAAGGAGAAAAATATAGCGGAAAGCTTACCGAGCAAACCTAAGTTTGAAGATTGATGATAGGCACGCGCCGATGTTCTATCACTGCAACGGCAGCAATCGTGACGCAGAAAACAATCAGTCCTGCAATCGCTGTGGCAGCCGGATTCCCTAAAGAGACAGGATCAAATGTCCCCTGCTGCACCATCAGGGTCGGCGCCGTGATAGCAAAAAATTGTAATCCCGCCAGCACGAGAAAAAGACAGCCCGAAGCGAATATCGTCCATTTTGGCCCTGTCGTGACACGCATCCACCAGATCATCATGCCGGCTAGTAATAGGACCTCAAAAACATAGCTGGGCCACGCAAAATCCCACAGACCTAGCCCTAACAATTTATCTCCATGCGGTATCAATGGAAGGTCAGGTCGATGAACCAACCAATCGAGCGGCCAATGTGAAAAGGTCAACAGGCCCATGACAAGAGCGCCCTTCCGCCCCGCAACAGGACGTAATATACGGTAAAGCCCTGCGACACAAATCGAGATTAAAACGGCACCCAACAAACTATGTGAATACGGGATATTAAAGGCCAATGGATGGCTGGCGTCCGGTAACACACCCCCTTCCAGACCAAAGATGGCAAGGACACAGAAGACCAGATCAATGGCTTGCACAGCCAAGAATCCTTGCCAGAGCTTTACACCATTCGTCCGATGCGCATCCCAAACAGCAGGACCGTAATGCCCGATAAACATGGCTTATTCTCCAACATAATTGGAAAAATACTCAAAAATCTCATCTTCAGAACGGCTCGCCGCATTCCGCCATGTCGGAGCAGTTTCCAGATTTAGAACACTGCCATTGGAATCTGTCACAAAGATAGTGGGCGTCCCGACAATTTTGTCCAATCCAAATCGTTGCGCGACATCAATGTTCCGATTTTTCTGAGCGACATCAATATAGCGCACTTCAAAATTCTCAGTCAGCAATGTTTGAAATCTAGCGGTTTCAAACCATCCTGCCAGCGCGCGGCTATCATGACACCAATTCGCGCCCATGACGATGATCGCTCGTTTTCCGGATATAGCCGCCTCCGCCAAGGCCTCATCAACTGTCGTTTGCGCCACCAGGTTTGGATCGGGATCAAACGGGCGCGCTTCGGGATGTTCAGCAGCATATGCATTAGGAACAGGTGCTGCCGAGCTGCATGCGACTGTTAGAACAGCTATGAATATCAAGCTTATAAGTCTCATTGGACGACCTCAATTAAATCGAACTGAATTGCATATCGCCTTGGAACACATCTCAAAGACAACAATAATCATCTCACGAACCCGGCATGCGTCGGAACCTAACCATACGCATTTTCGCCCCCGCATCCCGATGTTTGGCGGCGGCTTGATAATCCGGCAAAGCGAAAAAATGTTTCATATGCGCCTTATCGCGAAACTCCAGCAGTACGGCTTTATCCCCCGGCAAGTCGAAGAATTTTGCGGATTCATCATTACCGATAACATTCACCCCTTCACGGATAAATATCGGCGTTGAGAGCTCGACATAGCGGTCATATTCCGACTTGTCATGAAACTCTGCGGTCACAAATAATAAAATAGACATCGCGTTTCCCCTACAAAACAATCATCACGACCATGCCGATTAAGGCCAAGGTTGAGAGTGCGAACAAAGAAAAACGGATCATGACTTTTCCAGAACTGACTTGAATGAAACTATGCAGGACTCGCAAAGCCACATAAGCCCATGCCGTATAAAAAAGCGCAGAAGACATCTGGGAGGTCAGCACAATATAAAACATCAAAGCGTAAAAGATCGTCGGCTGTTCTAACAAATGATTATAATTATGCGCAGACGCCTGTACCGAGAGCGGGAGTTCCTCCTTCCACTTTCCATCAGGAGATTTGGCTTTTTCCGGATCCATTTTTAAGGCTTGCATAGCCGGGATACGTCGGATGTACATCAATACCCAAATCAACAGTGTCCAAATAATAAGAGCCAACACAGGCGTTAAAAATGTTGAAGATGTCATAAATATTCCCCTCTTTTTTTTAGATGTATCCTAACAAAAAAACCCTGCACGGAAATTCCATGCAGGGCCTCTATTCAAATCAAGACTGACATCTCGAACTTGGCTTATGCCATTGAAATGTTTTCAACAGCTGTCTTTCCTGTCCGCTCATTCACCGCGGTGTTAAACATGACTTTGTCACCTTCGTTCAATCCTTGGATGCCGGAACGCTGAAGCGCTGTGATGTGTACAAATACATCTCCACCACCATCCTCGGGTTGAACAAAGCCGAAGCCTTTTGTTGTGTTAAAAAATTTGACCGTACCGGCCTTCATTTCATCTGACATGTTTATTCCTTTCACGTCATCTATGCGAACTCAAAATTAAGCCCACGGGAGGTCGAAAAAGGTATACAAATCGTACTCAGTGTGGCGTCACGATGTGTCACGTCAAAGCTGGCCGGGTCGTCGGGCCTGTTCTCGATGATCACGCTATGGGGGCTTTCGAGTTAAACCGCAAGCGAAGCTTTTATATCAAGTTAACAGATAGGTCATAAACACGATCAACTCTTCGAGAAGTCAGAAGACTTCAGAACACACAGAATATGCAGTTGATAGCATCAAAAGTCATCAAAACCTTATTCTCAGCAGTCGCTAAGCCAACACTTTTGGAGGCGCTAAATTTAAAATTACTATATCCAAAAAATACACGTTGAAATAATCTATTAACCCTGCAACAAAAATTTAAGGGTGCGCGCTTTATATAAGTAAACGGTATTGAAAGTAACTTAATCAGTGATCGGGTTGAGTCCAAAAGTAAACGACAAAGACTATTTGGACCTCATGCAAGAAATTGCGTCAACCAATAGTGTTAAATCTCTCGCAGACGCCTGCCAGAAACTCGGATCATATAAACACAGTATTTATCACCATATTCCAGCAATTGGGACATATGATTTCGAGAGCCTCAATCGATATTGGACAATAGGCCTTAATAAAAATGCACTAGAATATCTTCAAGAGAAGACGACTAATTTAGCTCCCATCATCACCTATGTTTTTCGTCAATCCCAGCCCTTTTGGCTGTCAGAGTTGGCGTATAATTCCGAATTTAAGAGTGACTGCAATCGTCAAAACATTGATAAGGCATTACGATATCTTGGAGATGGAATTCTATCACCACTTTTCGGCCCACAACATCGAAGCGGTTATATTTACATCGCTTTTCAAAATCCACGCGAGTTTTACGACCCTATATTTATTTGGCAAATTCAATCTATCCTACAAGCTATCCACATTCGATATTGCTTGTTAATTGAATCACTTAGGGCACAAGTAAATCTAACTAAACGCGAAAGTGAGGTTTTGGCGCTCATTACATTTGGCAAAACAAACCCTGAAATCGGTCAATCACTCGGCATCTCTGCGAATACCGTAGCGGGACATGTAAAACGAATTTTCTTTAAATTCAGCGCATCAGACCGCGTAACCGTTGCCCTAAAAGCGCAATCAATGCTCCTTGGGAAAATTTACGTCGGTAATGTAACGAAAGATCTTTTTCACAATTCGATCTGATTGTGTAGCCTCTAGTCCGGCTTCAAGACCTGAAGATTTTGACCATAAATCCATTAAATGCAAAACATCTTGTTGATTGGATAATGTCATGCTCGCTGCCTGAGACAATAGCGTATCTTCCCAATCGAGAAGAGCGGCCTCTAATTGGTCCGCCTCTTCGTTTTTGAAATCCTTATTCGGCTTTATATTAGCGCAAGCACGTAGTTCATCGAACACGCCATGATATAGTGTCGTTAAGTCAGACAGCGAAAGTGCTTTAAATTCGGACCGAAAAACGTCAATCAACACAGCTTTGTTCATATGCGCTCCTTAAAACCTTTCGACTGTTTATGTATTTTGCGATTTGATGTTTTTGTACAGCCTACGATCAACCCCCTTAAGATGGGTGGGTATGGTTAGCATACGTTATGGATGCCACAGTATTTCCGAACACACATAATTCAGTCATGCACTCTTGCGTTACGTTAACGTAAACGTTAACTGCAACACTAAAGGAATAAAGAGATTTTTCGGGCATGCCTCCGCTTGCTCGTTTGGTACGTATTCAAAACGAAAACAATTAGTGCTTATGCAAGAGGAAAGACGATGACCGAAGCTTATATCTATGACGCGGTAAGAACGCCGCGTGGCAAGGGCAAATCAGATGGAAGCCTACATGAAGTCACACCCGTCAGCTTAGGCGCGCAAGTTCTTGAAGCCGTCCGTGATCGCAACAACATTGACTCAGCTGAAATCGAAGACATTGCGTTTGGTTGTGTATCCCCTGTTGGCGAGCAAGGCGCGGTCATCACGCGTTCTGCAATTCTGCAAGCTGGATATGCGCAGACGACATCAGGCATCCAGGTTAACCGTTTCTGCGGCTCCGGTCTTGAAGCCTCAAACATTGCAGCGGCCAAAGTCATGGCCGGGGAATGCGACCTCGCCATTGGCGGAGGTGTCGAGCATATGTCACGCGTCCCCATGGGCAGCGACGGCGGCGCAATGGCGACTGACCCAGCCGTGGCAATTGCAAACTATTTCGTACCACAAGGTGTTTCGGCTGACCTTATCGCGACGAAATATGGCTTCTCTCGTGACGATCTTGATGCTTATGCGGTTGAGTCTCACAAGCGCGCTGACCGAGCTTGGAAAGAAGGTCGCTTCGACAAATCCATCGTTCCGGTAAAAGATATCCTCGGCCTGACGATTTTGGAAAAAGACGAAACTATCCGTCCAGACACGAATATGCAGTCACTCGGCGCGCTAAATCCGTCTTTCAAAATGATGGGCGAGAATTTCGGCTTCGACAATGTCGCGAATCAGAAATATCCCGGCGTTGAGAAAATTGACCATCGTCATCACGCGGGTAACTCCTCTGGTATCGTAGACGGCGCTGCCGCTATCCTGATTGGGAATAAGGAAACAGGCGAGCGTCTGGGCTTGAGGCCTCGTGCGCGCATTAAATCCATGGCCTCTATCGGGTCAGAGCCGACAATCATGCTAACCGGACCGGAATTCGCCGCTCAAAAAGCTCTGAAACGCGCAGGCATGGATGTCAACGATATCGATATTTACGAGCTTAATGAGGCTTTTGCGGCCGTCGTCTTGCGCTTCATGCAAGCCCTCGACATCGATCACAATAATATCAACGTCAATGGCGGTGCAATTGCGATGGGTCACCCCTTGGGAGCAACAGGCGCTATGATCCTCGGTACAATGGTCGATGAGCTGGAGCGCGCGGACAAAGAAACCGCCCTCGTCACGCTTTGCATTGGCGGCGGCATGGGCACAGCTACAATCATCGAACGCGTCTAAGACGATAATAAGACACGGATAAGAACATGACGAAATATAATAACTTCACGCTGGACACGGATGCGGACGGCATCGTGACACTAACGATTGATGTCCCAAATCAGACCATGAATGTCTGGACACCGGATTTTATCAATGAGTTCGACACATTCATCGACGATTTCAACTCCAATAACGATATGAAAGGTCTTGTCGTGACTTCCGGCAAGGCAAATGCGTTTTTAGCGGGGGCCGATCTCAATATGATGAGCGAGAATAATGCTGTTGGAAAAACGCTTACCATGGAAGCGTTTGAAGAAAGCATGAGGCTGACAAAAGCTCTGCGCAAGATGGAAAATGGCGGATGGACAACACGTCAAATCCAACGCGAGGGCAAGAAAGCCAAACCTGCTGCAGCAGCGATTGAAGGTCTCGCTCTCGGCGGTGGTCTTGAAATTTGTCTTGCCACACATCAGCGCTTTGTCGCCGATAATCCCAAAATCAAACTCGGCCTGCCGGAGGTTCTCGTCGGCCTTCTTCCGGGTGCAGGTGGGACGCAACGTACCATGCGCCTGATGGGCCTTCAGCCCGCAGCCATGATGTGCACACAAGGCAAACCGTTAGATCCAAAAAAAGCTAAGGCGCAGGGCCTTGTCCATGAAGTCGTTGAAGTTGGTGGAACGCTCGCTGCGGCGAAAGCTTGGGTTAAAGAAAACATCGAAAAAGGCGTTGTCGCGCCTTGGGATGTCAAAGGCTTTAAAATCCCGGGTGGTGGTGGTGCCATGAACCCGAAATCTGTTCAGTTCTTCATGGCCTCCGGCGCTATGGCGCTGCAACAAACCAAAGGCAATTACCCGGCCGTCGAAGCCATTCTCTCTTGCCTCTATGAAGGCTCTATCGTCCCGATGGACACAGCGCTGCGTATTGAGAGCAAATACATTACCAAGCTGCTGATGGGCGCGACGTCCAAGAATATGATCCGCACACTGTTCTTGAACAAGAATGCGGCCGATAAAGGCGCAGGTCGTCCGGAAGGTGTTCCGGCGCAAGACATCAAGAAAGTTGGCGTATTAGGTTGCGGCCTGATGGGTGCAGGTATCGCCCATGTCACGGCTAAAGCCGGTATGGAGGTCATCTCTCTCGACCGCAATATGGAAGAAGCGCAAAAAGCGATCGAGTATTCCAAGAAAATCTTGGATAAAAAAGTCTCTCGCGGTCGCATGACAAAAGAGAAAGCTGACGCCTTCCTCGCGCGCATCACGCCAACGGATGACTACGCTTTGTTGAAAGATGTCGACCTTGTCATTGAGGCCGTGTTTGAGCGTCCGGATGTCAAAGCAGATGTGATCAAGAAAACGGAAGCCGTGATCGGCAAAGATGTTGTGTTTGCGACAAACACATCCACACTTCCTATTGGCGGATTGGCGAAAAACTCATCCCGTCCGGAAAACTATATCGGCATGCATTTCTTCTCCCCTGTTGAGAAAATGCCTTTGCTGGAAATTATTCCGCATGACGGGTCGGGCGATCTCGCTCTGGCGACAGCGCTGGATTACAATAAGAAAATCCGCAAGACACCGATCATCGTTAAAGACGTACGCGGTTTCTTCACTAATCAAGTTTTCCCACCTTATATCAATGAAGCGGCCCTCATGGTGACAGAAGGCGTCTCTATGGCGCTCATAGAAAATTGCGCAGCTAATCTCGGCCTGCCTATTGGTCCCCTCGCCGTGTCAGATGATACAACGCTCAAACTTGGCTATGACATTATGACATCGACCCGTGAAGAAATGGGCGACAAATATGTCGAAACAGGTGCGGAAGAATTCATCACAAATATGGTCACGAAATGGGACCGTGCGGGCCGTCGTTTCGGTGCCGGTTTCTATAATTATGATGAAAATGGCAAACGCCTCGACCTGTGGAAAGGTATGGCTGATCACTATCCGTTACTGGAGGAGCAACCCTCTGCGGAAGAAGTCAGCCAGCGCTTGCTCTACTCTCTCGTCGCGCCATCCGTTCGGACATTTGCGGAAGGCGTTGTGCCGGATCCACAAAGTGCAGACCTTGGCGCGATCTTCGGATTGGGCTTCCCGCCTTACACAGGTGGTCCCCTCTCCTATGTCGACACAATCGGATTGAACGCTTATGTCGCAACAGCGGACATGCTCGCCCAGCGTCACGGCGCGCGCTTTACACCGCCGCAAATGGTACGCGATATGGCGAAAGAGGGTAAGACATTCTATGCTGACAGCGCATCGGCATCCGATAAAATCTACACCAAGACTGAGCTCAACCGCATGCTCGAAGTGGAAGTCGTTAAAATCGCCAACGCCATGGGTATCGCCGCCAGCGTTGATGATTTGAAAGCGGACACGGTCGCAAAAGTCTTAGCAGCACAAAATCAGAAAGTCGCAGCGTAAGCTAAGGCGACAAACGTAATTGAAAAGCCCCGCAGACGAGAAGGTCTGCGGGGTTTTCTCGTGTTCTGATTGGGGTTTCAGTGCCCAAACAAAAACTTAGCGACCTTCTTGGTCTCTGGCATCCGCGGCCAGCGTCGTGAGCGCTCCGGATAACATCGGTTCAATATTCTTATTTACGAAACGCTGAACGAATGGTTTTTTTAATCCTGACGTCGGCATGACTTTATAAGACCACGTCATGCGCGTCCCGCCGGCTGGCAATTGTTCAAATGCCTGAACTCCATGGATATATTCAGCATTTCGTCTTGTCTCTCCAGTCATGCCCCAAATCTGATACTCAAAAGCTTCTTCGGTATTTGACAAAACTTCTTCCAAGACAAAGTGACCATCGCTGAGCTCGACGCGCCGCGTTGCGCCCGTTTCCGGCCAAACACCGTCAAAATAGACGGTATCAACAGGGCCAGCGAAGCCTTCCGGCCCTTTCATGGCCCCGAAAACTTTATTGCCGTCTTTGAGCCAAGCGCGCAATTCCGGACGATCTTGCGGAA
>CAZBDT010000073.1:0-12085 GCA_964490745.1 uncultured Algimonas sp.
AAATGACAAGATGGATCAATCCTGAGCAAATTTTTCTTTTTGGATGTGAAAATGAGGGGGTCTTTAACATCATTTCACCGTTAGGGCCTTTATTTCGAGGCATAATTGTCTAAGAGACCTCCGAAATTCTAAACGGTCTAAATTCCAAAGGGCCAAACAAATAAAACGGAGAATGGCATGAAAGACGCAACATTAGGCATTCACGCGGGATATGAAACCGACCCGACAACGAAATCCGTTGCTGTGCCGATCTATCAAACTGTTGCCTATGAATTTGACAATGCCCAACATGGCGCAGAATTGTTCGACCTTGCCGTTCCAGGCAATATTTACACCCGCATTATGAACCCGACAAATGATGTGTTGGAAAAGCGCGTCGCGGAGATGGAAGGCGGTATTGCAGGCTTGGCCGTCGCCGCAGGCAGCGCAGCTATCCAATATGCGATCCTGACGATTGCAGAACAGGGTAGTAATGTCGTGACTGTCCCCATGCTTTATGGCGGGACTTATACGCTGTTCAAACATATGTTCCCGAGCCTCGGCATTGATTGCCGCTTTGCCAAAGATGACAGCGCCGCCGCGATTGAAGCACTGATTGATGAAAATACGCGCGCCGTCTATTGCGAAAGTATCGGGAACCCAGCGGGAAATGTTGTTGATCTCGAAGCCTTGGCAGAAGTCGCACATAAACATGGCGTGCCTCTTATCGTCGATAATACTGTGGCCACTCCTTGCCTCATCAAACCGATTTCTCACGGTGCGGATATCGTGATCCACTCGCTCACAAAATATATTGGCGGGCATGGTAATTCTTTGGGCGGTATGATTGTCGATAGCGGCAAATTTGATTGGGTTGCCAATAAAAACCGTTTCCTAATGTTGAATCAGCCAGAGCCTGCTTATCACGGTGTGGTCTATAGCGAAGCCTTCGGGCCAGCGGCCTTTATCGGACGCGCGCGTACAGTGCCGCTCCGTAATACGGGCGCAGCCTTGTCACCGATGAATGCCTTCCTCATTCTACAAGGCTTGGAAACACTCGCTTTGCGTATGGAACGTCACACAGAAAATGCGATGGCGGTTGCGGAATATCTTGAAAATGATCCGCGCGTAGAGTGGGTGAAATATGGCGGTTTGAAGTCCTCGCCTTATTATGATCTCGCGCAGAAATACACAGATGGTAAGCCGTCGGCGCTGCTCTCCTTTGGTGTGAAAGGCGGTTTTGAAGCAGGTGTAAAGTTCTATGACGCGCTGCAAATCTTCAAACGTCTCGTCAATATCGGAGACGCCAAATCCCTCGCGGCCCATCCGGCGTCGACAACTCACCGCCAACTGACAGCAGAAGAATTAAAAGGCGTCGATGTATCACCGGAAATGATCCGCCTCTGCGTCGGTATCGAGCATATTGACGACATCATTGCCGATCTGGATCAGGCCCTCGCAGCTTCTGTCACTTAATCTTTTGGGGATGATAACGCTTGTTGTCGAGACCGAGTTGTTATCCCCAATTCAAAATTTCTGTTTCCTCATAAATTTTGCCTGAAGTCTATGTTTTATAGAAGGTTTCGTGAGTTGGTTCCGCGTTTGGAAAATAAATAATCCTCACCTTCCAAAGCTGTGATATGTTAAAGATGTTCTTTCAGACACGGGACAGGTTAGCGCTCACTATCTGGTCTGGAAGACGATGGGTCTGAGCATCCGATGGTGAGACATCGGACTGTGCCGGGACTTTGGAAACGAGAGCCGACAGGTGATTCCAAGTGGGTCAACTCCTGGGTTGGACCGGCCGTTTTTTCAAAAACCATCGCCGCAGAGTAGTGCAATTGGCCGTAGGTCAACTGCACGGTTTCATTGGCCTTACATCCATGGAACACGGTCTTCTGTAAAACAAAACTAAACCTTCCCTTCTGGTACACCATCAGAAGATCAGCTCTGCGGGCAAGTCCTGCTTTATTCATGGCTTTTGCTGTCCCCATGATGGGCAGTTGAGAATTCCCCCTGTCTAAATTTTAAACAGCATACAGTAACGTTTCACCGCTCCCCATTGCCCCGGCGCGCTTCCCCCGCTATGGGGCGCGTTAAAGATACACGCCAATTTGGAGACACTCTATGGCACGCGCAAAAATCGCTCTTATCGGCGCCGGTATGATCGGCGGAACTTTAGCTCATATCGCGGCCCGCGAAGAGCTTGGCGATATTGTCCTTTTTGATATCTTCGAAGGCACAGCGAAAGGTAAAGCGCTGGACCTGTCAGAAGCTGCCCCTGTCTTCGGCAAAGACTCCACGATTCGCGGCACAAGCGATTATGCCGAAATTGCGGGCGCTGACGTTTGCATCATCACGGCGGGTTTCCCGCGCAAGCCGGGCATGGACCGCTCAGAGCTGATTGGTAAAAATTTGGGCGTTATTAAACAGGTTGCCGAGGGCATCAAAGAGCATGCGCCAAAGGCTTTCGTCATCTGTATCACGAATCCGCTCGACGCGATGGTTTGGGCTTTACAAAAGTTTTCGGGCCTTCAACCGCGTAAAGTCGTCGGCATGGCCGGTGTTCTGGACAGTGCGCGGTTCCGCTATTTCCTAGCCGATGAATTTGGCTGTTCTGTAGAAGATGTGCATGCCTCTGTCTTGGGCGGTCACGGTGATACGATGGTGCCGCTGACACGTTATTCCACAGTCAATGGTGTGCCGCTTCCTGATCTGATTAAAATGAAATGGACGACGCAAGAACGCATTGACGCAATTGTTGAACGCACACGTAAGGGCGGCGGCGAAATCGTAGGCCTTCTGGGCAATGGCTCGGCTTTCTACGCGCCAGCCGAATCTGCGATTGAAATGGCCAAATCATATCTACGTGACAAAAAGCGTATCCTGCCATGTGCGGTTCGTCTGTCCGGTCAAATCGCAGGTGTGCGCGGTCTCTATGTCGGTGCGCCAGCCATGATCGGGGCAAAAGGCGTTGAGAAGGTGATGAATATTCGCCTGAAAGCGGATGAGCGCGAGATGTTCATGACATCCGTTGCAGCCGTTGAGAAAATTATGGCCGACTGTCAGGAAATGGAGCCGTCTCTTAAAGACTAAAGCAAAAACTTCCGTCGCGGTTATTTTGGAGCGGCGAATACTCCATAATCAGTTTGAAACGCCCTTCTATGAAAATAGGGGGCGTTTTTTTTGCGTCACCAGCGCTTGTGGCAGGCTTTGGAACTTAACCTTTCCTTTACGCATTAGTTAGGCATGACACAAACAAACTTAGACTCATCATTTAAAGCGACATTCAAAAAAGCGGCGTTCACAACAGCCCTAGCAATTGGTGCATTTCAGATTGGCGTAGCCTTGCCGGCTGTAGTTGATGCTCAAGCGGCGACGACCAAATCATCGTCACAACTGAACCTCAACATCACGGGGTATGACGTGCAAGAGGGGCAAATTATGGTCGCACTTTACGCCAATGAAGAGAATTTTAATGAAGAAGCCAAGCCTTACAGAGACGCTAAAATCCGCGTGAATGGTCCCGAAACGCTTATCGTATTCACCAACCTTAGCGCAGGCGAATATGCGTTCAAAATTTTCCATGACGAAAATGGCAATAGCAAGTTAGACACGGATATGCTGGGCATTCCGTCTGAGGCTTACATTTTTTCAAATGATGCATCTGATCCATTTTCTGCGCCGGAATGGCAGGAAAGTAAATTTATTTTGCCGATTGGTAAAATAACACGGAACCTTTCTTTCAATTGAGTGTTTACTATTCGAATTCAGCTGAACGTCCCCTTTTCCCTATAGCTGAATTACTTCCCCGCTTCCGATTTCCCCTTTCGGAAGCGGGGTTTTTGTTTCCAAAATCTAAAGTTGGGCGTTTTCGAGGATGGCGACTGAAAAACAGTCGGGCTTTGCTAAATCCAATTTGCCGCCCGTATGCGCTTTGCGCCTTCGCGGCTGACCGGAACACTGGTCCCGGATTTTAATTTGATGCGTAGTTTGCCGTCTGTGCGTTGAACCGTCTCAAGCCCGGCCTCTGCAACCCACCAACTACGATGAGGCTTAATTCCGGCTAAAGGCGATGCCAGATCTTGGGCATCAGATAAACGCATTAATATCATATGCTCACCCGCCGAGGAATGAATTCGGACATAATGATCCTCTGAGCTAATGGCATAAAGCACTGCGTCTCGAAATTTTGGGGGAAGTCGGTCAAGCAAGGGCGGCGTTTTGATACTGTCTTCCGGTGCGATGTCAGCGTTAGCCGCCAACATACCGACAGCCGTTATAACGATAGCGACAATCCAGATATAAAATAAGGTTAGGGCAATCGAAAATCCTGTCGTATTGGCGTGTAATCCAAATACAAATGGGCTCACAGCGGCGGTCGCGCCGAGTGACCTAATGATGGCTTGGAACAAGGTCGATAATTTGGGCGCAAAAATATCTATCATCTTGCCGGATAGCATGGCGCCCAGTGCCCCGGCAAAGGTCATACCGATCCAATATGAAAATCGATAGACGGGTTCAAAATTTGACGAACCAAAAGGGGCTAAGATGCCCAAAACGATACCTGCCAATAGCGGTATTAAAATCCCTTGGCTTGATTTGTGCGAGAAATATTGTCTCATTATAGCGGGTATTGGTCTGTCATTCACGTATCGTGAAACGTCAGGACGGTATTTTCAAGTCGGTTCACGATGTTTTGGACCGGGTTCGCGCATAGTCGATTGCACCGGCCCAAGCCTTGGTCTCCTTTGGCCTCATCGAAAGGAGACGAACATGAATATTGAGTATTTTACACAGGCCAGTCTGGCAATCCAAATTCACATAATAGGCGCAATAGGCGCGCTCGTTTTGGGCGCATTTGTGCTGATGCGTAAAAAGGCGACAGTCGGGCATAAAGTCTCGGGACGCGTTTTCGGCGGGCTCATGCTGTTAACGGCCGTGACGGCAATATTTATCAGGACCGCTCCAGATGGCGGGTTCTCATGGATACACATATTCGTCCCCATCACCTTTATCGGTCTCTATCAAGTCGTGTCTTCGATCCGTCGAGGGAATGTGAAAGAACATAAGCGCCATGTCCTGACACTCTATTTTGCAGCCCTAGTCATTCCGGGTTTATTCGCGTTTATGCCGGGGCGCACGATGTGGATGATGTTCTTTGCCTAGCAAATCGACGAAATCATTCAGATTGCCTCACTTGGAAGGTTGCGACGCGGGCAGGGGACGTTATAACGCCCCCACATTCGATCAATTCCTCAAAATGGAACCTCCATGAATATTCACGAATATCAGGGCAAAGCTGTCCTCAAATCCATCGGTGCCCCGGTTAGCGAAGGCATTGCCATCTTTGATGCCTCTGAGGCAAAGGCCGCAGCGGAAAAGCTCGGCGGGCCGCTTTGGGTCGTAAAATCTCAGATTCACGCAGGCGGGCGCGGGAAAGGTAAATTTATTGGTGCGCCAAAAGACGCCAAGGGCGGCGTGCGTCTCGCATTCTCCGTCGAGGATGTTGTGAAAAATGCTGAGGAGATGTTGGGACAATATCTCGTCACAGAGCAAACCGATGAGAACGGAAAGCAGGTCAACCGTCTTTACATCGAAGATGGCTCCGACATTGATCGTGAACTTTACCTCTCCATCATCATCAACCGCGACACGTCACGCGTCTCATTTATTGTCTCGACAGAAGGCGGTATGGATATTGAAGCTGTTGCGCATGATACACCGCAAAAGGTCATCAATTTCGACATTGATCCTGCGACAGGCTTTATGCCGCATCACGGGCGCACCCTTGCCAAAGCCCTCGATTTGAAAGGCGATCTGGCGAAGCAAGCCAGTAAGCTGGGTAAGATTTTATATGAAGGCTTCTTGGCCAAAGACATGTCTATGTTGGAAATTAACCCACTTATCGTCACTGAGGATCAGCGTTTGCACTGCCTTGATGCGAAAATCAGCTTTGATGGCAATGCGCTGTTCCGTCATCCGGATATTATGGAGCTTCGTGACGAAACCGAAGAGGACGCCAAAGAAATCGAAGCCAGCAAATATGACCTGTCTTATGTCGCGTTGGACGGCAATATTGGCTGTATGGTCAATGGTGCGGGTCTGGCGATGGCGACGATGGACATTATCAAGCTTTACGGGGCAGAGCCTGCTAACTTCCTCGATGTGGGTGGCGGCGCGACGAAAGAGAATATCGTCGCCGCCTTTAAGATTTTGACATCGGACGACAAAGTCGAAGGCATCCTCATCAATATCTTCGGCGGTATCATGAAGTGCGACATCATCGCCCAAGGTGCGGTTGATGCCGTAAAAGAAGTCGGTCTCGAAGTGCCGCTCGTTGTGCGCCTGGAAGGCACAAATGTCGAAAAAGGCAAAGAGATCATCAATAATTCAGGTTTGAACGTCATCGCCGCCGATGACCTAGACGACGCCGCGCAGAAAATTGTCGCAGCGGTGAAAGGCTAAGAATATGTCAGTCCTTATCAACAAAGACACAAAGGTCATCACGCAAGGGATGACGGGTAAAACAGGGACGTTCCATACGGAACAGGCTCTGGCTTACGGTACGAAAATGGTTGGCGGCGTGACGCCGGGTAAAGGCGGAACCGAGCATTTGGGGCTGCCGAACTTTGACACGGTAGCCGAAGCCAAACATGCGACTGGCGCAACGGCGTCTGTTGTTTACGTCCCGCCGCGTTTTGCCGCAGATTCCATCATGGAAGCGATTGATGCGGAAATGGAACTCATCATCGCGATTACGGAAGGTATTCCTGTCGCAGATATGATTCCTGTGAAGCGTGCACTGCAAGGCTCTAAATCTCGCCTTATCGGACCAAACTGTCCGGGCGTTTTGACACCGGGTGAGTGTAAAATCGGTATCATGCCGGGCAAGATTTTCTCAAAGGGTACATGTGGTGTGGTTTCACGCTCTGGTACGCTGACTTATGAGGCGGTTTTCCAAACCACACAGGTTGGATTGGGTCAGACGACAGCTATCGGGATTGGTGGTGACCCGATTAACGGGACGAACTTTATCGATTGTCTGGAGCTCTTCCTGCATGATGACGACACGAAACAGATCATCATGATCGGCGAAATTGGCGGTTCTGCTGAAGAAGAAGCGGCTGAATATATCGCGCATATGGCCAAAAAAGGCATTAAAAAACCAATGGTTGGTTTTATTGCCGGCCGCACAGCGCCTCCGGGCCGCACGATGGGCCACGCTGGCGCGATTGTATCAGGCGGCAAAGGCGGCGCGGAAGACAAGATTGCGGCGATGGAAAAGGCCGGAATTCGCGTCTCTGACTCTCCGGCTAAGCTCGGCGTGACAATGATGGACGTCCTGAACGGATAATTTATCACGTTTTTTGTTCAAAAGCCGCCTTATATAGGTCTCAGTGAGGCTTATGTGATGCGGCTTTTTACGTATTTGAACATATACACGTCTCCAAACTTAACTGTTATAACGAAGACAAAATCCGTCGGTGACAGTTCGTTTTTACACTGCTAGAGCACTCGACAAATCTATCGCCAAAAGGCAAGGCTGAAACCGCATGACTGACCGTTCTGAACGGAACCAAGATTTCCTCGACACGCTGTTCCTAGATGGCGGTAACGCCGCCTATTTGGAGCAGATGCAGGCGCGCTATGTCGCGAATCCAAACAGCGTTGATCCATCCTTCCGCGCCTATTTCGACAGTTTGGGCGAGGATAGCCGTAATGCGAAGAAGAACGCGGATGGTCCTGTTTGGAAGCGCGAAGCCTACACCTCTGATCCGACACCGGATTTGACGTCAGCTTTAACGGGCAATTGGGATGACGCCGCTCCGAGTGCGGAAAAGGTCAAGTCCGCGAAACCAAACCTTTCAGATTCTGAAGCCGAGCAGGCGGCAAAGGACTCGTTGCACGCCTTAATGTTGATCCGGGCCTATCGCGTCAGGGGGCATCGCATCGCAAATCTTGATCCGCTGGGATTGCAGAAAATCGGTTCTCATCCGGAGCTAGATCCGGAAACCTATGGCTTTGGTCCCGACGATATGGACCGTGAAATTTTTATCGATGGTGTTTTAGGCCTGGAATCGGCGACGCTGTCCACAATTTTGGATATTTTAAAGCGGACTTATTGTTCGACCTTGGGTGTGCAGTTCATGCAGGTGTCCAACCCGGAAGAAAAATCTTGGATTCAAGAGCGCTTGGAAGGCCCTGAAAAAGAGATTAGTTTTTCAAAAGAAGGCCGTCTCGCCATTTTACAAAAATTGGTTGAGGGCGAGACCTTTGAGCAGCTGATTCATAAACGTTACCCGGGTACGAAACGCTTTGGGATTGACGGGGCTGAAAGCCTTTTGCCTGCGCTAGAGCAGATCATTAAACGCGGCGGACAGCTCGGGTTGAAAGACATCAATTTCGGTATGCCGCATCGTGGACGTTTGAACGTCATGGCGGCGGTTATGCAGAAGCCTTACTCTGCGATTTTCTACGAATTCCTTGGGGGCGTAGCAGCAGGAGCCGAAGATTTTGGCTCTGGTGATGTGAAGTATCACTTGGGTGTCTCTGATGACCGTGAATTTGACGGAAATTCCGTTCATCTCTCACTCGCGCCGAACCCATCTCATTTGGAAGTTGTTGCGCCCGTTGTGATCGGAAAAACCCGTGCGAAACAGCAAATGGCATCAGGCACATATCAGTCCCATAATCCCGAACAAGTTATGGCGGTCATCCTACATGGCGATAGCGCTTTTGCGGGGCAGGGCGTTGTTATGGAAACATTCCAGCTCTCGCAATTGGTGGGCTATCGGACAGGCGGCACATTGCATGTCGTCGTCAATAATCAAATCGGATTTACGACGACCCCGGATGAGTATCGCTCCGGGCAATATTGTTCCGATGTTGCGTTTATGGTCGAAGCGCCTGTTTTCCACGTCAATGGCGATGATCCCGAAGCGGTCGTCTTCGCTGCGCGTGTTGCGACCGAGTATCGCCAAAAATTTGGGAAGGACGTTGTTCTCGATATTATTTGTTATCGTCGTTACGGACATAATGAGGGGGATGACCCCTCCTTTACGCAGCCACTTATGTATCAAGCGATTAATGGCCGCCCAACAACGCGCCAAATCTATGCAGAGCGTTTGATCGCGCAAGGCGACCTGACAGAGGCTGACGCGCAGAAAATGATGGATGATTTCTACGCGAAGTTGGATCGTGATTTCGAAGAGGCCAAATCTTATGAGACCAAGCAGCCTGATTGGTTACAGGGCGTTTGGCAAGGTATCACCCTTCCGACTGAAAAAGACGGGAAACGTCGTGGGGACACAGCTGTAGAGATTGACCAATTGAAAGCCATTGGGTCCCAGATTGTCTCTGTTCCAAATTCACTCAATATGCACCGCACGCTAAAGCGTATTATCAAAGCGCGGGCTGATCGCATTGAAAAAGGCGCCGACATTGATTGGGGTCTGGCGGAGCATTTGGCATTCGGGACACTGATTTCCGAAGGGCATCCTGTGCGTTTGTCAGGTCAAGACTCCGAGCGCGGGACATTCTCTCAACGTCAATCCAACTGGATCGACCAAAAAACTGAAGAAAAATATTGCCCGCTGAATAATCTCTCAGAGGCGAATGAATATTATCAGGTGCTCAACTCGCATCTTTCTGAAGAAGCGGTACTTGGGTTTGAATATGGTTTCTCAACCGCCGCCCCTAACGCTTTGACGATTTGGGAAGCGCAATTTGGTGATTTTGCCAATGGTGCGCAGGTCATGGTGGATCAGTTCATCAGCTCAGCCGAGCAAAAATGGCTTCGCATGTCAGGCCTCGTGATGCTCTTGCCGCATGGCTATGAGGGACAAGGGCCGGAACATAGTTCTGCGCGATTAGAGCGTTACCTGCAAATGTGCGCCGAAGATAATATGCAGGTCACGAATATTTCGACGCCTGCAAATTACTTCCATGCGCTGCGTCGTCAGGTGAAACGGAATTTCCGTAAACCGCTCATCAATATGAGCCCGAAATCGCTCCTGCGTCACAAGCTTTGCGTCTCGACATTTGAGGAAATGGGCCCGGGCAGTGAATTTCACCGCGTGCTCTGGGATGATGCGCAATATAATCCTGAAATTACGCAGATAAAACTCGCGGCGGATAGCAAGATTAAACGCGTGATTATTTGCTCGGGTAAGGTCTATTACGATTTATTTGAAGCCCGCGAAGAATTGGGCCGCAATGATGTCTATCTCTTACGGGTTGAGCAGCTTTATCCTTATCCGGATGATGCGATTCAGGAAGAGCTTTCACGATTTAAGAATGCCGACATTGTATGGTGTCAGGAAGAGCCTAAAAATATGGGCGCTTGGGCCTTCATTGAACCCTTCATCGAGGAAAGTTTAACCGCCATCGGTGCAAAAAATACACGGGCGCGCTATGTTGGACGAGCAGCGGCAGCTTCGACGGCGACAGGTATCAGCACGAAACATAAAAAAGAACAGCAAGCCATCCTTGATGGCGCGTTCGCGAAATAGACATCTAGCTAGGAAAACCCCATGACAGATATCACCATCCCAAATGTCGGCGAGAGCGTCAGCGAAGTCACCATCGCCCAATGGTTTAAAGCCGTAGGCGATACGGTAAAAAAAGATGAGCCATTGGTGGAGTTGGAAACGGATAAGGCGGCCCAGGAGCTTGTCTCACCGGAAGATGGTGTTTTGGAAGAGATTCTGGTCGCGGAAGGCGAAAATGCCGAAGTGGGTAAGCTCATTGCGAAATTAGGTGCCGGGTCTGGAACGAAAACGGCAGCTAAAGGTGATGCAGAGGTCAAAGCACAAACGCCTGCGCCTGCTTCCAAAGCGTCAACCGGCGCCGGGCCAGCGTTAAATATCGACGTTCCGAATGTCGGTGAGAGCGTGTCAGAAGTGACGATTGCCTCATGGATGGTCTCTGTCGGGGACGCGGTTAAAAAAGATCAACCGCTTGTCGAATTGGAAACGGATAAAGCCGCACAAGAACTTGTCGCGCCGCGTTCCGGTGTAATCACAGAGATCCTGAAGGCCGAGGGTGATATCGCCAAGGTCGGCGAGACAGTCTGTAAACTCGGTGAAAGCGACAGCGAATCGCCATCCGGTGATGTTGCAGGACCTGCTGCCGGAGATGAAGGCGGTGGTATTGTAGACGTGCCGTCAACCAATACAGGTTCAATACCAGCCGATGCGAAGGTCATGCCGGCAGCGGCTAAGATTATCCGCGAAAATGGTTTGGATGCGTCTTTGATAAAAGGGACAGGCAAAGACGGTCGCATCACCAAAGCGGATGCATTAGCCGCCAAAGCGAACCCACCCAAAGCTGCGCCTGCTCCAGTTGCGAAAGCTGCGCCGGCTGCGCCGGCTGCGCCAAAAGCTCCACGAGATACTGGCCCGCGCGAAGACCGTGTACGCATGACGCGTATTCGCCAAACAATTGCCCGTCGTCTCAAGGACGCGCAAAATACGGCGGCCATGCTCACCACTTATAATGAAGCGGACATGTCCGCGATCATGGCCATGCGCAGCCAGTATAAAGAGCTGTTCATCAAGCGACACGGCGTGAAATTGGGCTTTATGTCATTCTTCGTTAAGGCCTGTGTTCAGGCCTTGAAAGACGTGCCGTCTGTCAATGCGGAAATTGATGGTACAGACATCATCTATAAGAATTTTTACGATATCAGCATCGCTGTCGGCACCGATAAAGGTCTCGTCGTCCCGGTCCTGCGCGATTGTGACGAGCTGTCACTCGGTGGTATCGAAAAAGGTATTGGCGCGCTAGGTGCGAAGGCCCGCGATGGTCAGCTGTCCATGGATGATATGATGGGCGGCACCTTCACCATTTCCAATGGCGGTGTATATGGCTCGCTCATGTCGTCACCCATCCTGAACCCACCACAATCCGGTATTTTGGGCATGCATAAAATCGAGAAACGTCCCGTTGTCGTGAATGATGAAATCGTCATTCGTCCAATGATGTATTTGGCCCTGTCTTATGATCACCGTATTGTCGACGGTAAGGAAGCCGTGACATTCCTCGTGCGGGTTAAGGAATGTCTCGAAGATCCTGAGCGCATGTTGCTCGATCTTTAGGGCGG
>CAZBDT010000074.1:0-752 GCA_964490745.1 uncultured Algimonas sp.
AATATCGTCAGCATTTTGAAAAGGACCGCGCGCTAAGCCGTCGTTTCCTTAAAATCGATGTGTCCGAGCCAACAGCTGAAGATGCAGTCAAAATCCTCCAAGGCTTAAAGTCTTATTTTGAGGAGTTTCACGGCGTCACATATACAAAGGCCGCTATTCAAGGGGCCGTCGATCTGTCTGTGCGTCATATTACGGACCGCAAATTGCCGGATAAAGCGATTGATATTATCGACGAGGCCGGTGCGCGGACGAAATTGGTGACGGAAGATAAGCGCAAAACAAAAATCGGAATAAAAGAGATTGAGTCTGTAATTGCGAAAATTGCGCGTATCCCACCGAAATCTATATCGCGGGATGATGAGAAGGCGCTGAAGTCTTTACCGATGGACCTCAAGCGTATGGTCTTCGGGCAGGATGACGCCATTGATCAGGTGGCGTCTGCCGTCAAACTTGCGCGTGCAGGTCTGCGTGAACCGAATAAGCCAATTGGCTCCTATCTTTTTGCGGGACCAACTGGTGTGGGTAAAACCGAAGTCGCCAAACAGCTCGCTATGACGCAAGGTTTGGAATTACTCCGCTTTGACATGTCAGAATATATGGAACGTCACACCGTGTCGCGCCTGATTGGTGCGCCTCCCGGATATGTTGGCTATGATCAGGGCGGCCTGCTCACAGATGCGGTCAATCAGAATCCACACAGCATACTTTTGCTTGACGAGATTGAGAAAGCCCATCCGGATATCTACAACATT
>CAZBDT010000074.1:762-9773 GCA_964490745.1 uncultured Algimonas sp.
ACGCCAATGGACGAAAAGTCGACTTCCGCAATGTCATCATCATTATGACAACAAATGCGGGCGCAGCTGATGCAGCCAAAGCCGAAATCGGATTTGGACGGGGTCTTAAGGATGACGAGCAGGAAAACGCTATTCAGCGTCGCTTCACACCTGAATTCCGGAACCGTCTCGATGCGATTGTCAGTTTTGCTCCGCTCTCACCGGAAGACATCGCCAAAGTTGTCGATAAATTCGTTATCCAGTTGGAAGCCCAGCTTGCCGATCGAAAAATTGAATTTGATCTGTCTAAAGGCGCGAATCTCTGGCTCGCGAATAAAGGCTATGATAAACGCTATGGTGCTCGCCCCTTGGGTCGCGCGATCCAAGAATATGTCAAAAAACCGCTCGCGGATGAGATCCTTTTTGGCAAGCTGAAAACTGGCGGCCTTGTCAAAGTCGGCGTGGATAGAAAGAAAGAAAACCTAACTTTCAAAATTGTCCCGCCTGCGAAAGGTAAAGCGACTGGTAAAGGGTCAAAGGCCCCTAAACCAACAGAAGATGCCTAGTGCTCTCGCGTTCCGAAGTAGGCTAACACCGTTAAGCTGAAACGAGGACGATTTGCTTGATTTGAGCCGCGTTCGAAAGAGCGCGGCTTTTTTCTAAAGTGGTCTTCTGATTTAATAATCAGGAAATACTGGATGATTTGCGGAATGAAAAAATTTTTAAGCGCGAAACTGTGATGCAGTTACGACAACTTTTCGCATATGTGTTGGTTACGTTTTCTGCGGCACTACTTGGTGGGTGCGTATCGAATCCTGTAGCACCGATTACGGCTATAGAAACCAATCCTGATGCGGTGTCTGTTCCTTATCGTCTCTCATCGGCTGGTCGGATCGTCATAGATGTCGCGGTAAATGACAGCGAAGCACAGCCTTTTGTTTTGGATACCGGTGCATCTGTGTCGGTTCTCTATGACAATTTTGCGGAAGAAATAGGTTTAACATCTACTGGGGATACCGTGTTAATTCGTGGATTGGTTGCCGTTGGCCGTCGCCCTGTCATTGAGGATATCGACTTCAACATCGGTGGAAAACGCTTCAGCTCCGCCCGTGCTGTGACTCTGGATACCCCTAGCGTAACCGATAATTCTGTTGGTTTACTGGGATCCGATATTTTGTCGAACTCGCTTGTTCTTTTTAATCATGAAACGATGATGGCAACCTTTCTCCCAAGCGAAACTGTTAAACCAAGACTCTTTTCGAGGTGGCTTAGTATGTCTTTGAAAGGAAATACAAAGGGGCGAGAAGACGTTGGGCTGCATTTTGCCGAAACTGACTTCGGGGATAAACGCATTTCCGTTCTGATTGATACGGGATCAAATACGAATTTTATTAATTGGCGTATGGCGACGCTCGATAAAAGCATTAAGCGTATAGAAAGGCGCATGCGCGCAGAAGGCGTTTTACAAGGCGCGTTAGAAACAACACCGCTTCGCCTCAATACTCAACTATTCGGTCTCGCACTGGGCGAGAAATATTGGCCGAAGGTCGATGTAACAGTGATAGAATTGGAACCATTAGCGACCATTGCCCCGGTAGATCGCCCGATGATGATTGCAGGCGCTGGTTTGTTTACGCCACAGACCTTCGCGTTCAATTTTGGGCGTAATCAAATCTATATTCGCCCAAGTGAGAATGAGGTTCGCGCCCCCCGTCAGGAGACGATTTTGCCCCGAGAGGGACGGCTAGAAATAAATTAAACTTTGTTCTCTGCGCATTATCACAGTAAAGATTTCGCCATGACTGAAACAGCAAAACGCCCCCTTGTTACATCAACGGGCCTTATAACGGGTCTGATTGCACTGACCCTTCCCTTTATTGCGGACCGCTTGATTGTGTCTGCGATGACAGAGGTAAAAGATGCGTCGCTCGGTGCGGTAATTGGCATGGCTGTCTATACAGCTTTGCCATTTTTGTTACTCGATAGTGCGATGCGGCCGCGTCGACGGGTAAGTCTCGCCCTTTGGATGGGGCTCGCTCTAACGGTCTTGGTGTGGGCAGGGTTTGCCCAAACTGGGCGTGCGACACAATCTGATCCGGCGGCTGGGAATGCGCATCTTGGGCTATATATGCTCACGATGATTTGGCCAGCTCTTGTTGTTGGAATTATAGGGGTGGCTGCAAAGTTCGGAGAAAAAGATCATGTCTCTTGAAGTCGCACTTTTCCCTTGCCTGTCCGATAATTACGGCTTTCTTTTACATGACCCTGAAACAGGCGAAACGGCCGCCATTGATACGCCGGATGCACGCGAAATCGCCAAACAGTGCGAGGCGCGTGGATGGAGTCTGACAGAGATATGGAACACCCATTGGCATCCGGATCATGCGGGGGGCAATGTCGCCCTAAAGCGTCGCTATAACTGTATTGTCAAAGGGCCCGAGCAAGATGCTATCCCCGCGCGCGATGAGACCCTGAAAGGCGGCGATCGTTTTGAATTCGCAGGCCATCGTGTCGACATCATCCACACGCCGGGTCACACAGATGAGCATATCATCTATCATATTCCATCTGCGGAACTCGCTTTTGTCGGCGATACAATCTTTGCCCTTGGGTGCGGGCGTTTATTCGAAGGCACGCCAGAGCAAATGTGGGAGAGTCTTTCAAAAATCATGGCTTTGCCAGACACAACGAAGCTTTACTGCGCGCATGAATATACGCTTTCCAATGCGAAATTTGCCGTGTCTGTGGATTGCAAAAACCCTGATTTGCTGGCCGCCATAGCTGATGCAAAAGCCAAACGCGCGGACGGTTTGCCGACCGTGCCAACAACTGTAGCCACTGAAAAAATGGCAAACCCTTTTGTGACGGCTGGGAACGCCAAAGAGTTAGGCCGTCGACGTAGCCTGAAAGACAATTTTTAATTCGGCGACTTTGTTAACAATGAACGTAAAGTTAACGTGACTCTCAGCCTTAGCTCAGCTTTAATGCGCTAGGAGTTGTATATGACCAAGTTTCGAAAACCTAAGTTTTGGCTTTTAACCACGGCAGCCTTGATCTTGAGTTCTCAGACAAGCGCTACGGCGCAAAGTTCACTTGGATATCAAGCAGGGGCGCCTACAATGGTGGCAGCTGCACCGGGCTTACCGTCAATTCCTGCAGAACAGATTGCGCGGGATGTGACGTCCGAGTTTAATCCCAGAACAGGTCTTCAAGAGCTCGTCGCAGCTCCTTTCGACCCTTTTGAAGAAGATCCTACATTGGCAGGCTCCTTGCGTCTGCGGTCTGCAAATGGAGCGGTAGATATCAATGGTCAACCATTGCGAGACGGTGCGCTTGTCGAATTGGATTTCTATTATAATTCTCCATCTGATGATCCATATGGCGGACGTAATTATGGCGATGTCAGCTTTGTAAATGGCGAATTGGCACCCGTCGTTTTGCGCGACAGTCGCATTCTAGAATGCTCTACCCGTGTTGAAAATGTCGTCTATGACCATAACACCTATTATGATCGCGGTTACAATTTAGGCATTTACAGACCCTATCGTCATTATGCGGGCCATTCCGGATTTGGATTTGGGTTCGGCAATAGCTATTTCGGTCCGGGATATGGGTATTATGGGGGCCGCCGCTCATATCGTGATCGCAATTATCACCGGTCGCGTGGTGATCGCAGGGGCACGCATAGTCGCGTTCTGGATGCTGTCAGAAATAGGGATGGTGATAGAGCAGATGAGCGGCGTGATAGACGGAGTGACGGTCGAAGCGGGCGAGCTGAGGTCCGTGAGAGCCGTGAGGAACCACGCCGGGCTAATCGTCGGAGACTGACAGATCGAGATATTGACGAACGTTTGAGCCGCGTACGATCATATGGAACCGGTCGGCGTCCTTCAGAAGTCAATCGAATTAATCGTCGTGGTAATGGCCCCATGCGCGCCGGAAATCCCCAGCAGCGTAATTTAATTAGGATGGCTCCCGAGCCTTCACCCGGTTCGTCTTCGTCAACAGGTCGGGCGCAACCTCGCAGTAATGCTGAGCGCAGGCGTGATATAACGCGGTCTGCCCCGGATCGGCGCGAAACACGTCAGGCCCAGCCTCGGAGTAATACCCAGCAGAGACGCGAAATCACGCGTTCTGAACCTAGGCGTGTTGAGCCGCGTCGTGAGCAACCTCGCAGTAATGCCCAAAGAAGACGCGATGTCACACGCTCCGCTCCGCGCCGCGCCGAACCCCGTCGCAGCGAAAGCCGTCGGAGTGAGCCAAGACGTCAGTCTAACCCCCGTCCGAAAAGAACAAGTCAGCCTACCCGCAGAATTTCTCGCGGTGACTTAAAGCAACGAATTCAGAAGAATTTCTTTCCCGATGATGGATATGGCGGGCGTCGTGTTGTGTCTTCGCGAAGCGTCGATTGCGCGCGTGAGGATAAACTCCGCGTCTTTATACCCATTGAGCGGTTAGACGCCGCCCGTTTTGATGGCCTGACTTTGATTGCATTTGACGCCCAAGGCGGGGAGGCGCCTATTTATCTGCCGCCAAACTATATTGAAGGCTATCGCTTAGCGGCGTCCGGCCGGGTGAGGCCGCAAGGCATTTCATCTATTCCGCAATATGGGGCACCAGCTGTGTCACAACCTGTGACTTTGCCTTCTCAAATGATAGAGGCCGCGCCTTGCCCAGCCGGGACTACCCAACAAGCGAATGGTACGTGCCTGCAAACCAGCGGCACTTTTGGATATCCAACGCGATAACTGTTCCAAACAGGGACGGCTTTGTATCGAAACTGACAAAATTGGGCTATTTTTCTCGTGAAACGCGATGAAATTGGCCTGATCGTCTTGGCACGCGTATTGCAACATATAGTTCGAACTCCGGGAGGCATCCCACGTTCCCACGTCCGGTCTGACATTACTCCCGTCTGATCGAACGGCTAAGTTAGATAACTCACCCTGTTTACAGCCCATACTGTAAACAGGGTTTTCTTTTGTCATAACAACAGTACTGTACGTATGTATTACAAATTCATACTTACAACGGGTGACCATTATGGGCTTCTCCCTCTCTCGAGAGATAAAATTTGTTAGCGTCTTGCTGAAGATGCTGCGCGCGGTGAAATCCGTCGATGCCGAGTCGAATTTCCTGATCGCGGATGAGCTTGAAATGCGCGTTGACGCTTTCGGAAGTAATATAGCGTTTATCGAGGGGGAACGGCAGTGGACCTATGATGATATGGAAATCTACGCCAATCGAGTCGCGGCTTGGGCAAAATTGCAGGGTCTGAAGCAGGGGGATTGTGTTGCTGTTTTTGCGCGCAACCGCCTGGAATATATCCCGCTTTGGTTTGGTCTCACGAAATTGGGAGTCATTCCTGCGCTTCTAAATTATCAACTGACCGGAAAAGCTCTCGCACATTGCGTTAATATCTCTGATGCGGGGCATGTGATCATGGATGTCGATATGGCGAAGCAGTGGGAGGCTTCGAAAGATCGTGTCGAAGGCGATCCAAAGGTCTGGGCTGCGTTTGGCGAGGTTGATGGTTATGAGAGTTTTGATGCGGCGATCTCAGATCTCGTACCAGATCGTCCAGCTAAATCAGAGCGAGAAGGGCTAACGGCTGGCGGGCAAGCTATGAAGATGTTTACGTCAGGTACGACAGGATTACCAAAAGCCGCGAAAGTCACTCATGTCCGCGCGCAAAATTATATGCGTGGTATCGGAACAGGTGCACGGTCTAAATCGAGTGATCGTATGATGATGGTCTTGCCGATGTATCATGCGACAGGCGGGCTGGTCGGATGTGGCGCGATGCTGACATATGGTGGAGCGGTTATCATCATTCCGAAATTCTCAGCTTCGAAATTCTGGGATGATGCCGTCAAACATGGCGCGACAATGTTTACCTATGTGGGCGAGCTCTGTCGCTTCTTACTGTCTCAGCCGCCAACGGAGAATGAGCGGAAACATAAAATTAGCTGGATTATGGGTAATGGCTTGCGGCCTGAAGTCTGGGAGAGTTTCGTTTCTCGGTTTAATATTCCGCATGTCATCGAATTTTACGGTGCGACAGAGGGAAATGTGAGCCTGATAAATGTCGATGGTCCGGTCGGTGCAGTCGGGCGAGTCCCGTCCTATCTGGCGTGGAAATTTAATATCGATATCATCCGCTATGATGTTGAAACGGGGGAAAACCCACGTGGTGCAGATGGCTTCTGTATTCGCGAAGATTTCAACACGGCTGGTGAAATGATTGGTGAAATTCGTGAAGATGATCCGCGTTTCCGTTTTGAAGGTTACGGCACGAAAGAAGCGACACAGAAAAAAATTCTACGTGATGTTTTCAAAAAAGGTGACGCCTGGTTCCGTACTGGAGATTTGATGAAGCGGGATGAAGACGGCTATTATTACTTTATCGACCGTGTGGGTGATACCTTTAGGTGGAAAGCCGAAAATGTTGCCACCAACGAAGTTGCAGGCGTCTTATCCGTCTTCCCGGGCGTGACCCAAGCCAATGTCTATGGCGTCTCAGTTCCAGGTTATGATGGACGCGCGGGTATGGCTGCGATTGTTGCGGAAGGCGAGCCGGATTTAGTGAAATTGAAAGCCCATGTGGAGCGTGAGCTGCCGCATTATGCGCGGCCTGTTTTCCTACGCCTGTCGAAAGATAGCGACACGACCAGCACGTTTAAATTTAAGAAAACGAATTTGGTGAAAGCCGGGTTTGATCCGGCGAATATTTCTGAACCGCTTTTTTATGCCGATCCAAACACTGGCGAATTTTCGCCTATTGATGCGGATGTTTTCCAAGGCATTCTTGACGGAACGGTGAGACTCTAGGGTGAGCGGACCGGACGCAATTTTACGCTTCTGGTTTTCCGAGCGTGTCAAAAAGCATTGGTTTAAAAGCACGGATGCTTTCGATGCTGAGATCAGGCGCACATTTGAAACGCTAGCGATGAATTTGGCCGCACAACAGGCTGAGCAGAACCTTGAACATGACTGGGAGACGCAAAACCCACAGTCCCATCTCGCCCTCATTATTGCCCTCGATCAATTTCCGCGAAATATGTACCGAGATACACCTGCGGCCTTTGCATGGGATGAATTCGCACTCGCGGCGGCTAAACGTATGGTAACGCGCAGGACCGATTTCCTTCTGCCCCAAGATCACAGGCCATTTGTCTATATGCCTTATATGCATAGCGAAAATGTATCGGACCAAGATGAATGTGTCAGATTATGTGAAGCGCGACTGGATGAATTAAACACGCTGAAATTTGCACATATTCATCGGGATATCATTTTGCAATTTGGCCGCTTTCCGCATCGCAATCAGATTTTAGGGCGGGACACCTTGCCGGAGGAACAAGCGTTTTTGGATAAAGGCGGTTTTTCAGGATGAGTATATGCATATTGCATCCCTATCTCACATCACCATATCAAATAGATATGCGCTAACTGCGTTGGAGAAAGTGAATGTCAGATAATTTTCTTACGCGTTTCAGACGACGAAAAACGGATGAAAATATTGAAACCGAAAAGCCTTCAATTTTTCAACAGCAATTGGCGAAATTTAAATTTGAACCTGATCAGATAAATGTATTTCAGGAGAGCTTTCGGCGGGTCACAAATCAATTTGATACGCCGGGGCCGCGTATGGCGCGAACGGAAAATTTCAATGTTGGTGAAGGCGAGGCGGCCATCCCTTGTCGACTTTTCGTGCCTTTTGGCGTGGATGAACCCAGCGGTCCGTGTTTAATTTATTTCCATGGCGGAGGCTTTGTAACGTGCGACGTTGAAACCCATGAGGGGATCACGCGCCGCTTAGCCAATGGTGCTGTGTGTCGCGTCTTGTCTGTCGATTATCGTCTCGCGCCAGCTTATCCTTATCCCGCAGGACCAGAGGATTGTGAAACCGTTTTGAAATGGGCCTTAGACGGCGGTGGCTTGGAAGAGCACGGTATTGACCCAAACAATATCGCTGTCGGCGGAGATAGTGCCGGCGGCAATATGGCCGCTTATTTGGCGCAAAAATATCGGCATCAGATCAAGAGTCAGATCCTGCTTTATCCTCTCATGCAATTAATTGAATTTAAGCCGCCAAAGCCCGGCCCGCAGGACTGGCTGCAACTCGGCTTTATGGCGTTGAAATTTATTGATGAGCATTATGTGGCCGGAGCCGATGCTTCAGATACGCGGCTTTCACCACTGCTCGAAAAAAATCTAAAAGGCCTTCCGCCCGCTTATGTTTTAACGGCGGGTCTTGATCCTTTGCGGGATGAAGGCAAGCTTTATGCGGATAGATTGCAACGCCATGGCTGTGAGGTGACCTATCGGCATGAAAAGTCCATGCCCCATGGATTTCTGAATTTTGCGCGGGCTTTCCCCAAAGCGAAATCAATTCCGTTAGATGCGGCGGACGTCATGCGGCGACATTTCCCAAAACCTCGACAGCTCAGTGACTGAGTTTCGCGGCGCAACCGCGATAGAGGGCTTGGGTGATAAATTTTTTGACCCGGTCCGTCCTGCCGATTTTAACTTCGTCGGGGTTCGGTATTTTGATCATGCGCTCGCGCAATCCATTGGATTGGGTCTAGAAGAAAAGCAGGTTGTTGATCATTTTCTAAGGTTTGAATCTTTACCCGATAGTCTCAGTCAGCCTTTGGCTCTGCGTTATCATGGGCATCAATTTCGACATTATAATCCCGATATTGGTGATGGGCGCGGCTTTTTATTCGCGCAGTGCCAAGCGGATGGAAAGCTGCTGGATTTTGGCACTAAAGGGTCGGGGACAACTCCGTATTCCCGTAGGGGCGATGGACGATTGACGCTGTTAGGTGGCGTGAGAGAAGTCTTGGCGGCGAATTATTTAAAAGGTCTCGGCGTCAATACGAGCCGCGCATTTGCTTTGATTGAGACAGATGAGGCGCTGCAACGTCATGATGAGCCGTCGCCGACGCGCTCCGCCGTGCTGACGCGTCTGTCGCATAGCCACATCCGGTTCGGTACGTTTCAACGCCGAGACCTTTTAAATAATT
>CAZBDT010000074.1:9783-11987 GCA_964490745.1 uncultured Algimonas sp.
TTTCAACGCCAAGCCTTTTACGAAGACCGTGAGGCTTTGGAACGGCTTAGCCAGTATTGTATTGAGCATTTCTATCCAAGCGCCTCTAATGCCGAGGAATTATTTGATCAGCTGGTCACCGCCAGTGCCGATACAGTCGCGAGCTGGATGGCTGCTGGATTTGTTCATGGCGTCATGAATACCGATAATATGAATATAACGGGTGAGAGTTTTGATTATGGTCCGTATCGGTTTTTACCAACTTTGGATCCAAATTTCACGGCGGCTTATTTTGATCATGGCGGGCTATATGCCTTTGGTCGTCAGCCTGAAGCCATGTCTTGGAATTTGGCACAACTTGCACAATCCCTGTCCCTGATTTGTGAAGATGGTCCGCTGATTGAGGCGTTAAATGATTTCGCTTCGCGCTATCAAACCGCGCTCAATCATCACGTTTTCCGTCGCCTCGGCCTAAAACCAAAAGACGCGGAAACAGATACGGCCTTTGTGCGGGAGCTGTTTATTTATTTGAAGGACAGCCAAGTGCCTTGGCCGCAATTCTGGCATGACTGGCAGGGCGGGGGAGAACGGAAGGCCAGTGATCAAATCGAAACTTACGACCCTGCTTGGATAAAACTTATCAATGAATTTGAAACTGTTTCTGACCGCCCGCAAAGCGATCATCCGGAGAGTCTTCTCTATGACGAAATCGGTGAGATTTGGCAACCTATTGCAGAGTCGGATGATTGGTCATTGTTTGATAAAAAAATGGTTAGGTTAAAGTCGATGACTTGATTCGATCCAATCTCTGAGTCAAGCGTGAGGGGATTATAAATTGGGATATAGGATAAAGATCATGACCATAAGACATATTGCTTTAGTGACAACAGCCGCATTTTTGGCGGCCTGTAGCGGCGCAGATAGGACTGAAACGGCCAGCAAGGTCGAGCAAACCGTGTCTGAGGTAAAAACGAGTGTTGCCGGAGAGGTCGAGATGAAAGGCGCAGACTTGTCTGAACTGCCAGCAGGCACTTACAAGTCTGAACAAGGCCATGCCTATGTCGCCTTTCAATATTCGCATCAGGGATATTCCAGACCCATCATTCGGTGGGGCACAACTGATGCAATCGTTATCTTTGATGCAGACAATCCGGAAAATTCGAAATTGACTGTGACATTGCCCGTCAAAGACATTGATACGGGCGTTCCAGCTTGGGATGAACACATAAAAGAAGAAGGTTTTTTCGATCTCGCAAACTATCCTGAAATTACATTTGTATCGACGGATATTGAACAAATTAGAGATGGCTATGGTAAGCTGACAGGCGATTTGACGATAAAAGGTGTGACCAAACCATTTACTTTGACGGGAACTGTCAACAAGGTTGGCAAACATTTCCGCTCCGGTGTTGATATGTTTGGGGTATCCGCCACAGGTAAGCTAAAGCGATCAGAGTTTGGTGTTGATAAATATGCACCAATGGCTGACGACGTCGATATTATGGTCGAGGTCGAATTCCAAAAGGCAGAGTAGTTGGCGCATATAACAACAGATAAATATTCTAAGGTCGCAATCCTCCTACATTGGATGATTGCGATTTTAATCCTGAGCTTGATCGCTTTTGGATTTTTAATGACTCAAGAGTGGATGCCTAATCGGTTTGAAATTTATCAGTGGCACAAGAGTTTTGGTATCTTGGTACTGGTTTTGTCTGTTGTCCGATTGATTTGGCGGCTGACCCATAAAGCTCCACCTTTGCCGGACGGCATGAAAGGGTGGGAAATTGTCTTCGCGAAAGTCACGCATATTGGATTTTATGCACTTATGATCGGTGTCCCTTTACTGGGGTGGGCGATGATTTCCGCCTCTCGCCTGCCGATTGAAAATGAGCTTTTTTACCTCATTCCTTTGCCGGATTTACCCGGGATTAGCGCATCTGAAGCTACGGAAGACCGATTGAAAACTCTGCATGAGATTGGGGCGAAGTTAATCTTGCTTCTCTTTGTACTGCATGTGGCTGGCGCGTTGAAGCATCATTTCGTCGAGAAAGATGGCACGCTTGGCCGTATGCTGCCGTGGCTCCAGAGACAGCTTTAACAGTCTCTCAAAATTGAAAAAACAGCCGTAAACCTATGGCGATCCCGGGTGGATTCGAACCACCGGCCTCCAGATTAGGAATCTGATGCTCTATCCGACTGAGCTACGGGACCATGATTTGATTTTA
>CAZBDT010000075.1:0-11781 GCA_964490745.1 uncultured Algimonas sp.
GATAAAGACGCCTTCACATCCGGCTATACCGTCATTCGCCGCACGGAAGGTGGCGGATTAAAAGCCGTCCCATACCGTGAAGAATATGCCGAGTTCCTAAAGCCGGCAGCCGCCCTTTTGCGCGAAGCCGCCGAGGCCACGGAAAATGCAAATCTCAAACGCTTCCTCAATCTGCGAGCCGACGCCTTTTTGACGGATGATTATTTCGAGAGCGAGATGGCGTGGATGGATTTAGACGGCACGATTGAGATCGCCATAGGCCCTTACGAAGTATATGATGACGGGTTATTTGGATATAAGACGGCCTATGAAAGCTTTGTCACGGTAAAAAACCCGGACGAATCCGCGGCGCTTGCCAAATATAAAGATTTCCTCGTGGATATGGAAAAGAACTTACCCGTCCCGGAAAGCTATAAGAATTTCTCCCGTGGCTTTGAAAGCCCAATTGCTGTGACCTATCAAGTCCATGGCGGCGGGGATAATGAGAACGGCGTGCAAACCATTGCCTTTAACCTGCCCAATGATGAGCGCGTCCGCGAAGCCAAAGGCGCGAAGAAGGTCATCCTCAATAACGTCTTAGGCGCGAAATATGACCGCATCCTCTCCCCCATTGGCGAGCGTGTCCTTGTGCCGGAACAAGCTCAGCTGACGGCGAAAAAATGGATGGGAAATAATACGCTTTTCCACGAACTCTCCCATTCCTTGGGGCCGGGCACGATCACGGTTGACGGGCAAACCACAACTGTGAACGCGCAGCTTAAAGATCTCGCTTCCGGTCTGGAAGAAGGCAAAGCCGATGTGATGGGTGCGTATAATATCCTTTATATGATGGATCGCGGAGAGCTGGATATTGCCGATAAAAACGCATTTTTAGCAACCTATTTTACCGGAAAATTCCGCTCCATGCGATTTGGCACAGGCGCAGCCCATTCAAAAGGTGCGGCCTTCCAATATAATTATTTCCGCAGAGTTGGGGCCGCAGAATGGCTAGAAGATGAAAAGCGGTTCCGCTTGAATTTTGAAAAGCTTGAACAAGCCATTTCTGATCTAACAGGAAAGGTCGTCATGATCCAAGGCGACGGAAATTACGAGGCTGCGAAAGCTTTCCTCGATTCATATCTAACTTTGGACGAAGCCGCCGTCACCGTCCTCAGCAATCTGGACGATATCCCTTACGACATTCGACCAATTTATCCAGAGCGTTTGTAATGAGGCACTTTACGATTTCAGCGTTCAGTCTCGCTATGATTTCAGTGGCGGGATGCGCAGATGGCTCAAATACGCCTGCGACTCAAAATCCTGTTGGCCTGATTGGTGACTGGCAATCCGTGGATGATGAGAACTATGTTTTGAAATTCAACCCGGAAAACTACCGCGAAGTTTATGACATGGAAGAAGTGTCTCGCGATCAATGGCAGCCCGTCAATAATTGCGACGACAAGCAAGCCGTCGAAAAAACAAGTGCGACCTATGGCGGATTTCTAATTTGGACCAAACCAACGGATGACAAAATTTGTTATGCGATTTCAAATTGGACGGCGAATGAGGTCTCTCTCACTTACGCTGGAACGACATCGACTTATAAGCGGCTAAATTAACCGGATTGAGAAAAGCGCAAAGCGTCGCCATCTACAAATTCGACATCATCCGTGCAGTTCTCTTCGCCGGATGTGCAGCGAATTTCAGGTATCGTCAGCGTATCAAAGGCGTCACAGCTTTGCCCTTCGACAATCACGCGCGCTTCTGATGTGTCTCCGGGCGCGGCTTGCGGGGCAAACATATTGCCTTTTGCATCTTCACCCGGACCTGTGAGATCAAAGGCGATCATTGTCACACTCGTCGGCGCCTCTAAGCCGTTTGCAATCGTAATAGGAATAATACAGGCCCGCGGCTCGGAAACCGGGGGATTTAAGACTAAGGCGACGACCCCGTCTTCGACCTGCTGAGCCGCCGCATCCGCCTTAAGCGGCAAATCCGTCTCTGTTGTCGATGGCTGACAAGCCGCCAAAGCGACCGCGCAAAATATAAAACGTTTCATAACGACCCTTACGCTTAAATCGGAATTGCGTTGCGTGTGCAGTAATCTTGCACAATTTCACGCAAGGAAGACAGGCGGGATTCCACATCCATATGCGGGGCAATCTCTTTTGCCAGCTCTTCGGCGTCCAGCTTCAAAAGCGCGGCTTTCACCGGGCCTATTCCTGTTACGGGCATGGATAATGTTCGGAAGCCCAGCGCGGCGAGAGTGACAGCTTCTAAAGGCCGCCCCGCAATTTCACCGCAAACAGAAACAGGCGTGTCGTTGATCCGACACCTATCCGCGATGAATTTTAAAACAGACAGTGCGGCAGGATGAAGCGGATCATAGCGGTCTGAGACTCGCGCATTATCGCGATCAGCCGCAAAGAAAAACTGCATCAAATCATTTGCGCCGACACTGACAAAATCCGCATGATCGCAGACGGCAGAGACTTGCCACGCCAGTGACGGGGTTTCCAACATCACCCCGACTTCGATTTTTGTGGGAAGATCTAATTCGAGGGCAACCGCTCTGTCGACCTCACGGTCGAAAAGTGCGCGCGCCGCAATCATCTCGTCCACGGTTGTCACCATTGGAAACATGACACGTAAATGTCGGTTTGCGCCTGCCGCAACCAGCGCCCGCAATTGATATCGCATCAGACCCGGCCGATCTAAAGCAATCCGAATGGCCCGCCATCCTATAGCTGGATTTTCTTCCGGCACGGGATCGACATAGGGAAGAATTTTATCTCCGCCCAAATCGAGTGTGCGGAAGGTCACAGGCCGCGTCCCCGCCGCATCAATCGCTTGGCGGTAGAGGGCGGTTTGCTCTTTCAGCTTGGGCATGAAATCACTGACCATGAATTGAAATTCGGTCCGAAACAAACCAATCCCATCCGCCCCAACTTGATCGAGTTGCGGTAAATCCACGAGCAGCCCGGCATTTAATTGTAGGGACATCTCTTGCCCGTCTTTTGTGACACTAGGTTCAGATTTCAACGCATCATAGGCGCGCGCCAATGCGCCTTTGACATTCATACGCAGCGCAAAGCTATCTTCAACGGATTGAACCGGACGGATATGAACGACTCCGGCTTCACCGTCGACCAGCACGGCGTCACCGGTTTCGATTAAATCCAATATGCCTTCTGCTCTCCCGACCAAAGGAATACCCAAAGCCCGACATATAATAGCGGCATGCGAGGTAGCAGAGCCTTCTTCCAACACAATACCGCGGAGTTTCTGGCGGTCATAATCCAAGAGTTCGGCAGGACCGAGTTCGCGTGCAAATAAAATCGCATCGTCAGAGAGTTTACGATTGCCGGGCCCCAACTGCTCCCCGCCCAAAGCGCGAATTAAGCGGTTCGCCAAATCTTCCAGATCATGAAGACGCGCCCGCAAATAGGGATCACTCGCTTTCATGAGACGCGCACGATGTTCATTTCGGACACGTTCGACAGCCGCTTCCGATGTCAGTCCGGATGAAACAGCTTCGCGCAAGCGCCCGACCCATTTCCGGTCATAGGCGAACATGCGGTAGGTCTCATAGATTTCCTTTGACGCACGCGACAGGGTCGCCGCCTCACCTGAGACCATGGCGTCAACACTCGCGCGCAAAACCGAAATGCCCTCTTCCAAACGATTTTGTTCAGCAGAAATATTTTCGGCCAAGAGATTGGCAGGTGCAACAGGCGGAAGATGCAAATGGGCCGAACCTTGCACGAGACCTGGCGCAAAAGCTTTGCCATCAAAACGTTCCGGCTTGACTGGAACCAGCGTAATGCCTTTCAGGGCAGCCTTTTTTCCGCCGACGCGTTCGTCATCAATAATGATTTCGGCCAAAACCATCGCCACGGTTAAAAGGTCTTCGACTTCGGCCTCAGTGAAAGTCCGTGCCTGTTCACTTTGGACGACAAGAACGCCCAAAGTCCGACCACCGCGCAAGATCGGGACAGCCAAAAAACTCTTAAACGGATCTTCCCCAGTTTCCGGCCGATAAGAAAAGAGAGGATGAGACGGCGCATCAGCCAAATTCAGAGGTTTAGCCGTCAATGCCACATGGCCGACAAGACCTTCGCCGGGTTTCATACGCGTTTTATGGACAGCAGATTTTTTGAGGCCCTCTGTGGCGGAAAGTTCAAGCTCTGCGCCTGGTCGCAGTAGATAAATCGACGCCACCTTGACCTTCATCGAAGACTGGATAGCCACGACAAAATCATTCAGGCGCTCTTGGACAGATTCTGTCCCGGCCATAGCCAAACGGATCGCCTGCATAAGCTTTGGCGGTGTTGATTTCGTTTTAGCGTCCACTGTCATAATTCGCGTTTAGCAGAGGAAAGAATAGAAGGCCCGCAAAAATCTATCAAAAAAGACTAACTATCTGAGTCTGCACCCTCAGCATGATCTTGCACTTGTTTTGTCTGTGCGGGAGCCCGCCCCATCACGGCCTCTTCTATGTGAATGATGACACGACCCGCCTTAAGATCGACTTTGGGCACAGTAATTTTTGTGAAGGGGTGGAAAAAGCTGGTTTGAGTGTCTGCCGACTTTCCGGGCTGAATTTCTAACATATCGCCAGCACCAAAATCATGCACGCCGCGAATTGTCCCGATCCGTTTACCGTCCGTTGATTTGACGTCCAATCCGATCAGATCAGTATAGTAGAAATCATCTTCCTCAGGCTCCGGCAAAACGCTGCGCGGGACAAAGAGCTGTGTCCCTTTCAACGCCATGGCCTGTTCGCGCGTTTTAATTTCGGGCGAGCGCATGGTGAACGCTTTATTGATCGGACGCGGATTTTTAGGCGTCAAAACGACCTGACCGTCCGCGCCCAGAAGCGGACCATAGATTGAGAAATCTTCGGGAATCTGCGTGAAAGATTTCACCTTCACTGCGCCGTGAACGCCATGCGCACCAACAATAATCGCCACGCAGGTCAAATTGTCCGAAGATGTGCTCAAAGCTTGGCCTTAATCTCATCAACCAAATCAACGCGTTCCCACGAAAATTCGCCATTGGTTCCCGGCACCCGACCAAAATGCCCGTAAGCAGAAGACGGCGCATAGATGGGTTTATTGAGGTCCAGATGTTTGCGAATACCGCGCGGCGTCAAATCCATGACTTGACGAATAACCGTTTCAATGCGGTCGCCTTTGATCGGATTATTATCATCGACATTGACATAAATCGATGTCGGGGCGGCTACACCAATGGCGTAGCTGACTTGGATTTCGACCCATGGTGCGACACCCGCCGCGACGAGGTTCTTTGCTAGGTAACGTGTCGCATAAGCGGCTGAGCGGTCCACTTTTGTTGGATCTTTTCCGGAAAATGCTCCGCCCCCATGTGGAGCCATGCCGCCATAAGTATCAACAATAATCTTACGACCCGTCAGGCCTGCGTCACCGTCCGGCCCGCCAATCACAAATTTCCCTGTAGGATTAATATGAAAAATCGTATTGTCCGTCAGCCAGCCCGTCGGCAGCACCTCTTCAATATAAGGCATGACACGTTTTGAAATTTCGCGACTATCAAGTGAGGCGTCCAAATGTTGTGTCGATAAGACGATAGCTGTGGCCTCTACGGGACGACCATTGTGATATCGCACTGTGACTTGTGACTTGCTATCAGGCCCCAGCCAATCTTGGCCTTCCGACTTCCGCGCTCTTGCGAGACGCTGCAGAATTTTGTGAGAATAATGAACAGGCGCAGGCATCAATGCCTCAGGGACATCTAATGAGGCATAACCGAACATAATGCCCTGATCACCGGCCCCTTCTTCAGTATGTAAACCTGTACCGGAATCAACGCCTTGAGCAATATCGACGGATTGCGGGTGAAGCAGCACGTCAATATCGGCATGTTTCCAATGAAAACCGTCTTGCTCATATCCAATGTCTTTAATTGCATTGCGGGCCAAAGCTTCGATCCGCTCTGGCGTGATAGAGGTGGGTCCGCGCGTCTCGCCCGCAATAACGACTTTATTCGTTGTGGTCAGCGTCTCAGCCGCGACGCGAACCTGCCAAGGATCCATGCCTTCTTTGATGGCTTCGCGAAAATATAGATCAACAATTTCATCTGAAATGCGGTCTGAAACTTTATCCGGATGACCTTCTGAAACGGATTCGGATGTAAATTCGTAAGATTGGCGGCTCATAGCTCGCTCCTCAATTTTAAGGCTTTGCGCTTTTTATTATTATTCGGAGGGTAAAAAACGGTCCGATATTGGACCGTTTGCGTGTTAGTGTGCAGCCCGTTTTTAATACCGATAATGCTCTGGCTTGTATGGGCCTTCGGCTTTGACGCCGATATAATCGGCTTGCTCTTGTGTCATCTCAGTGAGCTTCACCCCAATCCGTTCAAGATGGAGACGGGCGACTTTTTCATCGAGATGTTTCGGCAACATATAGACCTTGTTCTCATATTTTTTCGCTTTGGCATGCGCGTCTTCCCACAATTCGATCTGCGCTAAAACTTGGTTTGTGAAACTGGCAGACATCACGAAAGACGGGTGGCCCGTCGCATTTCCAAGATTCAACAGACGCCCTTCTGAGAGAAGGATCATGCGATTGCCGGACGGGAATGTGATCATATCGACTTGGTCTTTGATATTCGTCCATTTGTGATTTTTCAGTGCTGCCACTTGGATTTCATTATCGAAGTGACCGATATTTCCGACAATCGCCATGTCTTTCATTTCGCGCATATGTTCGATGCGAATGACGTCTTTATTTCCCGTTGTTGTTACGAAAATATCCGCATCCGCGACTGTATCTTCCAGCGTCGTGACCTCAAAACCATCCATGGCGGCTTGGAGCGCGCAGATCGGATCAACTTCGGTGACCTTCACCCGCGCACCTGCTCCACGCAGCGACGCCGCAGAGCCTTTGCCCACATCGCCATATCCAAGAACAACGGCTGTTTTACCGGCCATCATCGTATCTGTCGCACGTCGAATACCGTCGACGAGCGATTCCTTACAGCCATATTTATTATCAAACTTAGACTTTGTGACCGAGTCGTTCACATTAATGGCCGGGAATGGCAGACGGCCTTCTTCAACCAATTGATAAAGACGGTGCACACCCGTCGTTGTTTCTTCTGAGACACCGAGAATTTGATCGCGTGTTTTTGTGAACCATCCGGGCGACTCTTCCATACGTTTTTTGATCTGCGCAAAAATAGCCGCCTCTTCCTCAGAGCTTGGCTCACCCGAAATCAATTCGGTTTCGCCCGCCTCAACGCGCGCGCCAAGCAGGACATAAAGCGTCGCATCACCGCCATCATCCAAAATGAGATTTGGGCCTTCCGGGAAGAGGAATGACTTATCGAGATAATCCCAATGCTCTTCTAAACTCTGTCCTTTAATCGCAAAAACAGGCACGCCTCCGGCTGCGATAGCCGCCGCTGCGTGGTCTTGTGTTGAGAAAATATTGCAAGATGCCCAGCGAACATCTGCGCCCAGAGCTGTTAGCGTTTCAATCAAAACCGCTGTTTGGATGGTCATATGTAAAGAGCCGACAATGCGCGCACCCTTGAGGGGTTTGCTCTCGCCATATTCTTCGCGCAGGGACATCAGACCCGGCATTTCTGTTTCGGCAATATCGAGTTCTTTGCGCCCAAATTCGGCGAGAGAGATGTCTTTGACGACGTAATCTTGTGCGCTCATGACAGTATTTCCTGATCAAGTTATTCGTAACGGTCTTGCTTCTTCGGGGCCAATACGCCTTCAACTGAGTGGCGTCAACGCGATATAACGTTTTTTTTATATGCTGTGCGCAAGATGGTTTAGGCGTGTTTCAGGACTATGACTATTCGCTGAGTCTGTTAGAGCTTTTGTGTGCAAATTAAGTCCCAAACGCCCGAGATTTCCGTCATCATTGTGAATTACAATGCGGGTGAGCACTTGCGTCCTTGTGTGGAAAGTCTTCTTTCACAGACCCTGACGAATTTCGAATGTATCCTCGTCGATAATGGCAGTACGGATGGGTCCTTGCAATCTTTGCCAGATTTAGACCCACGTTTTATCATCATAGAAGCGGGAGAAAATTTAGGTTTCGCCGTTGCCAATAACCGCGCGGCCCGGCGAGCCTCTGCGGATTGGATTGCCTTGTTAAACCCTGACGCATTTGCACGGCCTGATTGGTTGGAAAAAGGTCTCCAAGCCCGCAACATTCTTCCCAAAACAGCAATGGTCGGCAGTACGCAATATCTCGCCTTAGAGCCTGATAAATTTGATGGCTTGGGCGACGAATATCATGCCTTCGGGATTGCGTGGCGTGCGGGATTTGGAAAACCTGTCTCAAAGATCACAACGCGCGAGGCCTTTGGCCCCTGCGGAGCGGGAGCCTTATATGACCGATCCGTATTTCTAGCTTTAGGCGGCTTTGATGAAAGCTTCTTTTGTTACCACGAAGATGTCGACCTCGCTTTCCGTATGCGTCTGGCCGGATATCGCTGCGTGCAAAGTGCGGATACGATCATTGATCATGTCAGCTCGGCCATTTCAGGCCGCGCCTCAGACTTTGCCGTTTACCACGGGACACGCAATCGCATTTGGACATTTTTCAATAATATGCCCCTCCCCTTATGCCTGTTTCTGGCCCTGCCCCATATTGCGGCGAACCTCGCTTTTCTGACGGTCAGTGTGCTTCGAAAAGGCCGGTTCAAACCAACATTTCGTGGCCTGCGAGACGGGTTTTTCACACGCCCCAAAAGCCGCCCGCCGAAAGTTAAACGACAGGCAACATTATCAGAGATAATGGGTGCAATGGGCTGGAACCCTTTGAAAGTCGTCAAGCGCGCCCCCGTCAAAACTGAAGGATTGATAAGTAAAACCGTATCTGGACCCCACAACCAATCCTGATAGTAGGTCGTAAATAAAAATGATAAAAGCCAAAGCGGGATTTATGCAAAGCAAACTAACACGTCGGGGCGTGATGGGGCTGACAGCCGGAGCGGGCTTGGCCGCCTGCACCTCACCGGAATCGATTTCGGGGAAAAATGACGGCGTTGTGAAAGCGGGAGCTTTCGCACATGGCGTAGCGTCAGGGGACCCTTTCACGGAGAGCGTAGTACTTTGGACCCGACTAACAGCGGATTTAGACGGTGACATAGAGGTTGTCTGGGACGTTGCCTCAGACCCAGACTTTAACAGCATCGTCGCAACTGGTTCCACATCTGCGCAGGCCTCACGCGATTATTGTGTGAAGGTCATCGCGGAGAAATTGAAAGCCGGACAAGAGTATTTCTACCGGTTCCGCGCAGGTAAGGCCGTTTCACAAATTGGACGCACACGCACATTGCCGAAAGGTCGCACGGACCAATTACGCTTTGCCGTTGTGTCCTGTGCGAATTGGCAGCATGGCTATTTCAACACTTATGACGCGATTGCTAAACGCGCCGAAACCCAGCCCTATGATGCCCTGATACATTTGGGCGATTATTATTATGAATATGGCGCGTTAGAGACCCCTCGCTTGCCGGACCGTATTCACGAACCTGCTCACGAAATTATTGAGCTTAATGATTACCGACAGCGCCACGCGCAATATAGAACAGATGCGGCCCTACAATCTGCGACAGCGAAAATGCCGCTGATCGCCGTCTGGGATGATCATGAGACAACCAATGATAGCTGGACGGGCGGGGCCGAAAATCATCAACCCGATCAAGAGGGCGATTGGGGCGAGAGACAACAAGCGGCCTTGCGGGCCTATTATGAATGGATGCCGATCCGCGAGCCCAGGCCGGGCCGTGTTCGGTCTGACATTTACCGGAATTTCCGCTTTGGTGATTTGGCCAATCTAACCTGCGTGGAAACCCGACTGACGGCGCGGGCCGAACCGATTATTGTGGAAGCCTATATAGATGAAATTGCGTCAGACGGCGGCGCAGATAAATTCCGTCAAGACATCTTATATGCCCCGGACAGAGAAATGTTTGGCGCGGATCAACAAGACTTTATCATTAACGCCATGCGCCAATCCAAAGATGACGGCGTGGTGTGGCGATTACTCGCCAATCAAGTCATTATGGGGCGTTTGCTGACCCCTGATTTTACGCCATATATCGATGAAACCGCCTTGACGCGGATTGAAAAAGATTGGCCAGGCGTCCGAGATTTCCTCACGCTCAGCAAATATAACATGCCCGTCTATCCGGATAGTTGGGACGGTTATCCTGTCGCGCGGGAGAATTTTTACACGGCTTTAGATGAGGCTGGTCTGAATGATATGTTGGTGCTGACGGGCGACGCACATGAGTTTTGGTTAAATGATCTGACCTCGGAAAGCGGCACAAAATTCGGCATGGAAGTCGTCACAAGCTCCGTCTCCTCCCAAACACTAACGGCCTATTTAGGCGATGCGACGCCGGACCATAATCTGCTTTTGACACAAGAAAATCCCGATGCGCGCTATTACAATGCAACACGAAGCGGATTTATTGATCTGACGCTTACGCCCAAAGCCGCCACAGTGCGCATGTTAAATGTCGATACGGTTTTATCGCGCGATTATATGCTCAGCAAGACAGCTCAATTTACAATTCGAAAATCAGGGGACACTTTGAAGGCCAAATCTCCTAAAGGTTTGAACATGACGCAGCGTGCGCTCTTTCACGGATTAGGTTAGATGGGTTCAGACATATCTGGGGGTAATCCGGGCGTGCCCGCGAGATGCGGATTTTGCCGCACATAGTCCGCTTTGATATGCGCAGAACTTTGACGCGATCCATCATGTGACCACCCCGGTGGCGCAAAAAGATATTTGAGCCGCTGGCTCAGCGTAATTTTCGGCGTGCAGACATCTTTGACCGCATTCCACATTTCAACAAACGCCACCTTGAACGGGTTATAGGTCCCGATATTTTGCACCAAACCATAATCTGGTCGCTCGCTCGGATCTTCCGGTACAAAGGTCCCGAACATCTTATCCCAGATAATAAATATGCCGGCATAATTTGAATCTAAATATTGCGGATTTGTCCCGTGATGGGCGCGGTGATGAGACGGCGTATTAAACACGGCCTCAAACCAATTCGGCATTTTATCAATCGCCTCTGTATGTATCCAATATTGATAGAGAAGGTTCAAGGCCCCGACAAAGCCCAACAATAAAGGATGGACGCCCAAAAACACCAAAGGCGTAGAGAGCAACACGAATCCCGTAAAATGATTATTCCAAGGCTGCCGCAGCGCCGTCGATAAATTATAATATTCGCTGCTATGATGAACGACATGCGCCGTCCAGAACCAGCGTATGCGGTGGGCGGCGCGATGTTTCCAATAATAGAGGAAATCTTGCGCAATCAGCGCCAAGATGATGATGGGTAAGCTGATACCCCAGTCGAAAAGCTTAAATTGCCAAGCCCACATAAGGATAGCGAGGCTGATAGCACCCATCAGAATATCAGATATCAAATTGCCAAACCCCATGAGCATGGAGGTGAGCGCATCTTTCGTCGCGTAGCTGCCTTCGACTTTGCCTTTGCGAACCAGCCACCATTCCAAAGATAGGCTGAGTACAAAAAACGGGACAGCGTAGAGCAGCACCATCGGAAATGTGGACGCGTCAATTGGCATAAAGTTAAGTCACCAAGGTGAGACGGATTGTCAATGCGCAATGTCGCGCAGTCCCACAGATCAATTGCAGCCTTCCGGTGGGTCTAGTACCTCAACCGTGATCTTTTGGACATCCACATTTAAAAGCTCTGCCGTTTCACCCGGCCAAATAGAGGCGTGATCGAGGCCTTGATTTT
>CAZBDT010000076.1:0-11773 GCA_964490745.1 uncultured Algimonas sp.
TCACGGTGAGTTGGCCATTAACCGCGCCAGCTTCCCCGCCGGAGATCGGGGCGTCTAAAAATCCAATATTTGCCGCATCGCATTGCTGCCCGACGGATTTGGCACAGCCGTCTGACGCTGTCGTATGATCAACTAAGATTGCCCCGCTCCGCATGGCAGGGATAGCTTTACCCGCCACGTCCAGCACGTCCGCATCGCGACCGACGCACATCATCACGAAATCAGCGTCTAATACGGCGGCGTCTATCATGTCTTCGGGTTTGCCGTCATAAGTTTGCCCCCATTTTTCCGAAACAGATTTCGTCCTGTTCCATACCCGAACATCATGACCTGCGGCCACCAAATGCCCCGCCATAGGATAACCCATCACACCCAAACCCAAAAAAGCGACCTTGCTCATGTAAAATCCTAACTAAAATCTTGTCTTACGCGTTCCTATGCCGTTCAAAGAGAGAATGGCAACTGGACTCACCCAATTATTATGATGGCTTTGCCGGAAATCTGGCAAATGTGGGCTGTCTTCGGCATTGTTGCCGTGGGCGTGTGGTTCTATGTGCGCGAGAGCTTCTCGATTGAGGCGATTAGTGTTGGCATAATCGTCGCCCTCATGCTGTTTTTCCATCTCTTTGGAAAAACAGCAGAACTTGGCAATGCGCAGCTTTTATCCGGGTTTGCCGCGCCTGCTCTCGTCACGATCATGGCCTTACTCGTTGTCGGACAAGGCATGTTCCAAACGGGAGCGTTAGAAGGCCCGATTATGGGGATCAATAATTCGCTCGATCGTTCTCCGCGCCTGACGCTTCTTTTGGTTTTCGTTGTCGCTTTCATCGTGTCTATGTTTATGAATAACACACCTGTTGTCGTGATGTTTATTCCGGTAATGGCGGCCATGGCCGTTCGGCTTCGCCATAATGCCTCGCGCTATATGATGCCGCTCTCTTTCGTCTCGATTTTGGCGGGTATGACGACGCTGATTGGCTCCTCCACTAACCTTTTGGTCAATGATGTCTTGGTCAGAACGACAGAATTTGAGCTCTCATTCTTCACACAATTTGTGCCCGGTATGGCAATCGCCGCGATTGGCGCCGCTTACATTATTTTAATGGCGCCCATCCTCCTGCCTGAACGTCAGGGGCTTGAAACTGAAATGAATGCGTCAGGTCATCAATATATCGCGCAAATTCGCGTCACGCCGAACCACCCGCTCGTTGGGGCTAAACCCGTTGCGGGGCTGTTTCCAACACTTAAAGACGTGACCGTCCGCATGGTCCAACGCGGCGAACGCTCTATGCTGCCTCCCTTTGAAGAAACACTAGAGCCGGGTGATGTACTCGTTGTTGCCGCCACAAGAAAAAGTCTGTCCAATCTCCTCTCAACGCAACCCGAATATCTCCGCGGTATGTTGACGATTGGCGGATTTGAAGCTGAAACAGATACCGCCCAGCCGCTTATTATTTCAGAAGCTGTCATCGCACCGGGTTCGCGTATGATTGGTCGCACGATTGAACAAATCGGGTTTCGCCGCCAGACAGGCACCTTGGTTTTGGGCGTGCAAAGGCGCTCCCGTATGATACGCAAGAAGATGCTGGAAATCCGATTAGAGGCAGGCGATGTCCTGCTGCTCTTTGGCTATGACAGCGACATGCTAGGCCTGCGGAATAATCGCGATTTGCTGTTGCTCGATTGGTCCATGGTGGAGCTACCTGACATTCGTAAATCTCTCTTCGCCCGCATCATTTTCATTGCTACGATAGCACTGGCGGCGACATCGATCTTGCCTATTGAAATCGCGGCCTTAGGCGGGGCATTGGGCATGATTGCAACGGGATGTTTGAATATTCGACAAGCCGTGCGCGCATTGGATATGCGTATCTTTCTTTTGATCGGCGCTGCCTTTGCCATGGGCCTGTCCCTCGAACAGACGGGCGGTGCGGCATATATCGGCGAAGGGATTGTCTCGGCCTTTATGCCTTACGGCAATCAAATCCTCATTGGCGCAGTCTTTATCGTTATCGCCTTTTTCACCAACATCATCAGCAATAGCGCCGCCGCGCTTCTCTTCTCGCCCATTGCATTAGAGATTAGCGCCCAGACCGGCATCGACCCCATTGCGATGGTTTTGACTGTCATCTTCGCGGCCAATTGCTGCTTCGCAACACCTATTGCTTATCAGACCAATCTACTGGTCTTGGGACCGGGGCATTACAGGTTTAGTGACTTCATCCGCTTTGGCGGACCGCTTATTTTACTGCTTTGGATATCATATACCCTGCTTGCGCCTGTCTTCTTTCAACTCTAACAGTGGGGTCTGAACCCAAGATAGGACTTAATCAGTATATGAGGCAAATTCATTCAGTTCTAGGAGAAGAGACAAAGCTTTGCGTCCGCAAGGCAAGGCTCTTCGACGCCGAAATGGATGAATTTGGCCATACCCCGGAGGGGCACAGCGCTTTTGACCTGCTGCTCAGTGCAATTCGCTCAACGAAATGCACCATTCGAGAATGCTCGAAATTGCGAGCAGTTCCATGCGCTTCTCTCCTATCATCAGGGCAAAATCGCAGCGTCCTGATCAAGTCTTATCATGGGGTCAGACCCTAATGAGTCACCCGTTCGATCCGAACCAATTGCAGTTTTATCTGACAATTCCGTCGCCCTGCCCCTATTTACCGGGACGGATGGAACGGAAGATATTTACCCAGCTCGATCCATTGGACGGCCCTCACCTGAATAACTATCTCACACATGCCGGATTTCGACGGTCTCAAAATGTGATTTACCGTCCGGCCTGCGAGACATGTCGCGAATGCCGGAGCCTGCGCGTAGACCTTCAAAACTTTAGAATGACGTCTTCTTTCAAGCGGACTGTGAAGCGTAATTCTGATCTCTTTATAGAAACAAAATTCGCCGCTGCGACTCAGGAACAATTCGACCTTTTGCAACGTTACCTCCATAAACGTCACGCGGGTGGAGGCATGACAACGATGGATTTTGAGCGCTATGAAATGATGGCAGAAGAATGCGCCTCTGAAACGGAAATCACGGAATATCGCACAGCGGAGGGAACACTGATCGCAGCCATGCTTTTAGATCATCTCACCGACGGCATATCTCTCGTCTATAGTTTTTTTGACCCCGATCATTCTCATCGCTCCCTCGGCAATTACATGGTTCTTAATCATATAGAAAAATGCCGCGCCCTGGATATGGATTATCTCTATTTGGGATATTGGGTGCCGGACAGTCCAAAGATGAGTTATAAATCACGATTTACGCCTGCCGAAACCCTGACCCATGCGGGATGGAAACCACTTGCGCGGCGCAGGTCAAAATGACGGTCAAAAGACGCGATATCGTGGTCAGCGCAGCCGCCCTTGCAACGGGCGCGGGCGTGGTCGGGGCCTTACGACCGAAATCCAAGACAGCCGCGCCGAAGCGTAGCGACACTTTATCGGCCCCCAACCTCTCGCAAAATCGAAAGGAATTTCGCATGGCCACCAGCTGGCCAAAGGACTTTCCGGGTCTGGGGCAAATGCCTAACCGTTTTGCAAACGCTATGCGCCAAATGAGTGATGGACGCATAGAGGTCAAAGTCTTTGCAGCAGGCGAGCTGGTCGGAGCCACAGAATGTTTCGACGCCACCAGTACGGGCGCAGCCGATATGTATCATGCTGCCGAATATTACTGGCAAGGTAAATCACGCGGCTTCTCATTCTTCACGGCGATTCCGATGGGTATGACGGCGGCAGAGATTATGGGCTGGTGTGACTTTGGCGGCGGGCAACGGCTCTGGGATGAGCTTTCGGCCAAATTCAATATCAAAGCCTTTCAGGCCGGAAATACAGGTCATCAAACCGGCGGCTGGTTCCGCAAGAAAATGGAAACTTTAGAAGATTTCAAAGGCCTTCGCATGCGGATGCCGGGTCTGGGCGGAGAAGTCATCCGCGTGCTCGGCGGCACAGCGGTCACCTTGCCGGGCGGCGAGATATATCAAGCCCTGCAATCGGGTAGTATTGATGCAACAGAATGGGTCGGGCCGTGGAATGACCTCGCACTCGGCTTTTACCGTGAAGCGCCCTATTATTACGCCCCCGGATTTCACGAACCCGGTGCGTCTTTGTCTCTCGGTATAAATTTAGATGTCTGGAACGGATTGAGCGCGTCAGAGCAAAATATGATCCGCTTTTCCTGCAAAGCTGCCAATGATGCGTCGATTGGGGAATATACTTATAAAAATGCACAAGCGTTGGAAGAGCTCAAAATAAAATATGATATTGAACCACAATTTTTTAGCACGGAAATCCTCAAACGTGTGGGTGTGATTGCAGACGAAATTGTCGATGAATTTGGCAATGCCGATCCGCTGACGCGACGTATCGCCGATAGCTATTTCAAAACCCGCAATCAAATGCGCTATTGGACAGAGATGTCCGAAGGTCGTTATATCGCCGCGCGCGAAGCTGCCCTTGGGAGATAGGGCGTGATTGGGGGGATTTTACAAGCCATAGGCTGGGCCTTTTTACCGTTCTTAGTCTGGCCCGTTTTGCACCTCATACTTCCCCGACACGCCGTTGTAAAAAGTGTTAGCGAAGGCTTTATTACACTGATTGACACTTTCAGCTTTCGCCTCGGCGAAGCCACTAAATGGCTTTTGCCTATACTCGTTTTATCCGTTGCTGCGTCCGTTTTTGCCCTCTCTATCTTTGGAGTAACGACAACAAAATGGCTTGAATCCGCGAAGTATTTCCAAGCCTTTGTGATCATGCTTGGGGCAGCTGCGACATTGCTGGCGGGACAACATGTTCGTGTTGATATTTTTCATGCGCGCATGACAGATATAGGGAAAGCGCGAGTCGACCTGTTGGGCTTTTATCTCCTCATGGCCCCTGCCTGTCTTCTTTTAATCTGGAATGCACAGAGTTTTGTGAGTTTTGCGTGGTCTATCCGCGAAGGATCCAGCGAAGCCACAGGGATTCGCGGTGTCTATATCTTAAAAACCCTTATCCCAATCTTTGCCGTAACATTGTTGTTGCAAGGATATTCGATCGCCTTGCGCGCATCCATGTGCCTATGCGGCCAGACACGCCCTGAGCGGCCTCAAGGCGTTCCGCCGTTCTTTCGAACAGGATCGGAGGATGTGTTATGAGCGGCGCAGAAATACTTGCCGCTTTGATGTTTTTATCCGTCTGCGGCGCCTTAATGTCCGGCTATAATGTCGCCTTCACTTTGGCGGGAACCTCGCTTTTATTTGCAGGGATAGGCGTGCTGACAGGGACGTTTGATCCTGTTTATCTGCTCTCGATGCCGGGACGGATTTATCCACTCATCACGCGGGAAATCCTGATCGCCGTCCCGCTTTTTGTTTTCATGGGGGTGATGTTGGAGAAATCCCGCATCGCCGAAGACTTGCTGGAAAATATGGGGACTCTCTTTGGCCCCATGCGCGGCGGTTTAGGGATTTCCGTTATCTTTGTGGGCGCATTACTCGCGGCCAGTACGGGGATTGTTGGCGCAACCGTTGTAACGATGGGGTTACTTTCACTCCCCACAATGCTCAATAGAGGCTACGCCCCCTCCCTCGCCTCGGCCTCCATCGCGGCCAGTGGGACATTGGGCCAAATCATCCCGCCTTCTATCGTACTCGTCATATTGGCGGATCAAATTTCGAATGCGTTTCAGGAAGCAAAACGAAGTTATAATTTAGACACGGATAAAATTGTGTCCGTTGGCGATTTATTTGCAGGCGCGCTTCTGCCCGGGCTCATTCTCGTCGCCACTTATGCGCTCTATATTTTCGCCGTTGCAGTCGTCAAACCAACAGATGCGCCCGCGCAAGATTGGCCCGAAGGCGCGGAGGCTAAAGCCCTGCTCTGGAAGAGTTTTAAATCCATGCTTCCACCAATCTTTCTGATCATCGCGGTGCTTGGGTCAATTCTGTCCGGCTATGCCACACCCACACGGGGCGCGGCGCTTGGTGCATTGGGAGCGATCCTTTTGGCCTGTTACAAAACGGAAGCGACCACGCCACTCGGCCACCTCTCGAGAAAGGCCGCTTATCTATCTGCAGTCGGTCTATTAGGGCTTGTGGCTCTAGACCTTACGGGCGTCGATTTACGTCTTTCCCAAACAGATTGGTCGGGTATTGAGCGATTAAGTATCGCTATTGCCGTCTGTCTCGCCATTCTAGGCGGGATTGGCGCACTTCTCGCGACCTTCCGATTGGGACGTACAGGTGCGCTGGGCGAGGTCTCCCGCACGACACTTCACATCACGGCAATGGTCTTTGTGATCCTGATCGGCGCAACAATCTTCAGCCTCGTCTTTCGCGGTTTTGGCGGAGATGAAATGGTCGCGCGCATGTTGGAACATGCTCCGGGTGGCCCGACAGGCGCCTTTATCCTCGTGATGATCTTGATGTTCATTCTTGGATTTTTTCTCGATTTTATCGAGATCACCTTCGTTGTCGTTCCGCTCGTTGCGCCGCCTTTGCTCGCCACAGGAATGGACCCAATCTGGTTGGGGATTGTAATGGCGTTAAATCTTCAGACTAGCTTTTTGACTCCGCCCTTCGGATTTGCGCTGTTCTATCTTCGCGGCGTGGCCCCACCTGAAGTGACCACGACGGCCCTCTATAAGGGCGTTCTTCCTTTTATCGCGATTCAAATCGCACTAATCGGCTTAGTCATCGCCTTTCCGGGTCTAGCGACAACGCTTCCGGAGAGCTTACAAAACTAGCAAACCCTCATCATTCTCTTGCTTTTTTCGGGTTTTGCCCCCAAATTCTATGAGGTTACCTTGGAGGGGTTGATTATGACGATTCTTTTAATCATTCTCGGCATCATTGTCGCGCTCGCCGTTATTATTATCGGCATATATAACCGTCTTGTCGCATTACGTCAGACGACCAATCAGGCTTGGTCAGATATTGAAGTCCAGCTTAAACAGCGCCAAGATCTCGTCCCTCAACTCGTCAGCACAGTCAAAGGCTATGCTAAACATGAAAAGAGTACTTTCGAAGAAGTCGTTCAGGCGCGCGCCGCCGCTATGGGCGCGACCAGTGTTCAAGGACAAGCCGCCGCAGAAGGTATGTTGACCCAAGCTTTAGGTAAGCTCTTTGCTCTTGCAGAAGCTTATCCTGATCTGAAAGCCAATACGAATTTCCTACAACTACAAGATCAGCTTTCAGACGTAGAAAATAAGATCGCGGCTGCGCGCCGATTCTATAATAATTCTGTTCAAGAATATAACACAGGTCGTGAGCAATTTCCGGCCGTCCTGATCGCAGGTCCATTTGGGTTTAAAGAGCGTGAGTTCTTTGAAGCGCCTGAAGGGCGTATCGCGCTCCAGACGCCGCCAGAGGTCAATTTCGACGAATAGTTTCCCATCATGCTGGAAGCCTACGGACTTAAAACGCATATCTGGAATAATAATTTACGTAGCACTTTACTACTCATTTTATTTCCGCTTTTGCTCTTGCTGATGGCTTTCGGCATCATCCTCGTTTTCCAAGGCTTCACATCCAGTGGCGGTATGGAGGACGGTTTACAAACGGCCATTTCAACTATGCCCGCGGCCGCCCCAATCACATTGGGTTTGGCGGGTGGCTGGTTTGGCATCGCCTTTTTCGCCCATCAAAGTATTATCAGCGCGTCTGTTAAATCCCGCGCCTTGACGCGATCTGAAGAACCCCGCGCCTATGACATGCTGGAAAATCTCTGCATCAGTCGTGGGATGACCATGCCTCGACTAAACGTCATTGAAACCGATCAGATGAACGCATTTGCATCAGGAATAAGGGACAAGAATTATCAAATCACATTGACACGCGGCCTCATGAACAATCTGGATGATGAGGAGCTAAACGCTGTCATCGCACATGAGCTATCCCATATTCGACATAAAGATGTCCGCATGCTTATTATCGCCGTGATCTTTGTCGGCATTTTTGCCTTTGTCGGAGAAAGCGTGACACGCGGATTGTTCAGGACAAATCTAAGCCGGACAGACCATCACCGTCGCAGCGGCGGAGGTAATGCTGGTGCGCTGATATTTTTCGGGTTGGCCATTATTGCCGTGACCTATTTTTTCGCTGTGCTCATTCGGTTCACCCTTAGCCGCAAACGCGAATATATGGCAGATGCGGGTGCGGTTGATCTGACCAAAGATCCGGATGCGATGATCCGAGCTTTGGAAAAAATTTCAGGAAAAGCCACGCTCCATAATGTGCCGGAAGAAATTCGGGAGATGGCCTTGCATAATCCTAAGGTGGGTTTAGCTGGAGCTTTCGCCACTCACCCGCCTATCGACAAACGTATCGAAGCCATTGTGAAATATGGCGGCGGGCGTGTAGGAACGCAAAGCAGGCCGCGATCTCGTATGGGGCAAGCCTTAGAAACTCCTTCTACAAAATCGAATGATTTAGGAAGAAAGTCGCGCAATCCGTGGCATCAATAAGGATAGCATTCTCCGAAACTCTCTGTTAGTTTGCCGCTAATCGATAAATTTATTCACATTCGTCCCGAGGCATTTCCTATGACAAACACGCTTAAAGCTCTCTTGGCCAGCGCAGCAATCAGTCTCGCTCTTACCGCATGTAAAGCGGCTGATAATGCTGAGCAAATGACTAAAGAAGTTGCTGAGGCCGTGACATTACCGGCAGGCATAACCAAGGTCGAAACTGTTAAGGCGGCTGCGGGTGATGAGGTTGTTATCCCCTACACAAAATACGTGCTCGACAATGGTCTTACTGTCGTCTTGCATGAAGACAAATCCGACCCGCTTGTCCATGTGGACGTGACATATCATGTGGGGTCAGGTCGGGAAGAACCGGGTCGCTCCGGCTTTGCTCATTTCTTTGAACATATGATGTTCCAAGGGTCTGAAAATGTTGCCGATGAACAGCATTTTAAAATCATCACGGAGTCCGGCGGGACGCTAAACGGGACAACCAATAGCGACAGAACGAATTATTTTCAGACGGTTCCTTCAAACCAACTGGAAAAAATGTTGTGGCTGGAAGCGGATCGTATGGGCTTTTTCCTCGATGCCGTGACGCAGGAAAAGTTCGAGGTCCAACGTGAAACGGTGAAGAATGAGCGCGGACAACGCGTTGACAATCGGCCCTATGGTCTTCTTTGGGAACGAGTCGGTGAGGCCATGTATCCTGAGGGTCATCCCTATAGCTGGTCGACGATTGGCTATCTCGAAGATCTTGACCGTGCGACGCTCACGGATCTGAAGAAGTTTTTCTTGGAGTGGTACGGTCCAAATAATGCGACGCTGACCATTGGCGGAGATTTCGACACCCAACAAACCTTGGAATGGATCAATCTTTACTTCGGCACAATTCCTGCCGGGCCTGAACAAGACGACCCCGTCTTTGAGCCAATCACTTTGGCGGAAGATCGTTATATCTCTCTCGAGGATAATGTGCAGCTCCCTCTACTTTATATGAGCTGGCCTACGGTTCACGCAAACCATCCGGACGAAGCGCCACTGGATGTTCTCGCCAATATTTTGGGTCAGGGACAAACCTCTATCCTATACAAAAACATCCAAAAGCCGGGACTGACAGTTCAAGCGTCTGCCGGACATGGTTGTCGCGAAATCCATTGTACACTCACCCTCTTCACGCTCGCCAATCCGGCCAAGGTTCAAAAGCTCGGCGATTTGGAAGAGAAAATGCGTGCGGCATTTGATGAATTCGAAGAGCGCGGAGTAATGGATGACGACCTGACACGCGTTAAATCTTCAATCGTTTCAGGCCTGATTTATGGTCTGGAATCCGTTTCCGGCAAGGTCAGTCAATTAGCGGCCTATCAAACCTATCGCGACAGCCCAAACGGTATCAGCGACGATATTGCACGCTATGAGAATGTGACAAAAGCGGACGTCATGCGCGTTTATAACCAATATATCAAAGGCCAGAATGCCGTCATCATGTCTATCGTTCCCAAAGGGGCGACAAGCATGATTGCCCGCGAAGATACGTGGCAACGTTATGAGCGCACAATCCCTGAATATAACGATTCTGCGGAGGACTTTGAATGGACTCGTCCGGAAGATCCCGAAGGGCTGGACCGCTCTGTCATCCCTCCAGCTGGCGATAATATCCCACAAATTAAAGCGCCTGACACTTATGAATTCACGACGTCAAACGGAATAGACGTTCTCGCCGCGCGAAATACAGAAGTTCCGACCACAACCATCAGCCTGCGCATCAAAGCCGGACAAAGCCATGAGACCTTGGACAAGCTGGGTCTCGCCAGTTTGACGGCAGGCCTTCTGAATGAAGCCACAACAGAGCGCAGTGTTGAAGAGATATCAAATGAATTGGACAAGCTCGGTTCTTCCGTATCCTTTAATGCTGGCGATAGCTTTTCGACGATGCGTATCCGAACATTGACGCGAAATCTGGATGAGACCATTGCGATCGCGATGGAGCAGCTGTTGAAACCAAAATTTGATGAGGCTGATTTCAATCGTGACAAAGCCAATGCCCTGCAAGGCATTAAAGCGAACAAGAAGGAAGCCTCTGTTACCGCATCAAATCTCTTCAATAAATTGATGTATGGGGCTGATAATCCAACAGCCTATGCTAATTCAGGTACAGAAGAGTCGATTGAAAATATCACGCTGGACGATGTGAAAGCGTTCTACGCGGACCATTATTCACCACAAATCGCCTCCGTTGTTGCCGTGAGTGATTTGGACGAAGCCGCCATGAAGAAAGCGCTCGCGCCCCTTTCTGAATGGTCCGGTGGTGATGTAGCCCCCGCAGACATGAAGCCTTTCCCAACACTCACCGCGGGAACGCTTTATTTCGTGGACAAACCGGACGCCGCACAAAGTGAAATTCGGATTGGCAAACGCGCCCTTCCCTATGATGCGACCGGTGATTATTACAAATCCAATGTCATGAATTATCCGCTCGGCGGGGCGTTTAACAGCCGTATCAACCTCAATCTTCGCGAAGATAAAGGCTACACATATGGCGCACGTTCTTTCTTTAACGGAAATGAAAAAGGCGGCTGGTACCGGGCAGGTGCCGGCGTTCGCGCTGATGCGACTGCGGCTTCGATCGTCGAATTTGTGACTGAAATTCAAGGCTATTACGAGAATGGTGCCACAGCTGAAGAAGTTGCTTTCACGCAGTCTTCACTCGGCCAATCTGATGCGCGCGCTTATGAAACACCGGGCCAGAAGCTCCGCTTCTTATCGCGTATGGCGACATATGATCTCGAAGCCAATCATGTTGACGAGCAGGCTGAAATTTTAGCGAATATGGAAAAAGCGGATTTTGACCGCCTCGCCAAAGCGCATTTAAATCTGGATGATATGATTATGGTCGTCGTCGGAGATAAAGCCAAAGTCTATGATGAAGTCGCGGCGCTTGGCTATGATATTGTCGAGGTCGATGCCGACGGAAACCCGATTTAAAATCGGTCTTTCTGAGTCACGAAAAAGCCCGGATAGTTATCCGGGCTTTTTTAATATCAAGAATTCAAATTTTTTAACTAAGCCGCTTTTGATTGCGCATTTCGCGGCAGTTTACGGTTAGCCAATAATTCAGCAATCTGCACCGTATTTAGCGCCGCACCTTTGCGTAAGTTGTCTGAGACGCACCAGAAATTCAGCGTGTTGTCCTGTGTGCTATCTTCCCGCAGCCGAGAAATATATGTCGCATATTCACCGACACATTCAACGGGTGTGACATATCCGCCATCTTCCGGCTTATCGACAACCATGATGCCGGGGCTTTCGCGCAGCAGATCAC
>CAZBDT010000077.1:0-10815 GCA_964490745.1 uncultured Algimonas sp.
CTGCAAGCCATTGAAGCGGCCGAGCAAACGGAACGCTTAGACACTCCTGAATTTCAAGCGCCGAAACCGCTGCTCGACCGTTTGGCGGATTGGGGCGACACGCCCATCCTTTTTGCGGATGAAGCGGGCGACGCAAAACCTGCGCAAGAGGTCTGCGCGAATATAAAAGCTCCCGTCTCAATCCTCATCGGCCCTGAAGGCGGGTTTACAGATGCAGAAAGAATGCAGCTCCGCGCCATGCCCAATGTCCACCCCGTAACCCTCGGTCCAAGAATTTTACGCGCGGACACGGCAGCGGTGGCGTTGTTGGGCGTCTGGCAAAGTATTAGCGGGGATTGGTGAAGAGGGCTAAAATTTTAGCAAGAAAGACGAATTGATTTCATGACCAAATTATCAGCCGTTGATTTCCGAGGTAAATTCTTTTGGGTTTACGACGTCGTAGGAGGTGTATTCCTTTGGCACCTCGTTGACGCGACTAAAAAACACTTTGATGGCAAGAAAGTAATTTGGTTAGATGAATGTGTCGAAAAATGGCAGGTGGCTGCTGCCATAAATGTGTGTGCTTTTTATGCGGATGATGACTGGACAGAGGAGCAAATAAACTTGGTTATTTCTCTTTCTCGTCTTGCTGTTTCAGAAATCCGTTCTCATGGTGACTTTACCGGTGAAGAAGTTAGGTCTTTAGACCTTGCCGAGGGTTTAGAGATTCACCCAAGAGGCATGAAAGTAATTCCATCAGAGCCAATAGCCCGTTTTGGCGAGGCCATTATTGCCTTGTTATTAAATGAGCACCCCGCCCCGCCTGCATTTTCAACGTGGTTGTATAGTGTGGAAGAAGAGCCTGAAGTTTGTGAAATCACTACAAACTGGGATACTCCATTGTAACGTAACAGGTAGACCACAAGATATGAGCCAAAGACAGTGAAACTGTCCGACGCGATTGGTCTTGTGATGATGGGGTAAGGCGGCGATTTCCAAACTTAATCCCTATTTCCTGCCTTTCGTTAGGGTTAAATTATATCATTCTTTCAACTGCTTATAGATTTATTGAAAAGATGCGTCCCCACTTTGGTTTTTACGGGTCATATTTAAGCTGTTCTTTCAGACACGGGACAGGTTAGCGCTCACTATCTGGTCTGAAAGACGATGGGTCTGAGCATCTGCGTGTGAGAGCGTGGACTGAGCCGGGACTTTGGGAACGAGAGCCGACCACCTGGTCCAAGTGGCCTGACTTGTGGGGTTTATGACTGGCCGTTTCCTCAAAAACTATCGCCGCGTGGCGCAAGTCGCGTAAATCACATTTAGAACTTCACCTCTGGTAGACCATCGCGGTCTGTGTCACGCGGGCAGTCCTAATTCAAACATTCCGGCAGTCACAAGATGGGCTGTAAACGATTTCCTATGGTTGAACGCTTCCGCATGGGCGTTTAGTCGATTTTGTTGCCTGACTCATCCTGCGCGAAACCCTAAACAAAATCATGGGAGAGCATTTCGATACGATTATTATTGGCGCGGGTTTGTCCGGTATTGGGGCGGCCTGTCATTTGCGTCGGGACTGTCCTGAGCGCAGGTTTACCGTGCTGGAAGCGCGCGAGCGCATGGGCGGGACGTGGGATTTGTTTCGCTATCCCGGCATTCGGTCTGATTCAGACATGCACACTTTGGGCTATGATTTTAAACCCTGGACGGACGGCAAAGCCATCGCCGATGGTCCGGCGATTTTGGATTATATTAAAGAGACGGCGGCTGAATTCGGGATTGAAGACCACATCCGATATGACCGCAAAGTCATCGCTGCGGATTGGCAAACGTCCGAGGCGCGGTGGCATTTAACGCTGCAATCGAAAGATGGGCGGACGTCTGAGGTGAGCGCCAATTTCATCATCTCTGCTGCGGGCTATTATAATTATGATGCGGGTCATACGCCGCATTTTGAGGGGCGCGAAGAATTCAAAGGCGACATCATCCATCCGCAACATTGGCCCGAAGATTATGACGTGTCGGGAAAGCGGGTTGTCGTTATTGGTTCCGGCGCGACGGCGGTTACGCTGGTGCCAAATCTGGCGCAGACGGCGCAGCACGTCACTATGTTGCAACGCAGCCCGACCTGGATTGCCAGCCGTCCTGATACAGATTGGATAGCGGATATATTTCGCAAAATCCTGCCGGAAAAAATGGCCTATCGGCTCACCCGCGCCAAGAACATCGCGTATACGCGCTATGTCTATAATACGGCGCAGAAAAAGCCGAAAAAGATGGGGGATTACCTGCTGAAGCAAACGCGCAAAGCATTGGGGCCGGATTACGATATTCAGACCCATTTCACCCCGCGCTATAACCCGTGGGATCAGCGTTTATGCCTCGTCCCGAATGGCGATTTATTTGACGCGATTAAGGCGGGCACAGCCGAGATTGTGACCGACCATATTGAGTGTTTCACGTCTGACGGCATTTTATTAAAATCGGGCGAGACTTTGCCGGCGGACCTCATTGTGACGGCGACGGGATTAAAAGTTGTCGTGGGCGGGCAAGCCAAAATCTCTATTGATGGGGTGTCCAAGAATCTGGCGGAGAGCTTTGGTTATTACGGTCTGATGTTCTCGGATATTCCAAATCTAGTCTCTATTTTCGGTTATACAAATGCGAGCTGGACCATGCGAGCTGATCTGATTTCGCGCTTTGGGTGCCGCCTGATGAACCATATGGACTCGACTGGATTGGATACAGTCACGCCCCGCGCGCCAGCTGATTTGGTCGCGCGGCCTTGGCTCGATTTTGAAGCCGGATACATCCAGCGCGTCATCGATCAATTGCCGAAACAAGGGAATCGTGATCCTTGGCAGAACCGCCAAGATTATAAATTTGATAAAGCCGTCCTGATGAAGGCCGCGTTGGAGCATGACGGATTGGTCTTTTCATCCTCAAAAGAAAAGGCCGCCGCATGAGTGTTTATCGTGACAAAGTTTGCGTCATCACAGGTGCGGCCTCCGGCATGGGGCGAGAGCTCGCACGACAACTCTCAAGTCAAGGCGCTGTGCTGGCGATCTCTGATATTAATGCGGACGGCTTGGAAGAGACACGGCAGATGATCGGTGCAGGTAATCGCATTTTAGTCGATGTGCTGGATGTCGCGGACAAGCAAGCGGTTCTGGATTATCCGGCCAAGGTCGAGGCGTCGCTCGGACCTGCTGATTATGTCTTCAATAATGCGGGCCTGACGCGGGTGGGCGATGTTGTGAAAACGCCATTGGAGAGTATGGAGAAAATCATCGATGTGAATTTCTGGGGTGTCGTTCGCATGACGAAGGGCTTCCTGCCACAGCTTCTCCGGACCAAAGGTGTTGTGACGAATATCTCCTCACTTTTCGGCTTCATCGCCTATAAAGGCCAAGCCCATTATTGCGCGTCAAAATTTGCTGTGCGCGGCTTTACGGAAACATTGGCTTTGGAATTAGAAGAGACAGGTGTGGGGGTCTGCTCCGTCCACCCTGGCGGGGTCCAAACAAATGTCGCCCGAAATGCTGTCGTTGACCACATGGAAGACGGAGTCACGAAATCAGAAATGGATGATCAATTCGATCAATTAGCGATTACGCCCGTGGATAAGGCGGTAAAGATCATTCTGGACGGGACGGCGAAACGAAAGCCCCGCATTATTGTGGGCAAAGATGCGAAAATTGCGAGCTTTCTTCAGCGTCTCATGCCCGTACGCTATCAAAAGGTTTTGGCCCTCTACACAAAGGACAAACCAGCCCTTTAATTAAGAGAGTGACCCTCATGCGGGCTGTCGAGAAGGAAGGTCGGCACGATAATATCAAATGTCTCGCCCGTTTCCGTGCACATGGTATAAGATCCGCGCATCATGCCCGACGGTGCTGTCAAAGGCGCGCCGGAGGTATAGCGGAACGTCTCGCCTGATTTCACGACGGGTGTTTCGCCGACAACACCTGCGGCGCGGACCTCTTGGACTTGTCCATTGCTGTCGGCAATCTGCCAAAATCGATCCGTGACGGTTAGGTCCCGCCCACTTTGGTTATCAATTTCAACCGTATAGGCCCAAATAAAGCGTGAGTCTCTGGGACTGGATTGTTCGGCCAGAAATTCAGGTTCAACACGAATAATGACGTCATCCGTGCGCTGTTCATATAAGATTATACCGCCCTCAATTGACGGATGATCTTTCCCGCTTTGCTCTTTCTCGCTCACGCCCGCTCCACATGCTTACTCTTGAGATATGCATTTTTGAGCAAATCTCACTCTCTCTAATGCAACCCTGACGAAGGTTTGTCGGACCTGCAAGGTTATTTAACAGTCGATTATGTTATTCTTCAACGCAATATCATAAACAGATTTATGAACACACCCGTTGCAAGGGACGCTCTGACTGCTAACGTTTAGACTATGGGACAAGGAATTTTACCACGTCAAGATATTGCCACTCTCGCGTCGCAAGGTGCGATTTCGGGCTTGTCGACGGATGCTGATCACCCGCCATCCATCCAGCCAGCCAGCTTGGATTTATGCCTTGGCGATACAGCTATGCGCTTGCGGGCAAGTTTTTTGCCCGGTCGCGGTATGAGCATCTCAGAGGCTCTCAAATCTGTTGTTATGCATCAGATAGATTTGACCGCTGGGGCTGTTTTGGAAACGGGATGTGTATATTTAATTCCATTGCGGGAGGCTCTGGACCTACCCAGCGATATTGTTGGACTGGCTAATCCCAAAAGCTCTACCGGGCGTTTAGATGTATTTACTCGGGTGATATGTGACGGGGGAGAGCAATTTGACACAATCCCTGCGGGCTATTCCGGACCGCTCTATATGGAGGTCGCGCCGCGTACGTTCCCAATATTGGCCCGTCCAGGGGACCGATTAGGTCAAATACGCTTTCGGAGCGGAGCGCACCAAGCTTTGGAAACCCAACATGTCAGTATTGATTTGGAAGGGGATAAGCCAGGATCTATCATCGGATATCGCGCGAAGCGGCATTCCGGTCTTGTCGATTTGCGCGGGCTCAAAGCGCATAATGCGACGGAATATTGGGAACCGCTATATGCGCCGAATGGAACACTCGTGCTGGACCCCGAAGAGTTCTATATTTTGGCCAGTCGGGAAGCTGTTACAATTCCAATAGATCAAGCCGCTGAAATGGCCCCTATTGCACCTGAAATTGGGGAGTTTCGCGCGCATTATGCGGGGTTTTTCGACCCGGGTTTCGGCGCAAAAGAGGCTGGAGGTCAAGGCAGTCGCGCCGTTTTGGAAGTTCGCGGTCGTGACGTTCCATTTTTATTGCGTCACGGTCAAGACGTTGCGAAACTGGTTTTTGAACCCATGTCAAAAACACCCGATTTACTTTACGGTGCACAAGGCAGTCATTATCAAAATCAAGGGCTGAGACTTGCTAAACATTTCGCAAATCTCTAAGCGTTCTTGCGGTGTAAGTGTAATTGCTTCACCTTAAATTGCGACTTTTCTATTGCCAGCCCCATTTTCATGGTCAATGTTTTGGGTGTGGATTTAGAGGAGTAAAATGATGAAAACGTTCATTCGGAGCTTGTTGAAATCTGTCTGCATACCATTAGCTGTAGGGGGCATATTGGCGCCTGTGGCAAATGCCGCTCCGCCGGCGAAAGCTTTTGGGGAATTGCCTCTGAGTTTCGATGCTGATCTTTCACCGGATGGAAAGCACATCGCTGTTATCGTCAATGTTAAGGGCATGTATTATGCTGCAACGCGCCAGACCGACGATCCGAATGGAAAAATGGACGCAATCCCTCTCGGGAAAGATCTCAAACCGAGTTATATTAAATGGGTGAATAATGAGCGCTATGTGGTTGCGATTAAAAAAAGTGAATCCTATCGCAGTACGCCATATACAATCAGGCATTTATACACGAAATCCATAAATGAGAAAAATGGGCAATTTGTTTTAAAGCCTAAAATCTTTCGGCAGTTCAACGATGTTGTCGTGGATTGGTTAGAGGACGATCCCGATCATATCCTTATGGCCTTTTCAAAAAATGAATTTGATCCATATCCCGATATTTACCGCGTTGAGGTCGCGACAGGTAAGTCTCGTCGTGTGAAGTCCAGCCTGACGGGTGTCGAATATTGGTATGTTGATGATACGGGTGAACCGCGTATCGGTCGCGGCATGACGAATAAAGGCCGTGAAGTCATGCGGATTTATGATCCTGCAACAGATAAATGGGAATCATATGAGAATTATCCGGGGCTGACTCCCAGCACGCCGGTCTATGGGTTTCTAAAAAATGGGACTGAACTCATTATCGGTGATTATAAAGGTCGGGATACATTGGGATTGTATGTTTATGATCTTACAAGCCGTGCCATATCGCGAAAGCTATTCCATAATGACGAATATGATGCGTCCGGCGTCGTCATTAGTTCAGATGGTGAAACTGTTATCGGCGCCAAATATGTCGCGGATCAAGAAGAAACAGAATTGCTAGGTAACTATGGTACGTCACTGTCACAGCTTCGTTCAAAGTTTAAAGGCTATTCCGTCAGCTATGTAGATCAAACAGATGATTATCAAAAGATGATCGTGAGAATGTCTGCCCCTTATGAGCCGGGCGGTCTCTATATCTATAATCGTGGAGATTCAGCGCCTTCACTCTTACAAAATCGATATTCGGATTTGGTATCGGAGGATATGGGCAACGTTTTCCCGGTAAAATATGATGCGCGTGATGGTCAGAAAATTCCGGCTTTCATTACGCTACCGCCAACTGTTACGACCCAAGCCGCTTTAAAAAACCTACCTTTTATTGTACTGCCACATGGCGGGCCATACGGGCGTGATGAAAAGCGATTTGATTATTTCGCGCAATTTTTTGCGACACGCGGTTACGGGGTGATGCAAATGAATTTCCGTGGTTCATCAGGCTATGGGAAATCCTTTGAGGACGCCGGTCGGGATAACTGGCTAGTGATGCAAGAGGATGTCGAAGATGCTACACGTTATCTGCTTAAAAAAGGCTATGCTGATCCCGATCGGACCTGTATCGCGGGCTGGTCCTATGGTGGTTATGCTGCCTTGATGGGGGCCGCGAAAGATAATGAAGGTCTGTATGATTGTGTGATCGCCATGGCGGCGTTGACGGATATTAAAGCCGCTCAGCAAGCTATGAAAGATTATCGAGGCGGGCGACAAGCTGCGAAAACTTTTTTTGGGGATGCCATGAAGGATAGTGATGTTCGGAAAGCCAACTCACCCGTTCATGTTGCGGATAACATTAAAGTACCCGTTTTTCTCGCTCACGGGGACCAAGATGAAAATGTCCAATTTGATCAATTTACGCGTATGCGTAAGGCGTTGAAAAAAGCGGGTGTAAAAACAACAGCGATGGCTTTCGAAGACGAAGATCACTATTTATCACGTCAGGAAAACCGTGAAGCTTTTTTCGTCGGTGTTGATAAATTTTTGACGAAAGTTAATGGACCGTCAGAATATATGAAAAAATAATGGCGGGTGGCACGATTTTCCAAATTTGTACCTGCTAAATATACAAAGACCGCGTTAGCCTCTGGGGTAGCGCGGTCTTTTGTTAAAAGTCCCAAATATCTATATCAGACAATGTCTCCATTGGACGTGACACGGAACACAGTCCTCAAAGTGTCATCCGTCAGAACTATGGACGCTGGGCCGTCCGCGACCAATTTACCTTTGTTCATCACCCAAATTCTATCCGCGAATTTCTGCGCTAATTTCAGGTCATGAAGCGCGGCAATGACTGTGGTGCCAGTTCGGCTTTCTTTTTGAAGAATATTCATGACGGAGATTTGGTAATAAGGATCAAGCGCCGTTATCGGTTCATCCGCCAATAGAATGGCGGCCTTCGTGGCAAGGGTACGGCTCAAATGTACGCGCATTTGTTCACCGCCGGAAAGTGTACCGAATGTTTGGCCAAAAAATTGATCTGTCGCGCAGGCCTTGGCTGCGGCCATGATGGCTTGAGTGTCTGCCTCGCTCATTTTTGCGAGCGGACCTAGATAAGGTGTTCGCCCCAAGCTGATTATGTCTTCAACGAGGCGATGATCTGGTGCCGTAGAATTTTGCGAGAGGTAAGAGAGTTGGCGGGCGCGGGCTCGCGCCTGATGTGGTAATGACGTCGAACCCGTATAAGGGATGAGCCCTGCAATGGCTTTTAAAAGACTGGATTTTCCGGACCCGTTCGGGCCGACTAAAGCAATAAACTCGCCCGCTTCAGCCTTTGCTGAGAGATTATCTACTACGGTCTTTGCGCCATATTTCACGGTGATGTTTTTTAATGCGATCATGACTGCCGCCACGCCAGCCATAGGAAGAACGGCACGCCGATCAGGGATGTGACAATGCCGAGGTAAAGCGGCGTGCCGGGACCGGATGAGGCGCGAATGAGTGTGTCGATGATGACGAGGAAGCCCGCGCCGCCGAGCGTGGAGAGCGGGATTAACCAGGCTTCATCGGCTTGTGTGAGAAAGCGCAAAATATGCGGGATGAAAAGCCCCACAAAGCCAATCGCGCCCGCCACGGCGACACCTGAGCCAATACATAATGCACAGCCCAAAACGATAATCCACTGGGTGCGGGGGACAGACACGCCCAGGCTTTGCGCCGTCTCTTCGCCCAGTCCCAAGACGCGCAAAGCGGGGCCTGAGATTATCAATAATCCGCACCCGATGAGTGTCAGCGGTCCAGCGACAAGAACATCCACATGATCTGCATTTTTAAGCGAGCCCATTAACCAATAGACCAATTCTGATAGCGCCCATGGGTTCGGCGCGAAGTTCATGGCTAAGCCTGTGACCGCAGTTGCGAGCGCGCCAATCCCAATCCCCGCGAGGACCAAACCTGATGCGCCGGGTTTGCGCCGCGAAAAAGCGGTCATGGCCAAAGCGCCGAGAAGCGCGAAACTAATCGCAGTCGGCGTGACGAGTTTGGGGAGATTAAAATAAAGCGCCAGAACGGCGCCCAAAGCGGCACAGGCTGAAAACCCCAAAAGCCCCGGCGCGGCGAGGGGGTTGCGCGTAAAGCCCTGCAAGGCCGCGCCTGATGCTCCCAATCCTGCACCCACAATCGCTGCGAGAACCGCACGGGGCAAACGGATAGATTGGATGATGGTGTTCACACTGTTCGAACTCTTTCCCAAAAGGCCTGACACTACCTCAGCAGGCGCAATCGAACTCGTGCCGATAAACAGGCTGAGCAAGATGGCAGCGGCACAGCTAAGCGCCAAACATGAAACCCACATGCGCCGGGTCATAGTTTCAGCATCTCTTGGCTCAGGCGCTCTGTCGCCTCGATAAGTCCCGGGCCTGCACAAGGCCAAAGCCGCCCCGGCACGTCGATGACGGGCAGGGAGGCGATTTTCTCTGCCAATGCCGCATGGCGATATGCGCGGTCATTCACACCCACATAATCTGAGCCCATGAAGCTGGTCAGGATGATGTCAGGTTCAAGCCTCATAAGCGTTTCCGTATCAGGCGATTGCCAGCCGGGATTTTCGATTATGTTGGTCCCGCCAGCCGCCTCGATCACAGCATTCACAAATGTGCCCGGACCCGCTGTCGCACCGGACCGATCCAGATAGAGTATAAGGGGAGCCTCGACGGGTTTTTCAATGTCTCGCAATCGGGCTTTGAAGGCTTCCGACGGATCATCGACACCTAATGCAGCCGATAATTTTGCAAAATTACGCCACACTGTTTCAAAGTCTTCGCCCCAACTCAGATCAATCTGCCCTGGCCCGGGCGTCGCCGTGATTTGAATAGCACCTTTCCATTTCATCAAATGCTCCGGATCATCTAACGTTTGAGGCAAATCCAGTAAATGCTCCGGCGTCTGAGACAAATGCGACCGTGATTGCCATGACAAAGCCGCCAAGCGCGGCTCAATTTCCGGCAAGCTATGGACATAGCTGTCTGCACAGAGTGTCGTGCTCACAATCGCAGACTCAGGCAGCGCAGCCTGTTCGGACGTGCAAGCGACCAAGCCAAGCGTTATAAACGCGGCGCAAGTTTTCAGCGTTTTGGCCGCATCCCACATTTACGACGATGTATCTTCCGCATCGGCTTGGTCCAGTGCGGCGCGAAGTCCGGCTTGCCATTCGGGCAGGGGATGATGAAAGGTCCGCTCGAAACTGTCTGTATCTAACACAGAATAGGCTGGCCTTTCCGCCGGGGTCGGATAATCCGATGTCGGGATATTCTCGACCTTTACATCCAGCCTTCTGGCTTTGAAAATCGCTTTGGCAAACTCGGCCCAGCTGATCGGCTCGCCGCCATTTGTGACATGATAAATTGCGGTTTCAAAATCAGGCTCCGCCGCGATCACCTCTGCAGCTTTCAAAATGGCGGCGGCGAGATGGCCCGTATAGGTCGGGCGTCCAATTTGATCATCTACGACGGAAATCTGCGCGCCCGTTTCGGCCAGACGTAACATCGTCGTTAGGAAATTACGGCCCTCTCCATCATACACCCATGAGGTCCGCAGGATCAGGGCGCGCGCCCCGGACTCTAACACCGCCAACTCGCCGTCTAATTTCGATGCGCCGTAAACGCCCAACGGGTCCGTATCATCATCCGTTTGATAGGGCTGGTCCGCTTCGCCGTCGAACACATAATCGGTCGAGAGTTGGATAAAGGGTAGGTCATGCACCGCGCAGGCCTGTGCGAGGCTGGCTGGGGCGGTCGCATTGACCTGATAAGCGAGGTCAGAGTCCGTCTCTGCTCCGTCCACATTTGTGTAGGCGGCGGCATTAATTAAAACGTCCAATCCGGACGGTAATGCGGCAATCGCCTGCTTAATCT
>CAZBDT010000077.1:10825-11403 GCA_964490745.1 uncultured Algimonas sp.
TCCCGACCCAGCGCAATAATCTCATGCCCTTGGGCTTTGCCCTCAGACAGGATCGCCCGCGCAAGCTGTCCGGTTTTCCCAATCAGACCAATACGTAAGCTCATAAGACAGCCCGATCTATATCTGCGTCAGAGCGCAATATCTGTGTCTGAGACGGGTTCATGCGCGTCACATATCCCGCCGCAAGGGGCGGGGCAATGCGAAGGGTTGAGAATATATGACTCGCCTTATGCCTTTACTGCCGCTTTTGACATTCGCCCAAACCGCGATAGGCTAGAGGTGTGTCAGCCGCGCTCGCATATCACATGGGGGATTATTTTCACCCTCTGGCTGCAAATGATAATGCAGTGTGCCGCTCCGCGAAGATATTCTGTTTCCGTTTCGCCGCAGATAAATCTGCGGACTACACGGCGCAATGGAGATTTGATTCACCGGATCAAATCCCACATCGCGTCTATGACGGAAACCTGAAACGTGTCCGTTCCATCGTGAATGGCAAGACGATCTATAATGTCTATGACGCCTCCGGAAAGCTTGCCCATGTCCACAAAGTCGCAGGCGCGGGGCAGAGCTTTGAA
>CAZBDT010000078.1:0-11160 GCA_964490745.1 uncultured Algimonas sp.
GCCCAACACGTACAGTGCGATCAATGCCAATAAGGTCGTCATGGACGTCAAAATTGTTCGAGAAAGCGTATCATTGATTGAGATATTCAAAACCTCGGGCAGAGGCATCTTCTTAAATTTACGCAAATTCTCCCGAATACGGTCATACACAATCACCGTATCGTTTAACGAGTAACCCACAATGGTTAGTATCGCAGCGATAATGGTAAGGTTAAATTCAAGTTGAGTTAGGCTAAATACGCCAATGGTCAAAATAACATCATGCGCCAAAGCCATCACAGCCCCTAAGCCAAACTGCCATTCAAATCGGAACCAGATATAGCCCAGCACCATGATGAGGGCCAAAGCGACAGACATTAGACCTTTACGACGCAATTCGCCAGAAACCTGTGATCCTACGACCTCTGTATTTCGGACATAATACTCACCAATACGCTCTTCCAGCCCCTCTTTCACACGTTCCAAAGCGGCCTGCTGAGCGCCTTGACCCTCTTCGCCTGTCTCATCCTGCAATTGTAGACCAATCCGCATTAAACGATGCGTGATAGGGTTACCCTCTTGGTCAAGGGCGCCAGTCGGTGGTTGAATACCTTGAACCGTCGCACCATCAAATCCCATATCGGAAAGCGCCGATCTAATAGCCGCGTCATCCGGATCGCCTTTGGTATTGATCTCAATGACTGTGCCGCCCGTAAAATCAATCCCGTAATTTAGCCCCCGCGTGGTGAACAAAAAGATGGAAGCGATAATCGCTAACACCGATAAGGCACCAGCAATCATACGGGCGTTAATAAATGGGACGCGCGGTTCCTGTGGAAGGATGCGAACGAGTGAAATATCTTTCATCGGATCAGCCTTAAATTGGAAGCGTTTTAGGACGGTTGCCGCGCAACCATGTCGCGGTGAGCAGGCGCGCAAAGACAACAGCGGTAAAGACAGACATCACAATACCAATGGCGAGCGTCACGGCGAAACCTCGCACGGGACCGGAGCCGACAAAGTAAAGGGTAATTGCGGCGATCAATGTGGTGATATTCGCATCCAAAATCGGAGCCATGGATAATTTATATCCTGTCTCAATCGCATTAATTGGGGTTTTGCCATTATACGTCTCTTCGCGAATACGCTCAAAAATAAGAACATTCGCATCAACGGCCATACCAATCGTTAGGATAATACCCGCAATACCCGGCAATGTCAGTGTAGATCCAAAAAGCGACAAGGCCGCCGCGATCAGAATGATATTCGTGGCCAAAGCCAAATTGGCAATTGTACCAAAACGTAAGCCATAGCTGAGCCACATAAAGATAAAGACGCCGAACAGACCAATCGCCGATGCGACTTTACCGGCACGTATCGAGTCAGCACCCAGAGAGGGGTCGACTGTGCGCTCTTCAACAATTGTCAGCTTCGCAGGAAGCGCACCAGCGTTCAGAAGCAAAGCCAAATCCCGCGCAGATTCCATTGTGAATCCACCCTCGATGTAACCAGAGCCACCCGTAATCGCAGAGCGTATGTTTGGAGCTGTAATAATTTCGCCGTCGAGTACGACCGCAAAACGCTTATTAATGTTCCGCGCTGTCATCCGACCAAATTCAGTTGCGCAGGCAACGTTGAAAGAGAAGTTCACAACCGCACCATTATTTTCAGGATGGGGGCCGCCGGAAGAATCCTTCAAGCAATCCCCTGTAATACGCGTCCGTTCAACAACGATTAATCCACCACCTTGGCCATTTGCAGCAGAGAATGGGTAATAAATATCTCCGCCACCAACGCGACCTGTCTCCATCGCGACAGACATGGCTTGCTCATTCGTCGAGTCTTTTTCATTCACGAGGTGAAAGGACAGGTTGGCGGATTTATTGATCCGATCTTTAATTTCATCAATATTCTGTGCGCCTGGCACTTGCAATAAAATGCGTCGATCCCCTTCAGGTGCCAAAATAAGCTCTAGATTTCCGTTTGGATCAATCCGACGTCCCAAGACACCTATAGATTTTTGGATGGTCTGCTTGCGGATATATTCTATATTTTCCTCTGTAATGGTGATGCGGATATTCTTGTCTGACTCTCTCTCAACGCGGGTCGTTTTACCAGAATTGAGTTGCGTAGGGTCAATAGGTTGAGACAGAGCCTGCAAAATTGGCATGGCTTTATCCGCATCTTCTTTCGTTCGCATACGCGCAAGGATGGTGCCATTATCGGCGCGGACAAATTCGGTTCGCGGGCGATCTTCCGCATTCCGAAACGCCGCATTAATACCTGTCCTCTCATTGATAAGAGCTTGCGTAAGGATAGAGGATAAGTCGACCTCAAGCAGCATATGCGCGCCGCCCTGCAAGTCCAATCCAAGATTAATCGTCCGCTGCATTGCACCCGGCAAACTTGCGCGGGTCTTTTCATTCAAAGCGTTCGGAACCGCCAAGAGCAGCCCTAAAAGGACAGCCCCAAAAATCATTAAAATCTTAGATCGAGAGAAAAAAAGCATAACCTCAAGCCTTTAAGATGGGAGGAGCAATAGACCTATTTTGTGTCGTTGGCCGCTGTCACGTCATGTTTGGCGGCGACCATGGCACGGGCGATTTTCAATTCTGATTGACCCGAAGTAATGATTAAATCTTCATCGGACACTTTTTTGATTTTCCCGATTAATCCACCGCGCGTGATAATTTCATCGCCACGTTTCAGTTCTGCCACCATTGCCTTGTGTTTCTTAGCTTGCTGGCTCTGCGGGCGTAAAATCAAGAAGTAAAAAATCAGGATTAATGGACCAAAGAGAAGCAGCGAACTCATGATTGAGTTACCCGCACTCGGAGCAGATTGTTGAATAAGTGTGATCAGCATGATGTCCCCCGCGTCAAACGTTTGTAACCGCGGGCCTTCCCGCATTTGTAAGTTAGAACGCTATATAGGGAGGGCAAGCGCCATTGCAACGCGCAATGGCGGGATAAAGTTTATTGCTAGCGTGAAACGCAGTGACCAACGGGCAAAGTAATACGTTGCCCCGGCGTCAAAGCATTCGGGTTAGAAATCCGATTTCGGGCAATTATCTCTTTCACGCCAACGCATGTCCGTCGTGAGATCGAGTAAAGTGTGTCTTTTGGCAGAACCGCATAAATCGCTTCAGCCGCACCAACATATTCAATCTCTGGCGCATCCATGACAGGCGCAGGCTCAACAACACGGCGCGTGATATAACTCTCCTGCGCGGGGGCGGCGGCATAAATTGGCCTGGAAACCGTATTGATACTTTCGACAATCATACCCGGAATGCGAATGCGCTGCCCGATAGACAATGTCGTTCCAAACATTCCATTTTCAGTCTGGATCGCCTCAACTGATGTGTCATAGCGCTTAGATATATTGTAGAGCGTATCGCCTTTCGAGACTGTATGCATTTTCGTAGACGACACTGTCTCCACATTTGTTTCAGGTGCGAAAAGCTCGATTTGATAACTTGGTGACGTTGTAGAGACTGTTGACGAAACCGTAGAAGAAACTGTTTCTGGATAGACGTATTGGTCTTCAAAGTTAAAACCATTAGAGTCGCGATAGGTACGAATACGATCTGCCTCTTCCAAGAGAGCACGATATTCTTCATCCGTTAGGTCATCCGCATTGAAGTGCTGGGCCTGAACGACGCCATTATCATCATATTCAATAGGCGCATTGATGATGGCGTCAATAGATTGGCTGACTGGCTCTACGACCACATTATAGCTGGATTGAGCGAAAGCAGCAGAGCCGCAGAGGGTCAAAGCTGCGGAGAGTAATAAGTGATGTGCGCGCATGGATCAGTCCCATTCGAATACGATAAATTTACCGTAATATGAACGAACGTGATTAACGAAAGGCTAAGCAATTTATCTTTCTTGGCCGTCATCCACTTTTGGGCGTTGTAAAATTGCGACAGCAACAATTGATATTTCAAACAGTAAGTAAATCGCACCGCCCAATATAAACTGCGTAATTGGGTCAGGCGGCGTTGCAAAGGCGGCGAAAATTGCGATACCGAGAACGGCATATTTACGTTTCCCCCGCAAACCGTCTGCTGTGACAACGCCAATTCGGCCCAGCAAAGATAAAATGACGGGTAATTGGAACGCCAGACCAAACGCCAAGAACAGTACCATAGACAAGGAAAGATAATCACTTACCTTTGTCATGAGTTCAATCGTCTCTCCTGCGCCTAAATTCTGCTGATTCAGCGCAAATTCCATGACAAAAGGGAAAACAAATAAGAAAACCAAAGTCGCACCTGCGATAAAGAGAAGTGGTGACAAAATCAGATAGGGTAGGAAAGCGGATCGCTCTGTTTTGTAAAGCCCTGGCGCTACAAATCGGTAAATTTGAAAAGCAATAACTGGAAATGCGAGAACCACCCCACCAAACAGCGCAATTTTCATTTTGACAAAGAATGTCTCCAGCGGATGTGTCGCAATCAAGCCGAGATCAATTGGGTCTATACCTTTTTCGACCAGCCCAACATTATACCTCACGAGGGCCACCTCAAAGGGTCGCATCAAAAAAGCAATAATTTGGCGTAAAAACGGCGCACAAATGATACAGCCAAGCGCGACGGCCAAACACATTTTGATCAGACGCGAGCGTAGCTCCAGCAAATGATCCAGTAGCGGGGCTTCACTCGCAGCCACTTCATCCTGATGTTCGATTTTTTCAGTCATCAGACGGTTTGTCGGAGCTAGTTTTGGCTTCAGGCTTGTGCGGAGAGGATAAATCTGTGCCTTCTCGTATATCATTATCGAGCGCGCGCATCTCTTCGTCGAGCCCCAAATCCACCTTTCCCAGCTCTTTCATCTGCTGGATTTCGCGGCGAATTTCCGCGACTTCATTATCCATATCCATATCATCAAATGCAGATTTGAATTCATTACCCATGGCACGGATACGGGCCATCCATTGACCAATCGTCCGCAAAAGTTGCGGCAGATCTTTTGGACCCACAAATATAATCGCCAAAAGGACGATCACAAGCATTTCGGGAAAACCGATGGATGGAAGCATGGGCCTCGGCCCTTCTACACGTAAATTCTACTTCTTTTTGACTTTGATGTCTTCGGCCTTCGGTGTGACATCCAAAGCTTCATCCGCTGCGTCTTTCATATCTTCGACGTTATCTTTCAGACCTTTACGGAAAGAATTGATGCCTTTGCCCATATCTCCCATAATGGAAGAAATCTTGCCGCGCCCTCCAAAGATGAGCAAAACGATGACAGCGATAATTAGTAGTCCGGACCAATGTGGCATAGGAAATTCCCTTTAATTTTCTAACAAAAGATAGAGAGACAACTGCGTGGCTTCAACCCGCTTTAAGCATGACCCTCACCATCATCGAGGAAATCTTCGAAAAATTCCGGTTCATCCTCATCCTCTAATGGATCTTCATCTATTGAGATATCGTCAACAGCGATGGGTTCCGGCATTTCGAAATCTTTGGGTAGACGAGGGTCTAGAAGTCCAGCAGCTTTCAGATCTTCACGCCCGGGCAAATCAGAAATAGTTTCTAAATTAAAATGCGCCAAAAATCCGTCTGTTGTGCCATAAGTCACAGGCCGCCCCGGCGTGCGTCGACGTCCCCGCAATCTAAGCCAGCCCAGTTCCATTAGAACATCCAAAGTACCTTTTGAAACGGCGACACCGCGCACATCTTCAATCTCAGCGCGCGTAACAGGTTGATGATAGGCGATAATCGCTAGCGTTTCTAACGCCGCATTAGACAGCTTTCGCGGAGCTTCTTTGATATCAACAAGATGTTGTTCAAGATCGGGCGCAGTTTGAAAGCGCCAACGATCTGCTACACGAACGAGATTAACGCCCCGCCCTTCATAATCCCGCGCTAGACGCGCCAGTAATGCCCCAACATCTGCATCTTCCGGCATACGGTCCCGTAAAGTTCGGACATCAATAGGCTCAACAGCCGCGAATAAAAGCGCTTCAAGGTGACGAAGATTGGCATCAATATTGCCATCCGTCTTGAGCCGTTCCGTCAGGCTGACAACATCAGCTTCAATCCCAGCAGCGGCCTTATTTATCCGATCGGATGTCTTGGTCATGCTTTCTTCTCCTCAGAGTCAGACTCGCTTGCCCTGCCGCGCAGATAAATTGGCGCAAAGGCTTTCAACTGCTGCAACTCAATATGACCTTCTTTGGCGAGCTCCAAACTCGCCAAGAGCGAACTGGCCCGTACAGAAGCTTGCGGCACGCCATCAACGCCAATTTCAGCGCCATCCGGCAACATATCATCCAGAGAGACCCAATCTGACAAATCAACTCCCACAGCATTTAATGCGCGCCTTAGGCGGTTACGCGCATCATCCAAACTCATCACCCGCGGTGTGGGCAATTTGTGATTTCGAATCGCAGCCCGCGAACGCGACGTGCCGTAAGCTTTCAGCAAATCGAAAATTTCGGCTTCAAAAATGGGGGACGTCCGACTGCGCAGCCCTTCGGGAGCCCCACGCACATGCACAACATCGCCTGTACGCGGTAATCGCATCAAGCCATCTACTGCGCGCCGCATCGCTTCCAATCGCTCCAAACGAAAGGCAAGATGCGCGGCAAGTTCTTCAACCTCTGGCTCCGCCTCACCATCATCACGCGGGATAATTAAACGCGATTTCAGATAAGCCAGCCACGCCGCCATGACGAGGTAATCAGCCGCAAGTTCTATGCGCAAATCCTGAGCCGATTTGATAAAGGCGATATATTGCTCGGCCAGCTCCAAAATGGAAAGTCGTGCGAGGTCTACTTTCTGTTTTCGCGCCAATTCCAATAGCAAATGGAGCGGGCCGCCATAGCCATCAAGTTCAAGAACGAGTCCTTCACCTTCATCCGCCGCTTCATTAGCAGCTTCAAATTTCAGATCCTCTTGGAAATCCTCATTCATGACGCCGTTACATTCACGAGAGAGTCAAATTCCGCCTCGGCAGATGGGCGGTCAAAAGGTGAGATGTGCTCGGCACAATTTTCAGCAATCCTAGCGCGGGCCATGGCGCGACCTGAAAGACGGCTTGATCCTTTGGCGACCTTTACGCTGTCTGCCAACCGACCGGAGCATTGCAATGCGATATCGCAGCCCGCCTTTAAGGCTCGTTCAGTTTTTCGTGTTAGGTCACCGGTCAAAGCTTTCATATCCAGATCATCAGACATCAGAAGACCGTCAAATCCAATAGCTGCACGTATCAATTCTGTGAGTGATTTACGCGAGATCGTTACGGCTGAACGCGAATTATGTTGATAAACCGCGTGAGCCGTCATCGCCATAGGAGCGTCATATAAGTTTCTGAATGGGAGGAAATCCGTCGCCTCTAAAGTGTCACGATCCGCGTCGATTTTCGGCAAAGCTTTGTGGCTATCTACTGTCGCGCGGCCATGCCCGGGAATATGTTTGATGACTGGCGCAACACCACCGGACATCAGGCCTGCCATCGCCGCATGGGACATAGCTATGATATCGTCTACGCAATCCCCTAAGGCCCGATCAGAAATAATCGGGTCCGCGCCCGGTTGCGGAAGGTCCAAGACAGGCGCACAATCAGATGTAATCCCAACAGCACGCAGATCATCCGCGATCAATCGGTGCCCCAAATAACAGGCGCGTAGTCCGTCTTCCGGGTTTTTCCGATAAATCCTTGCATAGGCGTCACCCGACGGATAATTTCGCCAGTAAGGGGGACGCAAACGCTGTACACGCCCACCTTCTTGATCAATGAATATAAGCGTGTTGCGCCCTGTCGCCTCACGTATATCTGACGTTAAATTCCGCAAATGATTAGGGCTGTCTACATTCCGTGCAAAAAGAATGACGCCCCAAGGGTTTGCGTCCCGCAAAAAAACGGACTCAGTTTTTTTCAGCTTTTGCCCTTGCAGACCAATTATGCAGGAAAGTGGGGCAGACATGGCTTATCGCTTTGTCACAAAGCAGGCCTGACCTGCGGCATCAAAAGATCTACAAAGCGCTTGGGCGGCAGATTTATCCGCCAGACCGGCAATGCGCGTGCGGTAATAAATTCCTTTATCCCCTAAATCGGCGCGCTTCACATCTGCATATACGCCGGACACCAAGTTTGGATATTTACGCTTCAAGTTTATCCACACGGCTTCTGCATCGGCTTGGGACCGCGTAGACGCAACTTGAACGACCCAGTCAGATTTTTTGCTTGCGAGGGAGGAAGGAGAGGGTCTGGAGGCTGAAGGTAGAGACACAGGAGCTGATTCAACGGGACGTTTTACAACCGGCTCAGGCGCCTGAATGACTGGCTCAGGAGTTTCAATCTTTACAGGTTGTTCCGGGAGAGCCTCCGGCGTCACCACTGCTTTAGGCGGATTTCCGTCCATAACTTCAAATACGACCTTATCCTGATTAGGAGTTTGCAGTCCCCCGGCTTCTTCAGGCTTGACCTTGAAAGGCGTATTATCCGCAGTAATTCGAGGCGGATCAGACCTATCCCGGACACCTGGCGTATATAACTTCATCACAATAAACGCGATCGCCAATAGACACGCTGCTAAAATCAGGAGCTTCACCATTGGGCTTAGCCCCTCTCGTTCTCGCACGTCAAAAGGCTGCAAGGTCTCTTGTGCAACATTAAGATTAGGCGAAAATTCGTGTGGCGTATCAGACATGGGAACTCAATAAATTATCTACTGCTATCCCAACTTTGCGTCAGAAAACAGGATAGATATCAGCATAGGCAGCAAGGTTAAAATAAGATTACCCTCACGCGTTATCCGGCTAAAAATATCCAGCGGGTTGGTAGAGCTTTTTATGCTCAGCAATAGCGAAACTATCAGTCATGGACGCGATATAATCACAGACAACCCGCGCGGTTTCAAAAGTTTGCGGGCCATTGGTCTGCTGATATAGATGCTTAGGCAGAAGCTGTGGTTCCACAATGAATAATTCGAACAATTCTCGCACGACCCGCCCCGCCGTACTCATCATACGGTTGACCTTGAAATGCTTATACATGTTCTCGAACAAGAAAGCGCGAAGCGGTTTTTCCTTGGAACGGAAACTTTCCGAGAAATCGACAACGGCATGATCTAAATTGCGTATATCATCTGCGCTTTGCGGATTGGCAGCGGCCAATCTTTCGCGTGTTTCCGCTAATACGTCGGCCACCATATAGCCGATCATATCCCGCACAGATTCATGGATCAGGCGGTTTTCCGGAATATCAGGGTAGCGCCGACGCACATCGTTGAACATCTCGCCCACAAAGAGAACCTCGGTGACGTCTGCAACTGAGAACAAGCCCGCGCTCAGGCCATCATCCAGATCGTGATTGTTATAGGCAATATCGTCGGCTAAAGCCGCGACCTGAGCTTCTGGCCCTGCAAAGGTTTCCAGTTCCAGATCTTCCCAATTCTCTATGGCAGTAAGTGCCCATGGCAGCCGCCCAATGTCGGACTTTCTCTGCACTAACGGACCATTATGTTTGGCGATTCCTTCCAACGTCTCCCATGTCAGGTTCAACCCATCAAATTCGGCATACCGCCCTTCCAAATGGGTCACGATGCGTAAGGTCTGCGCATTATGATCGAAGCCGCCATAAGGCTCCATACAGGCCGCTAGCGCATCTTCACCGGAATGCCCAAAAGGCGGATGGCCAAGGTCATGTGCCAGTGCCAAACATTCAGCCAAATCTTCATCCAGCCCCAAGACCCGCGCTATAGAACGTGCAATTTGAGAGACTTCCAAACTATGGGTCAGGCGCGTCCGGTAATAATCGCCCTCATGCGCGACAAAAACCTGCGTTTTCCCCTTCAAACGACGAAAGGCAGATGAATGAATAATCCGGTCTTTATCGCGCTGAAACGGGCTGCGCTCAGACTGGCTCGGTTGCGGGATGGCTCGCCCCCTCGCCTTATTGGGGTTAGACGCATAAATGGCAAGCGGGCGCACAGAGGGATATTTGACCACAGTGTTCTGTTTCCAATTCTAGAATTTGCCCCTATATAGAAGCCATGTCTGAGAATGCTACCGAAACTCCCGTAACTTTATCCGCATCTGCTGCAACACAGATAAATGCGATCATGAAAAAGATGGGCAAACAGGATTTCCTCCGCGTGGCTGTAGAAGGTGGCGGCTGCTCCGGCTTCTCCTATAAATTTGATTTTGCCGATAAAGCCAATGATGATGATGTGGTCATCACCCGCGACGGCGCAACCGTTGTCATCGACGAAATGAGTTTGGAGTTCCTAGAAGGCTCAGAAATCGACTACGCCAATGAACTGATCGGCTCGGCATTCAAGATCAACAACCCGAATGCAACGGCCAATTGCGGCTGCGGGACGAGTTTCTCGATTTAAAACGTTTCATTACCGAGGTCATCTTGCTCGGCCTGTAGCTCTTCTGCGATGTTTCGAAAGTAGCTTCTCATGACTCTGAAAAAGAAATTCACCACGAAGTAACCGGGTATGACGAAGTACCAAGGATAACCTTTAAAAAGTAAGGCAATGCCAACGATAAATGTGAGAACCGCACACCCAACCATGACCCAACGCAGAACGGAAAATATCTTAATCGCGAGAGGATATTCATCCTCTGTCAGTTCATCTATGTTTTCAGTTGTCATGTTTCTCCCCCAAAAGAGTCCCTTAACCAAAGGGTTGAGCAAGATTCTTTATAGCGAGTTTACAGCTTTTGATCGTTTGAAAGCAACGGCGGATTAAAAAAATCAAAATTGCAGATATGACACAATAAACAAATAGAGAAACAAACCACGTAAGCCCTGAAAGAAGCGCCAGCACAAACATGACACTAAAAATTATCTCAAGACAAATAAGTCCAGAGATCAATCCTTCGTATATTTTATGTCAAAACAGAACTCTTGAAACTTCTGCTGATACTCCGCTTCATTCATTTTGATATCCAGCGTTAGGTCAAGACCTGTCATAGAAACCTATCAACAAAAGACGAAGAATAACAGGTATGAATGTAAATCTGGGCTATGGAGCTTATGTTCGGAAAGCAATACCCATGACAAGAGGGTCTCGTTGATCACCGCTAAAAAGTCAGCCCCACCGTCGCCGATACCACAGGCGTGATACTCTCAAGTCCTGCCAATTCTTGCAGCTTGGCGAGGCCGGCGCCGAAGCCGAAATCTTGAGCATCTTTGAGAAGCGTCGCCGCAC
>CAZBDT010000079.1:0-11054 GCA_964490745.1 uncultured Algimonas sp.
CGACCACCTCTAAGCTGTCAGCTTAGATTGGTTCCAACAGACCACCTTTAAGAGACCACCGCCATGCGCCATAAAATCGCCCATCGTAAACTGAACCGCACTGCGTCACACCGCAAAGCGATGTTCGCAAATATGTCTAGCTCTCTTGTCGAGCATGAGCAGATCGTCACGACACTGCCAAAGGCAAAAGAACTCCGTCCATTCGTTGAAAAGCTTGTGACACTCGCCAAGAAAGGTGACTTGAACAGCCGCCGTATCGCGATTGCGCGTATGCGTAACAAGACACAGGCCAAGAAGCTTTTTGATGTCCTCGGCCCACGTTATGCTGAGCGTCAAGGTGGTTATATCCGCATCATGAAAGCGGGCTTCCGCTACGGCGATAATGCGCCAATGGCTGTGATCGAATTTGTTGACCGTGACGTCGATGCCAAAGGTAAAGTCGACCGCGAACGCGCTGATGCTGAAACAGCCGACGCGTAAATCGAAGCATATCTGAATAAAGAAAAACCGCGGCTTTGACCGCGGTTTTTTTTATGGGAGACGCTGGAGCGTTTAATCCTTCAGAAGCTCTAACAGCTTTTCAGCCGCCGCTTCAGACGAAGCGGGATTTTGGCCTGTTACCAGTTTTCCGTCTGTCACGACAAATGACGCCCAATCATCGGCGCGCTCGAAATTGCCGCCATTCGCCTTTAACATATCTTCGACCAAGAACGGCACGACGTCGGTTAGTTCAACCGCGTCTTCCTCGCTATTCGTAAAAGCGGTCACGGTTTTCCCCTTTACGAGTGGCTCGCCGTCTACGCCTTTAGTTTGTATAAACACGGCCGGGGCATGACAGACTGCGCCGATTGGACGGTCTGTTTCGTTGAACGTTTCGATGAGGTTGATGCTGTCTTTATCTTCGGCCAAATCCCAGAGCGGACCATGGCCGCCTGGATAAAAGATGGCGTCAAATTCATCGGCGGACACATCGGAGAGTTTTTCTGTGCTGCCTAAATGGGCTTGTGCGACATCGTCTTTTTTAAATCGATCCGTCGCAGCGGTTTGAGCGTCTTCCGTATTACTGGACGGGTCGAGCGGCGGCTGACCGCCTTTGGGAGAGGCGAGAACAATCTCGGCGCCTGCATCTTTGAAAACGTAATAGGGAGCCGCGAATTCCTCCAGCCAAAAGCCAGTATCTTTACCCGTATCGCCAAGTTTATCGTGAGAGGTGAGGACCATTAATATTTTCATATCATTACTTTCTATTCAGTACGGGTGGAGTTCAGTAACGATAGGGACCGGGGAATGTTCCCGGAATTCAGTCGCGCATGACAAGGTGCGCTAATCTGTGATTGTGCATGGATATAAATTTTGATTATACTGGCCAAAGTCAGGGGGAGATTATTGCCATGGTTCAACTCAAGATAAACGGAAAACCGACACAGCTGGATGTGGACCCGAATACGCCGCTGCTCTGGGCTGTTAGGGAACAGGCCGGATTGACGGGTACAAAATTTGGATGCGGAATTGCCATGTGCGGGGCCTGCACAGTCCATGTCGATGGTCAGCCCGTACGCTCTTGTTCAACCTTTTTGGCAGATGTGGAAGGCGCAGAGGTCACAACAATTGAAGGAATCGCCAATCCCGACGGCACGTTGCACGCGGTCCAAGAGGCGTGGATAAAACACCAAGTTCCCCAATGCGGATATTGTCAGTCCGGCCAGATCATGAGCGCCGTTGCCCTCCTACGCAATACACCCAACCCAACGGATGACGATATTAACGCGGCCATGTCGGGCAATGTCTGTCGCTGCGGCATGTATGATCGCATTCGAGCCGCGATTAAGACCGCGGCTAAAGCCTCTCAAGTGATGGGAGGATAAACATGACCGAGACGACAAAAACAAACGCAAAACCTAAAAAAGAAAAGAAGAAGGGTAGATGGACCCGTCGTGGTTTCATTGGCGCTGGCCTGCTCGCGGGCGGTGCGCTCATTGTCGGCGTCGCCATCCGTCCCGGAGACCGCACGGAAAAGCTCGCCAAATATGTGACAAGTGAGGGCGAGCATCTACTCGCAGCTTGGGTGAAGATCGCGGAAGACAATACGATCACCGCGATCATCCCCCATGGCGAGATGGGGCAGGGCGTCCATACCGCGCTGTCGGCTATGCTGGCCGAAGAAATGGATGCGGATTGGGGCGCGCTCAAAATTATGGAAGCCCCGGCTGAAAAAGACTACGCCAATTACCCATTGGTCCGTGAGTTTTTGATGGGCGGAAAAAATGTGCCGGGTGCCGTCTTTGACACCTTAAATGGGGCGACGCTCGCCATCTCGAAATCGATGGATATGCAGATTACGGGCGGATCGACTTCGGTTCGGTTCACCGGGACGGGCGCGATGCAAACGGCGGGTGCGGCAGCGCGTGAATTGATTATACGAGCGGCCGCGAAAGATTGGGGCGTTGCTGTTTCGGAGCTCTCCACAGCGATGAGCATGGTGACACATAAGGCATCCGGTCGGACTGCGCCATATGGGCAGTTCGCCGCCACAGCCGCGTCAATGACGCCGAACTTACATCCCAAACTTAAGGACCGCAAAAATTATCAACTCATGGGGCAGTCCCTCCCGCGCGTGGACATTCACTCCAAAGTCGATGGCACGGCGCAATTCGGCATAGATGCGCAGTTCAAAGGCCTGAAAGTCGCGACCGTCATGGCGGCACCCGTTCACGGGCAAACTGTTGCGAGATTAGATGATAGCGCCGCTCTCGCCGCGCCGGGCGTGATTTCCGTGCATAATCTCGGTGATTTCGTTGGCGTCGTCGCGGATGGCTATTGGCCCGCGAAAATGGGGTTGGACTCCTTAGATGTCACGTTCACAAAATCAGAGGCCGACACCCTCAATCAAGAGGACCTCTTTGCACAATATGCGAAAGCCCTGGATATGGGTAAGCGGAAAACTTTGCATAAAGCCGGTAATGTCAAAACGGCCACAGAACAGGCCGCACAAATCATTGAGGCCGAATACCGCGTTCCCTTTCTCGCCCATGCCTGTATGGAGCCAATGAATGCGACCGCTTGGGTACGGGACGGAAAATGCGACGTGTGGTGCGGTACACAAAATCCGCTGGGCACACGATCCGCCGTGGCGAAAGCGCTGGAGACTGATCTGGAAAATGTGACCGTTCACACGGCCTTTATGGGCGGGGGGTTTGGACGTCGCGCGATCCCGGATTATGTGATGCAAGCCGTGCGCCTCTCCGAAGTCTCCGGGCATCCCGTCAAACTCATCTGGTCGCGTGAGGAAACAACGCAGCAGGATCACTATCGTCCGGCTGTCTTGGGTCGATATAAAGCGGCACTAGATGCAGATGGAAGGCCGCTGAGCTGGGAGAGCGTGTTCGTTCATAAGATAGACCCGCCGGAAGCCAGCCTCATTCCGTACGGCATTCCCAATCAGAAAATCCAAGTCGTGGACAGCCCGTCCCATACGCGGCTCGGGCCGTGGCGCTCGGTGGATCACACGCAACATGGCTATTTCACGGAAAGCTTCATTGAAGAGCTGGCCTATGCGGCGGGGAAAGACGGCTATGAATATCGCCGGGCGCTGCTCGCGGATAAGCCGCGCTTTGTGAACGTCCTTGATGCGGCGGCCAAGCTCGGCAAATGGGGCGAGACACTGCCCGAAGGCCAAGCCCGCGGAATCTCGATTGTGGAGAGCTTCATGACGATCTGCGCACAGGTCGTCACTGTCGATATGACGGAGGGTGAGCCGAAAGTGCTACATGTGGCTTGCGCGGCAGATCCCGGATTTGCGGTGAACCCTGATGGCTTCGAGGCGCAAATGCAAAGCGGTATTATCTACGGCCTGACAGCCGCGCTTTACGGCGAAATTACGCTGGAAGACGGCGCCGTCGCGCAGAGCAATTTCCATGATTATGAAATGCTGCGTATCGATCAATCGCCGAAAATCGACACAGTCATTCTGGAAAGTGATGCCCGCATTGGCGGTGGCGGAGAACCCGGAACCCCACCCATCGCCCCTGCGTTGGCCAATGCCGTGTTTAACGCGACGGGCCGCCGCGTGCGCAGCTTGCCGATTAGGGGGATGGGCGCGGAGAGTTGAATAGCCGACTGAAAAATATCAAGACCAATAAGCAACCGGAACTGCCGCTCTCTGACGGGGTGGTGGATGCGATTGTGGGTTTTGTGACCTCGGATGAATAAATTTCGTTTTGATTTAGTTTTTGCGATTTCTCTGATCTGTGTTCTTCTGGTGAGCTGTTCAACAGGCCCAGTAAAACAGGTTCCAAAGACCTCCGAGAGTCTAAGCGACATAATTTCCGATGACGTTTTCAAAATAGTACAGCGTAAAATCAACACCGAGAGGAAAATTGAAGCATGGGAATTTGGGCAAACTGGAATGGCCGCTTGGATAAAAAAGAATGATGCAAATATGAGCCCCGCTAAACAATTCTATAAGATTTGTTCGCCCTCTCAGAAATATCAATCGCCATTTGTCGAGCATTATAGATGGCGAGACCAATTTGCCGAATATGATCAATTAAAATCTGATGACAAAGATGATGTGAGGCTGTTTATCGTAGGCGTTATCACTGACAGTTTTTATTGCGGGTCGATCATGCAACTTTCATTCCCCTTGGAAGATGCCGTGGAGCAGGCCAAACAAGAACCAAACACGCCATGCATTGAGAATTTAAAAAATATCCCCCACTCACAACGCTACAACAAACTCTTTTTCGAACCGATTGATCGTGACCTGACCCTGTTGAAGAGGCATAGCAGCATTAAGGACACGATAAGTGAAACATTGCGCGAAAGTGTGCTTTGTTCGTTTTAATCGAACACAACACGCCAAAGTCTCCCATGCATAAGTAAGAGAAGGCCAAAATCGGTAACCATGGCGCCCGACCAATTCCGCCAATCATATTCCGGGCGAATTTTAGCGTCTCAAATCTGAGAGTTTTTGGACTTCTTTGTCACCCTGGATTGTTGTTTGAGTGTTCAAACAAGCTAGCCGTGAGGCCGCCGATTTCGAAGACCGTGCGCAGTGAATCGCAGATGTGGCATAAACCTCTTGACCTTCTGGGTTCGCTTCGTGCCCCAGAATGACAGGTTCAATTAGTTATAATTTTGTCATCCCGCCTCGTTGTTTGCTTCGTCAAACAACATGAACGCAGTGAAGATGCGGGACCTGACGTGTGCAGAACGCAAGCTTGATTGAACATACGATAGATCCCGCATTTCCACTTCGTTCCGTGCCGGATGACATGATTTTATGTTGTCTTCGTTTCGTTTCTCTCTTTCGTTTTAGTGTTTAGTGTTTAGTGTTTAGTGGAATGTTCGCGATAGTGGGTTTTCTGGAAGAGGCTAAATGAACTTTTTCGAAATAGACATTCCAGCTCAAGATTAATTCCACAATCTTTCATGGGCAGGATTTAGACCCCTGAAGAGGAATTTTAATATGTACGATTTACGTCTGGCTATGAAATTTAGCGGGTTATTTTGAGAGAAAAAAACAATGCGGTTTTTACTTGGCATATTTTGCTGCTTTTTCATTTTAGGCTGCTCCGATATCAAACCAGATCTGCCTGATGAAATTCAAATAGGTAAGAAAATATATGAAGCGAAAGTCGCGACCGCTCATCATATTGGGCCTGCTGGACTCAATAAGAGATTTATTGTCTATGAGCTATCGCCGGCTACACAACAAAACCTCATTACGGGGGGGCTGGATTACATAAATCGACTGCCTTCAATCCCCAGGAAGCGCGCTGCAATCAAGCCTCCAAAAATATACAATGCCGAAGGCCGCATAAATGAAGATGGGAGTTACACGCCCCCTATGACTGGCTATTGGACGGAACCGTTTTTGACATGGGAGAAAGCGCTAATACCTAAAGATAAGCGTTGGTATAATGATAATTTAAAAGTGCCGGAAGGAACCAAAGAAAAGCAAACTGATGCGGCTACCCTTAATGCCTATTTCGGGAAAGTTTTCCAAGACGATGAGAGGGTACTATTTGTGAGCCTGATCGCGCCCGAATGGGTGTCTGTTTTTAATGAAGCAGAACAAGATCCAAATAGCGTATTCTCTTATGGCGGTCCAAGAAAAAGCAATGTCGTCATAATATCGCCTGAAAAGGGGTTATTATTCTTTTTATACAGAAACTAAATATGCGCGCTAAACATATTTTCCTTCCGGTAGCTGCCATGGTTTTATTGGGCGGTTACACGATATATTCTAATATACAGAAAGCTAAATTTGACTCAGAGCTTTGGAAACAAGCCTATTTATCTGATGCAAACCGAGATCGAGAAAAGCTGCTCTCGCCTCTCATGGTGCATATTCTAAAATTTGGTATGACGGCAGAGGATGTATATCAACTTCTTGGACCCCCAGATGAAGAACGTCGGGGAGGCAGTTTGAACACGCTTGGCGCGCCCGAAATGACCCTTGTTTATGAGGTCAACTATGGAGGCGACGAGATAAAAACTCTCACCTTAGATTTCTCACATAAAATGAAACTAATTGATTTCTATATTGGAGATTGGCCCCAGCCGATCTTGTTCTGAGGTAGGACAGCACATCCTTCACTCCCAATTTCGCCAATCATCCTCGGGGCGGCGGTCTCCATTTATGCTCTCATATTTCCAGTTTTTGCCACCCGGCGGAGGCGGTGTATTCTCATTCATCGGGCGCGGTTCTCGCACGGCGAGGAGGTCGGCTTGGACCTTTACATCTGGATGAGGCGTAGGGTCGCGCTTGGGAGGCCGTATGGAGACGTCTTGACGCGCCGCTTGCGCATAGCTGGCTCTTAACTTGGCCATGATGGATTTATCTAAGACCGGGATTTTGGGGCGGCGTTCATCTACGCAGGCCTCCATCGCGTCCATCTCTGCTTCTAATTGAAGCTGATTTAATTGTCTGTCCAAATCCACCCAATCGGGCGTAGCTTTGCGTAGCGCAAGGGCCGCCTCACGCGCCTGATGTTCCCGCCGCGCCACGACATTGTCTCGACAAAGTTGTTCATAGCGTAAGGCTTGCATCTCCTTACGGCGGGCGCGCGGCGACAATCGTCCTCGGGGCATATTGGGGTCCTTTATTTTTGGAGTTTATTTATATCTCTGTCATTCCGCATCGTTGTTGTTGAAACAAACAACCGTCCGGAAGGTCGCGCGCCAGTGACCCGCAGGTCGAGGCCTAAACCGCTCGACCTTCCGGGTTCGCTTTGCGCCCCGGAATGACAGGTCCAACTGGCTATACCTTTGTCATCCCGCACGAGCCCGTAGGGCGAAGATGCGGGACCTGACGTGTGCAGAACGCAAGCTTAATTGAACATACGATAGGTCCCGCATCTGCGGATAAAATCCTTGTGCGGGATGACAATGATAAGGTGTTTTTAGTTCATTTCTCTTCCGCTTCGTGTCTCTCTTAATCTCTAAATTTATGTGGGATGTTCGCGTGGATGGTCAGGCTCTCGTGGAAACGAGGAATAATGGTTATGTTTTCGAGCCTTCCCGACGCTTATTGTCAGAAAGCCCCACGCGACGACGCCTTTCTCCACTATCGGCCGAACAGAGCAGTCGAGGCTCAATCAGCTCGCGATAGGCCACCCAGATTGACGGTCGTGACTCCGCCGCTCCCAATGACAAGCGTCGCTTTTCACCGATCAGGTCAACGTGCACATGACCGCCCGTTGTGAAAAGACAAGATAAATATGACCCACAAAACCCAAAGTGAGGACGCATCTCTTCGAGAAAATTATAAGCGCTTGGAATGAGCGGAAATTTTTGTTGCCGCGTGGTGTGCGAAATAAGGATTAATTTTGAAGAATGTAGATGTCGCGATCAACTTTCTTCCATCGTCATTGCAAGACCCGTTCTTGCAATCCATAAATAGATTAACCCCACGGCTATATGTGGATCAAAAGATATGACTTAAAGGATAGTGAAGTTGTCCGGTACGATTTGACCTTGTGATGGCGAAACAGGATTGGTTTGCTTCACTTTGTAGAAACGATTCACAGCTCTAACTATGCTTTAATTAATTGCGGAATTGCCTTACTGTCGAATTAAAAACTAATTTCTATGATAATTTCGTTTCAGTCTCTCTTTTGAGGGTGGTGCCTCCCTTATAATGAGAGTTTTGATCTTGTCGCCGAGTTCGTCTTTTCGAGTTTCTGCGCGATCAAGTGCATCATTCCACATGGAACCTTTCGAATAGGGATTTGCGCCAGATTTAAGTAGAAGTTTTGCTATGCCAAACTCTCCAAGCTCTGCGGCTATGCTCAGAGGCGTTTCCCCCGCATAGTCTGAATTGTGAGAATTTACATTTGCGCCTTCTTCAATTAACCAATGTACCAATTGGCGATTTCCACTTTCCACTGCGTGATAAAGTGCTGATTTCGACGAAGTATCAAAATGATGTATGTTTGCGCCCTTGGCTATTAAGTCTTCTACTTTTTTGATGTCTCCGTTACTCGCTGCGAAATGCAAGTCAGAAGTTAGATCTGATTGGTCAATCGTCACAGATTAAAATACACTCCAAGACAATGTCTCACCCGCATGAAACGGAACAATATCCGTCTCTGATAGCGTGAACCTCTCCGGCACGATTTGGTCTTTTTTGGAAATCGTTAATGTCCCTTCATTGAGGGGGAGGTCGTAGAAGTTTGGGCCGTTTTCGCTGGCGAAGGCTTCTAATTTGTCGAGTGCGCCTTCTTCTTCAAAGGTCAGAGCGTAGCTTTCCATGGCGTAGGGCGCGTTGAAGACGCCGGCGCAGCCACAGGCGCTTTCTTTCGCGCCGACCGGATGCGGGGCGGTGTCTGTGCCGAGGAAGAATTTGGACGAGCCGGATGTGGCCGCCTTGCGCAAAGCGAGGCGGTGCTTTTCCCGTTTTGCGATGGGGAGGCAATAAAAATGCGGACGGATGCCGCCGTCGAAAATTGCATTGCGGTTATAGCGTAGATGATGTGGCGTGATCGTTGCGGCGACATTGTCCCCGGCTTCCATAACAAATTCTGCGGCCTCTTGCGTCGTGATATGTTCGAACACGACTTTCAATCCGGGATGATCTTTAATGAGATGGACCATGACTTGATCGATGAAGACGGCTTCGCGGTCAAAAATATCGACATGTTTATCGGTGACTTCGCCGTGGACGAGAAACGGCATGCCGACCTCTTCCATCACTTCCAAGACTTTGTGGATGTTTTTGATATCTGTCACGCCATGTGCGGAATTTGTTGTCGCGTTGGCGGGATACATTTTGGCTGCGGTGAAGATGCCTTCGCGCTTGCCCAGTCGGATTTCTTCGGGATCAATATTATCCGTCAGATAGGCCGTCATGAGCGGTGTGAAGTTCAGGGACGGGTCGACCGCCGCCAGAATTCTGTCGCGATAGGCACTGGCCGCCGCCGCCGTTGTGACGGGCGGTTTGAGATTGGGCATAACAATGGCGCGTGCAAATTGACGGGCCGTGTGATTGACGACATCGGCCAACATGGCCCCGTCGCGTAAGTGAACGTGCCAGTCATCAGGGCGGCGGATCGTAAGGGCTTCGGTCATGGGGGCGGGTTAGCGAAATGTCGGCAGGGGGTCTAGTCCCGGATGTATTAATCCCAGTCTCGCCGGCGCAATTGCATTAATTGCTGACCGTTCGCATCATAAAGGCGCAAGGTCACATGGGTGGCTTCGATCTTGCGCGTGTCTTGGAGGGTTTGCAGAAAGCGATTTTCCGCCTGCATGACATCTGCGCAGAATTTCTTCGTACTGGCCAAGGCGCCAATGGTGAGGGTTTGGCCCTCTTGGCTATATTGGCCGAAAAACTGATTACACCCGCCATGGCCGCTGATCTCTCCGCCTGATTTAAACGCGACGAATTGTTCTTTGGCGGGCATGTTTTCCGGGCCCCATTCGCTGCCTTCGAGTGAGGCGAGGGGGCGGGCTTTGCGCACATCACCCGCGACTTTTGCGCATCCTGCGAGGACAAGTGCGCCCAGGGCGAGTGGAAGAATGACAGGGAAAGCCATGCTCACCTCTCCCGATAGGGATCGCCCAGCATAGACGAAATATGCCGTCCATTCTCAGCCAGCGCGGCGACATCGACTGAAACTTGTTGGGAACAGCTGCTGTGGCGTTCTTTTTCTTGGTAATATCCGGCGTTAAACGCACGGACGAGTTGTTTGAGGCGCTCTTCATCGCCTTCCGACTCAACATCCATCATACGCTGACCATAATCGCGCCATTTCTGATCATTCGGGCCAAAACAAAGTGTACGGAGATAATGTATCTGTCCGAGATTTTTTGACAGCGCTTCGACAAGGCTGGTCATGGTGACCATATCTTGCTCGATACGGATTTCAGCAGCTTCCCGCGCTTCAGCGGCGAGGGCGCGTTTTTCGCGCTCTGTCAGCGGTTTCTCGGCCTCAGCATCTTGCGCAAAAGCAGGCGCTGCGAGGAGTAGCAGCGGAAGCATTAATGTGGCCCAGCGGAAGGTCATAGACCTAGTTTACGTCTCATTCGCCGAAAACAAAGCCATTTTTGCATAGCCTTCTTTGATGATGCGGGTCGTTTCCGGCCACATGCCCAGCGCGTCTATCTGCTCAAGGGGTATGAATTGTGCTTTATCCGCGTCATCTCCGGCCTCCGGCTCACCGGATGTCCAGCGCGCGAGATAATCATGTAAGCGGTAATGAAAGCCTTCAAAATCAGCGTTCAGAGCGGTGATTTTGGTCAGGAGGTCAGCGTTGACCGAGGTTTCTTCCGCGAGTTCGCGCAGGGCGGCTTGGGCTTCGGTTTCACCGGATTCTATGCGTCCTCCGGGAATGGACCATTCGTCTTTTCGCGGAGCTGTGCCGCGTTGGATCAGCAGGACCTCGTCACCGCGAATGCAGACAACGCCTACACAATCTGTTCGTTTTATCGTCATAAGCGTTCCCTTAGCGAGGCTGGCTCTTTATAGCGAGAGCATGTGTGGACGATTTACATTGGCAGGCAATCTGGACGAGATTAAGATCCGCTTTAGGGCGAAAATAAGTGATGATGGC
>CAZBDT010000080.1:0-10930 GCA_964490745.1 uncultured Algimonas sp.
ACCATTCGTTTGGCGACGGATTCACGAATATCTTTATCGGCAGATCGCAGCAATTCCACCAAAACATCACCCGCCATATGGCGTTCTTGCGGCGTAAGTTGGCTGGCCGGGATACAAATCACATCGGCCAGACGTTTGGCAAGCTGACGACGGACAGCTTTATCATCAATGTCAATATCAACGGGGTCCAGCACCAAAGGCGCCTGTTCCGGCTGATCGCTTTTTTGTTGAATGGCTAATCCGGCCATGTGACTCACTTTGTATATTACTTTTGCGCAAACAAGATTTACATAGACCTTAAACAAAGAGAGTTAATGGGAAGTGACCTGCACCCGCCCCCTACACTTTCCGACATAAGCTTCCTATGTCGGGGCTCCATGAGGAAAAAACAGATGAAAATTCGTCCCCTTCAGTCCGCGCCACAGGCGGAGAAACATCCGCACACACAAAGCCGGTTCGACACGGAATGGACGGATAATTATGCGTGGATGAAGGACGAGAATTGGCAAGACGTGATGCGCGATCCATCCGTCCTAAATGCAGATATTCGGGCGCATCTGGAAACAGAGAACACCTATACGAAAGCCGCTCTGGAGCCTGTCAAAGAGCTAAAAGACGCGATTTTTGCGGAGATGAAAGGCCGCCTGGAACCCACAGCACGCGGCGTTCCCATGCCGGACGGTCCCTATGCCTATTTTCATTTTTACCGCGAAGGCGATCAGCACGGTGTCTATGCCCGGCATGAAGTCAAAGCGGCGGAGGCAAATGATGAGATCATCTTGGATTGTGACGCCGAAGCCAAAGGCACGAAATTCTTCGACCTCGGTGATGTGTCACATAGTCCGGACCATAAATGGCTCGCCTATTCCGTGGATGATAAGGGCAGTGAGAATTACGCGGTCTTCCTACGCGATCTGGAAACGGGGGAGGTCTCACCAACGGGTATTGACCGCTCTGCGGGCGCGCTGGTCTGGGCGCAGGATAACCGGACGTTGTTCTGGGTGGAGCGGGATGAAAATCAACGCCCATACGCCGTGCGCTTTCGGGATGTGTTTGACCCACAAGGCAAAATCCACACGGCCTATGAAGAACAAGATCCCGGTTTTTTTGTGAGCGTTAGCGGATCAGATGATGACGCCTTTATCGAGATTAGCGCCCATAATCACACGACGAGCGAAATCCACCGCATTCCGTCTTCTGTTCCGCAAACGCCGCCCGTCTGTTTCTCTCCGCGACAGGCCGGGATTGAATATAGCCTACATGACCAAGGCGGAGTCACTTATATTTTGACCAATGCCGGCGATGCCGTGGATTTCCAGATCATGACAGGCACAAGCGGGCAATCGCCTTCAGAGTGGACACCCTTTATCCCGCACCAATCCGGCCGCCTTATCCTCGGCATGGAGAGTTTTTCGAATTGGCTCGTGCGATTGGAGCGTGAAGACGCGCTGCCCCGTCTCGTCATTCGGAACATGGAAAATGGCGAGGAACACGCCATTGATATGCCCGAAGCGGCCTATGGCCTCGGCATTAAATCAGGATATGAATATGACACGGATATTCTCTATTTCAGCTACGCATCACCCTCCCGCCCCGGGACCGTTTATCGCTATGATATGAAAACCCGCAAACGGGTCAGCGTGCGGGAACAAGTCGTCCCCAGCGGCCACACGCCGGAGGATTACCGCGTTGATCGGATTTCAATTGAGGCGCGCGACGGGGAAAGTATTCCCGTCACACTGCTCGCGCGGAAAGACGTTCAAATCGACGGATCAAATCCGCTCTTGCTTTATGGCTATGGCTCTTACGGCATTACAATTCCGGCGGCTTTTCGGACAAATATTCTCTCGCTCGTGGATCGCGGCATGGTCTATGCGATCGCCCATATTCGCGGCGGGATGTCCAAAGGCTATCAATGGTATTTGGACGGTAAGCTGGAAAAGAAAACCAACACATTTAATGATTTTGTCGATTGCAGCCGCGCGCTGGCCAAGCTGGGCTGGACTTCGGAAGGGCGCATTGTCGCCCATGGTGGCTCTGCCGGTGGATTGCTCGTCGGGGCGGCGCTCAACCAAGACCCGGAACTCTTTGCAGGGGTTATCGCGGCTGTGCCATTTGTGGATGTTCTCAATACGATGAGCGATACAGAGCTGCCGCTGACCCCGCCGGAATGGCCGGAATGGGGCAATCCCATCACGGATGAGGACGCCTTTCACCGCCTGCGCGGCTATTCGCCCTATGATAATGTGACGGCACGAGATTACCCGCCTGCCCTGATCACAGGCGGACTAACCGACCCGCGCGTGACCTATTGGGAGCCGGCAAAATGGGCAGCCAAATTACGCGAACATCAAACAGGTGACGCGCCCATTCTGCTCAAGATCAATATGGATGCAGGCCATCAAGGCCAAAGCGGTCGCTATGACAGTTTAAAAGAAACCGCACTGGAATATGCCTTCGCGCTGGATTGCGTGGGATTGGGATAGGCTCATTGTCGCCTAAATTCTCTGTAATAATCAGCCACATATTTTTCACAGGACTGATCGTCTAATTTAAACTCGTCCGTATATATCTGTGCGTCATATGCCAATTTGATTTTAACATAACAAAATTCTCTTTCGATATTATGTCCTTGATCACTGCACCGCAAGTCAACCGCAGCTTGCTACGCCTTCAAAAAGTCTAACCATTTTTTAGCCTCTTTAAAATACGCGGAGCTTTGCGGAACTTTTGTAAATGCTGCCATAGCGCCGTCGCGGGCCTGCGTAATCGGCGCTGCAGTGATCTCTGCCGGAGACAGATTACAGCTTATGCGGTCCAGTTTTTGGGTCTTATCGACGTAACACATCCCAAGCCGCATCATAATTTTATCGGTCTTAGATTTATTTGATTTCATCTCGGATAAGAGCTTGCCAGCACGCTCGCACTGCCCCTCTTGAAAAAGTCTGTTCGCGACATCAGTTTTAATGTCCGGGTCCGAACTTACTTCCGCTGCTCGTTCCAAATAGGGAAGCCCCCGTTCCGGCATACGCGCACGACGGAATAAGGCGTCTATCTTTTGAAGGTTTTCTGGCGACGCAGTGACTACCCCCGCTTCAATTTCTCGCTCTAAGATTTCCGCGCCCTGAAAAGGCAGGTCGTAAAAATCATGATATTGAACGAGCTTTAGAATATCAGTCTCGGTCTCAATCAGCCCAGCTTGATACGTCATTTTGAAAACCTCAAAGGCCTCTTTTTCTTGTCCTGACTTGGCCAATATTGATGCCCAGCTATCCCAAAGGGTTTTATCCTCGGGCCACCGCTCGACCATGGATTTTATGACCTCTAACTGAGCGTCCGACTTGCCAAGTTGCAGATATAAGAAATTCATCAGATCATAATGTCTGCGAGTTTTGGGGGCCGCCTCAGCAAACCATTTTTCAGCCCATGGCAATGCGCGAGCATAATCTTCTGTCTGAACCCACGCATTGACGAGTAAATCGATATATTGCGGTTTGATCGTCTCAATTTCGGCAAGCCCGGCTTCTAAACGTTCAGCCCCGCGTCGAAATTGGTTACTTCCGATCATAAGCTGCGCAATGACAATATCTATATTGTCTTGCTCTTCCGGTGATAGACCGCCGGATGTCAGCGCATTTTCAAATGCCTTTATCGAGACATCTATCTGGTCGAGCTCATACGAATATTGGCCGATCATTTGATAAATGATGCCACGCTCAAATACAGAAAGATCAGGCGTTTTTATGAGCGCGTCTAATCTTTCGATGGCCCCGGCGAAATTATCTTGCTCAGACAAGGTCGTTATCTGATCCACGATCTCTGCCACGGCGGGAGAGACCGAACGAGATTTATCTTCAGCGAAGCTCTGACCCGCAGACATTGCCAAGATCACCGCACCTAAAACAGTCATCGCACTTTGTTTGATACGGTTAGTCACAGCCTTAAAATCCACTTGGCAGCGGCAGGACGTTTCCACGCTCATCCCGCAGGTCAAACCGAATGGTGGTTTCCAGACCAGAGCGAGAGACGGGACGACCATTTTGAATACGCGGGGAATATTTCCACTTTTGAACCGACTTCACAGCTGCGGATTTAAGTTGGGAATTTGTACAAAGCGTCGTTTGAATATTCATGGGTTGCCCCTCCGGACTGATATCAAAACGGATTTTGCAATATCCAGAGACGTTTCCTTGCAAAAACCGATTTGGGAAGACTGGCAGTATGCGCACAAGCGGAGTCGGGTCTTCTTTATCGACATGGATATTTATTGGGTTGTCGAAAATGATATCCGTCCTTTTGAACTCATTTTTCTTTCCAATCACATCAATTTTGGGAAGCTTCACTTCGGCGGTTTTGATAACACCTGTTGTTGGCGGCGGGGGTGGCACTTCGACTTCGCGTATTGGTTTTACTTCCGTTTTTACGAAGTCATCAATTTCGATAACAAGCGGATTTATTTCGAAACGCGCGACCTCGACCTTGTCTTGCGGTGTGAATTCCGTCGCAATCAGATGAGCCATTGAAAGCGTTAGACCGACGGTCGCAACAGCTGCAACCGGAAGCACGGCCGCGTAGCGAGAGACTTTCTTTACTCCCTGTACAGTGGCGCGGTTTTTATGGGCCTTTATACTCTGAGTGGGGCCCTGATCTGCATCTGAGTTTTGATGAAATATAGCCATGTCTGCATCCTCTCTTTTGTTATGATATAACTATAGTTACATGATAACATCATAATGGCAAGAGAAATCTAAAATCGTCTTTTATTTGCGTGATCAGAAGTTTGGACATCTGATCTTCAATCCCCCTTGCCCTTCTGTTGTTCAAATCGAGGGCATAAAAAAACCCGGCTCAGAAGCCGGGTTTTCAAAAAGATATGTGAATTATGCTATTCTTCGGTTGTCACAACGCGGAATTCTGCATCGTAATCGGCTTTAAACTTCAAACAATTTTGATCGTCTAGTTTAAAGCCATTCGTAAAGATCTCAGCGTCATAGGCTTGCTTGATCTTCTGATAGCAAAGCTCGCGCTCAACATTTCGTTCAAAGACGCAACGCGCATCGACAGCTTGTTTTTCAGCATTGATAAATTGTACCCATTTCCGCGCATCGCTGCGAACACGGGAACCATTTGGAACATTATTGAAAGCCTCAATAGCGGATTCACGTGCCTTTGTAATTGGAGCTTCCGCCATTTGGGCGTCAGTCATCTCACAATTCAAACGATCCAATTGAGCTGTTTGATCATAGCGACAGTTTGCGATCAGCATCCAAGACTTACCCGCATCATAACCACGGTTAATGGCTTCCTTAAAGGCTGTTTCCGATTTGGCACATGAACCTTCATTATAAAGGGCTTCACCTAGATCAGCATAGAGTTTGGCTTCTCCGGATTGCTGAGCCGCAGCTTCCAAAATTGGAATCGCCCGCTTATATTCTCGGGCCTGACGGAACAAACCGGAAAGCTGTTTGAGAGTCGTTGGCGTGCGAGAAATACGGTTTGCATTGATCTCACGCTCAAGAATTTCAGCGGCTTGATAAGGCATGTCATAGAATGAATAATATTGAACGACCTTAAGAAGATCTGCTTCATCATTCAGAGCTCCGCCCAGATAAAGCATCTTTGTGACCTCAAAAGCTTCCGCTTCACGACCGCCATTTGCGAGCATAGATGCCCAGGCATCCCATAGATTTTTATCTTCTGGCCAACGTCCAATCATCTGCTTGACAATATCAGCCTGACGCCCCTGCATTCCCAAATTATTATACAGGAAGTTTAGCAGGTCGAAATGCTTACGCTCTTTTGGGCGAGCAGCATTAAACCATTTCTCTGCCCATGGCAGCGCACGATTATAGTCTTCAGCTTGAACCCAAGCATTAACGAGAAGATCAATATATTGTGGCTTTTGCTGGCCACCGGAATTGAGGTAGTTCTCAAGGCGCGTCGCACCGTCACGATACTGCCCGTTACCGATCATGAGCTGCGCAATCACAACTCTGATATTACCGACTTCTTTTGGCAATAATCCGCCTGAACTAATCGCGCTTTCAAAATAACGCTGTGCATCAACGGGACGGTCAAGCTGATAGCTATATTGACCCAGCATTTGATACATGGTGGATTTTTCATATGGATTGAGATCCGGTAAATTAAGAGCGGCCACCAATGCGTTCACAGCACCTGCATTGTCGCCGTTATTCGCCATGGTTTGAGCGTTGTTTACGGCTTCACCTGATTTTGCGTCAAACTGACGACCTTCATCAGCAGGGGTATCCTGCGCAATGGCTGCACCTTGATATGCGACGCCTGAAAGAGCAACACTTGCAACGGCCAATAAGCTGGCGCCCATCATAGAAGCCGCGCTGATACGAAATTTATGTGTCAAACTTTGGTAGGTCATGATCATTTCATCCTTACTGTTGACGACCACAGTTGGATAACTTCAGACCGTGGTAGTGTTAAATCGGGTCTAGATGGGTAAGAGACCTGATCATTTGCCGACTTTCCACTCACATATGAGTGATGGAAAGATGATGGGATTAATGGTCGCAGCAAGCCGCGACCCTTTAGCTTAGTTTTAATAACCTGAAGGCAATGGAAGCTTACGACCGCGTTCGTCTTGCAAATCAAAGCGGATCGTTGACTCAACGCCACTCCGCGCTGTTGGGCGACCATCAACAATTTTTGGATTATACTTCCATTTCTGAACAGACTTCTTCGTTGCATTCTCAAGCTGGCGAGACGTGCAAACTGTTGTCTGAACGTTGAATGGCTGACCTTCGGGGCTCACGTCAAAACGTACTTTACAATAACCTGAATTGTCACCTTGTAAAAAACGCGGTGGAAAAATCGGCGGGATACGCACCAAAGGCTGTGCATCGCGGTCGGAAACTGTGATCTTGAAGTTCGACGCGTCGATCTCAGGCGCGTCAAATTCAGGGATAGCCCCCTCAACTGAGGCAATCTTCTCCGTTGGCTTATCCGCTTTCGCACGTTCGATTTGTGGAGGCGGCGGAGGCGTAATGACTTTTTTGACCTTGTCGATCTTCGTCTCACGCTCGATGACTTTAATGTCTTCAACCTTCGGATTAATTTCAAAACTCGCTGTTTCAGCTTTATCTTGCGGCTCAAATTCATCAGAGATGAGGGCGCGCATTCCCAAAAACAACAAGACCGTAAAAATAGCGGCCAGTGGCGTAAAGACGATCCATCTAATAGCATTAATCATAGCTGTCTCCTTTTACTCAGTACCAACGCGCGTATTGATTTGCAGTTCTTGCATCAAATCCTGCACAGACATAACCACACCCACTTCGGCGTCCCGATCCGCCTTAATGATCGCCTCAGCCTTCGGGCTTTCAGCCAAAATAGATTGGATAATCGGTCGAATTTCACCGACATCGTAGGGGCGCTTATCAATCCAGATCTCATTTTGCGCGTTTACCGCGACGAGAATAGTTGGTTTGACTTCACCATCCGTGAAAGCTTCAGGTTGAGAGGGGTCGATACCCGGCGTTTTAACGAAAACAGAGGTAACGATGAAAAAGATCAAAAGAATAAATACGACGTCCAACATAGGCGTCATGTTTAGCTCGGTATCCTCTTCAGGGATGACTGTACGACCGCGTCTTGCCATTTTGTTACCTTATTACAAATTTACGCCAAAGTCAAGAGACAGTGCGATATTATTACATTTTGCCGATAAAATGCCCAAAGCCAGGCGTTCGACAGGTTTTTCTCGCATTATGAACAAATGCAAGAAATGGTGATTATCCGTTATTACGTACGATTTCGATTTTCGAAGCCAAGCCCTTCTGATCTAAACCGTCCTTTAGCATAATCAAATTTTTATGCGCGGCCTGCTCGTCCATTCTTAGGATAACAGCAGCATTTGGCTTTTCTGCCAAAAGACGTTCTACATCTAAAAGAACATTGTCACATCCAGTTGACCGACCGTCAACAGCACAAGCATTACGTGCATCAACATAAACCGTAATTGCAGGGTTATTTGGTGGAGGCGTATTTATATCATCCGGAGGAGGCGGAGGCTGAGTTAAATCGACACCGGTTTCATCCAAAAATGTAGCGGTCACGATAAAGAAGATGAGCATGATAAAAACGATATCCAACATGGGTGTCATGTCGACTTCGCCCTCATCCCCTCCTTGTGTGCGTCTACTGCGTCTCATAATGTTTCCTTTCCCAAAAGCTCTGTTTGCAAGAGCCGTTTAGGCGGCAATGCGGTTTGCGCGTTCATCAAGATCATTAGCAAAGCGAGCGGTTTCCCGAGCACTCATCCGCGGCAAAATTGTCGCAAAGATAAGACCGGATAGCGCTGCCATCATTCCCGCCATAGTCGGGATAGTCGCTTTGAAGACCCCGCCTGCCATAAGGCGCGCATTTGAAGAGCCTGACAGAGCCATGACGTCGAAAACTTCGATCATACCTGTTACAGTTCCGAGCAGACCCATAAGCGGCGCAAGGGCTACGAGTGTTTTGATAATACCAACATTAGAACCCGTACGTTCTTTAACTTGGCTCACCAATTCATCTTTGATGGCGGCGGCTCTCCAAGACGTTTTATCCGTCCGCGCATCCCACTCTGACCGAAGCCGAGCTTTAAGCGGCTTATGCGCAAAAAGGTAGTATGCGAAGCGTTCCAAGATAAACGTCCACATAAAGAACGTTAAAATCATAATGTAAAAGAGGATGTTACCGCCGGTCCCCAGAAACTCCTGGAGACCGTTGAAGACATTTTCCATGGCGTCGGCCTTTCGTCGTCTTGCGTTCAGTTATGCCTAAGCGATACCTGAACCGGTGCCCAGGCCTCGCGTTTCCACGTGACGGGCAACGATGCCGGCAGACTGCTCTTCCAATGTGCCCTGAATGTTACGGGCGATAGAAGCACAGAAGCTGTGTAGGACGAGAAGCGGGATAGCTGCATAGAGACCCAACATTGTGGTCACAAGCGCGACGGAAATACCACCGGCCATCAACTGAGGATCACCTGTTCCGTAGATCATCATAGCTTGGAAGGTCTGGATCATACCCGTAACTGTACCCAATAGGCCAAGGAGCGGCGCAACACCCGCCAGTAGTTTCAGGATATTCAAACCAAATTCGAATTTCGGCGACTCACGCAAGATCGCTTCGTCAAGTTTCAACTCAACAGTGTCAGCATCTTTGTTCTGAGCACCTTCATAAGCCATCATAACGCGACCAAGTGCATTAGACTTCGATGGCTGCGCCTTACGCTTTTGACCATTAATCGCCATTTTCGCGAAGAACAGACGAATGATGTTCAGGACACCAAAGATGACACCTAAAAACGCCATGATGATGATAAATTTACCAATATTGCCGCCTTGAACCCAGTGACGCTCCTTAAAGGATGGCACACGCTCGAAAGACTTCAATAACTCACCGCGTGTCGGATCAAGTGGCGCATATACCAGCTCACCCTCAGCTGCAGAGGCAACCTTTTGCGCAGCAGATGAAATCTGACCGCCAGGTTGGCTTGGCAATTTCGTCAGCAGCGGCGCATTTGCACCCGCTTCTGCATCTGCCGTTCTGTAATCTAGGAACTGAGCTGTGTCAGATGTAAAGACGGAAAACGGCCCAACGCGCGTCACAGCTTGCTCGGCACCGTCATCAATATTGGCAACAGGCGCTGTAAATTCCGCGACCTGACGCTGCGCTTTGATTTCTTGAAGCATAGACTGCCAGATGCTGTCGAGATCTTCAGCAGATGGCAACGCTTTTGATTCAGCAATACGACCCAAAACATTCGTCCGTGTCGGATATTGCGCAGTGATCAATGAACTATCCAGAAGTGCTTTAAACTCGCCTGCTTTTGAGCGCGCGAGGCCGAAGACTTCACCGAAGTCACCCTGCGCTGCCCGCAATTCCACCTCAAGACGATCAATTTGCGCTCGGTTTGACGCAAATGACCGCTCAACACTTGCGGCCCGAGACTCAAGCTGACGCAATTCCTGCTGTGCTTGGCTCAATAACGCCCCCTGCTGATTAGCGCGCTGGCGGAATTCCTGCACGCGGGCGCGATTTTCTTGTTCAACCTTTGCCGCATTCTGACGAATATCATTCAGAAGGGCATCGACCGAGCTGATTTGCGCTGTCGCCGAACCGGCTGACAACAAAAGGGCAGAGCCGAACACGGCCGCCGTCGCTTTTGAGATAAATTTCATTTTGACGCTCATGTTATTAAGACCTCTATTCTACTTGCCGCCAAGAACTGGTGCAAAAACCAACCCTGGTGCAGCTTCGCCTTTGGCAATCCGGATGGCTTGACGGAGTTGAATAGCATCTGCCCCCTCCAAAATATCCCAGCTCTTATTGCCTAAGTTATAAATTGCGATTTCGCTTTCATCCTTGGAGACATAGACGAGAGACGTCCGACCAAAGCGAATGAAATTCACGACGTTACCCGCTTTTGTCGGATGCGCACCTTCATATGAGTCAATACCCATCCCGTAGGTGACTTCGATTTTATACGCATTCAAAACACGACGATATTGCTCGGCAGGCGAAATATTTGGATTTCCGAGGATCGCTTTCACACTATCGATTCGCGCCAAGCGCTCATTGATATTAAAAGGCAAATCAGCGCGAATACTATCTTCAAGCGCCGCAGCCATTTTTAACATCATCGGGCTCATGCCCTGCTTGATTTGCTCAACCGTGCCAAGCTGGCGGCGAAGAGAGGCAATCTCGCTTTCTTGAGACGCACGGAAAATATCCTGCTGCGCAACGAATAATTCGATATTATCCTTTTGCTGCAAAACCGCACGATATTCACGGACAGCATTATCAGCCTGATCATCCAGTTGCTCGACCTGACGCTGCGCCGCAGACGCTGCTGCCGTCGAAGACTTTGCCACACTGAGTGCGGTATCAAGCTGGGCCTGGGCCGGGG
>CAZBDT010000081.1:0-10906 GCA_964490745.1 uncultured Algimonas sp.
ATGGTTTTTGAAGAAGCGGCCCGTCTGTCCCACCAGTTGGGCCAGCGTTGGACCCAGGCGTCGGCTCTCACTCCTAAAGTCCCGGCACAGTCTCGATGTCACCCGAGATGCTCAGACCCACCGTCTCTCAAACGGGTAGATGACGTCCTACCTAGTCCCGTGTTTGAAAGAACTTAATCAAAATAACACAGCTTTCGAAAGTGAGGATTATTCTCTTTGTTTTTCTTTTAGAGCATTGAAATCGCGAACAATTCCCAATCATAAAATCGGGATATAGATTCCAATTTCTATATTTGAGCATTTTGCGTTAATTCGGCCTCATAAATTGGGCCTTATTTGCCCATTTTATGAGGCTTTCTGTGATCTAAATTAAACGCAAATTGCTCTAATTGTCATTCCGGGGCGCGTAGCGAACCCGGAAGATAGACCGTAAGCAGACCGAAAAGTTAGCTGGTTTCCTGTCGACCTTCCGGGTCTGCGGCTAAGGGCCTAGCCCGGAATGACAGTGACGTTGGTCGAAGGAGAAGTCTCTCTCCTCGTCATCACAAGGTCGTTGTTTACAGGAAATGTGACCCCCTAATGGACCTTCGGCGTCACCACTTCATTATTCGCATCCAGCAAGACCACATTGGGCGCATAGTTACGGGCTTTTTCCGCTTCCATTTGGCAATAGGTGATGATGATAATTTTATCGCCTAATTGGACGCGGCGCGCAGCCGCTCCGTTCAGGCCGAACGTCTTTGAGCCCCGAGGCGCAGAGATGGCATATGTCGTAAATCGCTCACCATTGGTAATGTTGAGAATATCAACCTGCTCATTCGGGAGAATGCCCGAGCGGTCCAAGAGATCCTGATCAATCGAGATCGAACCTTCATAGTGCAAATCCGCCTGAGTCACAGTGGCCCGGTGAATTTTGCCCTTCATCATGGTCAACAACATAAGAATCTCTCTTTATCACTCTATTTTGCAGGCGGGGGATGCCTACTCACCCTCGATATAGGGATGAACGCACCTTTTAAAAAGATGAAGCCAGTTTTTCGCAAAGCTGCCCTGCACCCTATTTATCTCGGGTTCAGAAAGGCTAAACAATCCTTAGTGATGACCGCCCGGTGCCGCATTCGGATCCAGTCTAAAGAGCCGGTCACAATATTTACATCTCACAGAGGTGTCAGAGCCCATATCCAAATAGGTACGCGGATGACCCAGCGCCCCGCCGGAGCCTTCACACATCACACGTGTCGAGGAGACGATCACCACGTCATCGTCTTGATGCAATGTTGCTTGTCCATTTTCCATGCGGATTATCCTTTGGGCGGTTTCGCCATGCATTAACTATTGAATTGGCCTTTAAGCCACGTCTAAAGGTCGGGTCAATATGAGCACAACATCTACACCCGATCCCATGGCCCCTGCAATCGAAATTAAAGGCCTGAAAAAGACCTATGCAGCGTCAAAAAAAGCGCCTGCTAAAACCGCACTGCACGGCGTGGACCTGACCATCCCACGTGGGTCTATCTTTGGCCTGTTGGGGCCGAACGGGGCGGGTAAATCCACCATGATCAATATTCTGGCAGGACTGGTGAATAAGTCCGAAGGCAGTGCAAGTATTTGCGGATATGATATTACGAGCCAGACGCGCTCTGCCCGCGCCTCTATCGGGATTGTTCCGCAAGAAATTGCCATGGATGTTTTCTTCACGCCCTTCCAAGCTTTGGAATTACAAGCCGGATATTACGGCGTTCCAAAATCTGAGCGCCGCAGTATGGAAATCCTCGAAGCACTCGGTCTGGCAGATAAACGCGACGCCTATGTGCGGCAGCTTTCCGGCGGGATGAAACGGCGTTTGCTGATTGCGAAAGCCCTCGTCCATAATCCGCCCGTTCTGATACTGGATGAACCGACGGCGGGTGTGGATATTGAGCTGCGCCGCCAGCTCTGGGCCTATGTCGAGAAGCTACACGCGGCAGGGACGACAGTGATCCTCACCACGCATTACCTCGAAGAAGCCGAAGCGCTGTGTGACCGCATTGCCATTATCCATCAGGGGCACATTGTCGCCAATGAACCGAAATCCACCCTGCTCTCGCGTTTGGATAAAAAGGTGTTGCGCATCTCCCCAGTCGAGCCGCTCTCCGCTTTGCCGAACGACTTGTCTGATCTAAATGCGAAACTCGCGCCCGATGGACAGATTGTCATTGAATATCGCAGCAGCACAGATTCTGTGACGGGCATGCTCAACCGCGTCAAAGACTGCGGCGTCTCTATTGCGGATTTGCGCACGGAAGAAGCCGATTTGGAAGATGTCTTTTTGGCGTTGACTTATGCGGGTGATCATCAAGAATGAGCGCATTGCGACTTTTATTAGTCGTCATCGCGTTTTGGCTGTCGGCCTGCTCGCGCCCCGCGGATGAAGCGGAAATTAAATCTGTTAAAGCGGAGACGGGGATCAACCCGAACATCGTTGTTGGAGATGTCAGGCCTGAAGATAAAGCTGCGTTAGAAAGCTGGATTGCAGAGGCCGTCACTCTCTTCAAATCATCGGAATTTGAGATGAATTTTTTGCGGGCTTCAGAGATATATCCAAATGTCTATGTCTCTAAATCCCAAGATATCATTCCGGCATCGCTCATACTGAGCCGTCTGAAAACCGAAGACCCTTATCTCTCTGCACTATGGTGGCCGAAAACATATGTGGTACTAAATGGCGAGACGGCCACGCGCTCAGACACGCGTCAGGGTTTCGGGTTTGTCGCTCTGCGCAATGCAGGGGCGGGTCCTTATCCTGCCAATGTCATCGGCACACCGACGGGTGAAATCGAATTGGGTCGCCTGCATTTCGCGCGCTACGTCCAAGGCGATGTCGTGGAAAAATCCTGCGCCATGAATACGATGGTCCATGAAATCAGTCACACGCTGTCTGATCGACCCGGGATTTTCTGGATGCATATTTTGGACACAGAGGACAATGTCACGCCCCCACGCGGCGTGTTTGAGGCCAGCTATTTCATCGGGATTGTCGCGCAATGTACCTATTTGGAAAAAGTGGGAAGGATAGAGACGCAGGATTTTGCAAATTGCATGACGACATTTAGTGATCCATCAAACAGCTCACGTTTCCGCAGTATCGCCTGTGATGATTTTCCCGGCAACACACCCATCACCCCCCGTAACAGGATTTTGCCATGATCAGAATTGGACTTCTTGGTGCCTCAAAGATCGCACCCAAAGCCGTCATCAATCCCACAAAATCCAGATCGGATTGCGTCATACAGGCGGTAGCCAGCCGCTCGAAGGAAAGAGCGCAGGCCTATGCGGAAGACCACAACATTCCGCATTTTGAGACCTCTTATGAGGCCCTCGTCCAGCGCGATGATATTGATCTCGTCTATAACGCTCTCCCGCCTAGCTTGCATGCTAAGCTCAGTATTCTCGCTGCAAAACATGGCAAAGCCGTTCTCTGCGAAAAACCTTTCGCGATGAATGCGAAAGAGGCGCGCGCAATGGTCGATGCGGCCAAAACGGCAGGCACAGATTTGATCGAAGGGTTTCACTACCGCTTTCACCCGTCCTTTCTGAAATTTGAGGAGATCATTAAATCCGGTCGGATTGGCGAGATTGAAGAGATATCGGGCGTCTTCGATGTGCATATTCCCAATCGTGAGGGCGAGCTGCGCTATTTGCCGGAGCTCGGAGGCGGGGCCTTGATGGATTTGGGCTGTTACCCGCTCCACGCCATGCGAACCCTGACCGGAGAAGAACCTGAGATCATAGAGGCTATCCACACCCGCGCAGAAAATGGTGTGGCCGTTTCAAGCTGGGCCGAAATGAGTTTGGGGACAGCGCAGGCTTCGCTTGACTGCAATATGGGGCGTGACGCGATTTATGATAATTCCTTGCAGATCATCGGTAGCAAAGGCGTGGCCAAGCTCTCAGGTTTTGTCCATCCCTATCGCTGGGACCCGCAATTGGGGTTTGATATTTATGTCGAAGTCAATGGCGAGCGAGACTTCATCACGCTGCTCAATTCTCCAGAGAGCTGGAAAGGCTCGACCTATGACTTTCAACTCGATCACGTCATGCAAGTTCTCGCAGGTGTGGCGGAGCCGCTGACGGGTGGAGCAGACGCCATAGCCACAATGACCGCCATAGATGCCATCATGGCCAAACGCTAAAGTCTTTTTCTATCCAAGACTTGCGCCTTCTGACGCAAGCCGTTAGCGGCAGTCCATGTCTGACACCGCGACATTGGAAAAAACAAAACTCCCCGACAGTTGGGCGGGGGAGATGCGTGCGCTTTTGACGATTGGTGTGCCCATGGCGCTAGCCCAACTCGTGCAGTTTTCGCCCTATATTGCCGACACATTGATGATTGGCCGCATTGGGCCAAACGAGATTGCGGCCGCCGCCATCGGGTCCGTGCTTTATTTCCTGCTATGGATGTTAGCCAATGGCCCCATCGCCGCTGTGACCCCTCTCGTCTCGCAGGCTTTGGGCCGGGACAAAAATGAACGACGAGATATTCGCCGAACCGTGCGCATGTCTGTCTGGGTTTGTTTTTTGATGTTCCCGCTCATCCTTGGACTCTTGCTGCTGACGGAACCGATTATGATATTGGCGGGTCAAGACCCGGATGTGGCCCGCCTCGCCCAAACCTATGTCCTTGTCCTCGCGCCCGGCCTGCCTTTTACATTGGCCGTTATGACATTTCGAAATTTCTTGGCGGCGATTGAGAAAACTATGATCCCGTTTCTGCTGGTGGCGAGTGCGTCTCTGGTCAATATCGCCCTGAATTGGGTTTTGATCTTCGGGAATTTGGGCGCGCCCGAACTGGGGCTTCTCGGCGCAGGTATCGCCTCCTCTATTTCTTGCATCTATAGTTTCTTCGCCTTTGTGATTTATATTAAATGGGACAGTTTGGCGCGCAGCTTTGATCTGTTTTCAAATATTTGGAAACCAGATTGGAACCGGATGATGAGCTTGTTAAAGATTGGCTGGCCGATTTCGATCACTGTGACCTTTGAAGGCATGTTATTTAACGCAGGCGTTTTGATCGCAGGCGCTGTTGGTGTGATAGAACAGGCAGGATTTCAAATTGCGCTGAATGTCGCCTCTGCCGCTTTCATGATGCCTTACGGACTGTCTATGGCTGGAGCTGTACGCATTGGTCTCGCCAGAGGCGCAGAGAATAATCCCGCAGAACGGCGCGCTTCAACCACCACAATCTTGGCGTCTGTGCTAGCAATTGGGATATTCGCCCTGCCCGTCGCGCTTGCGCCGAGCTGGGTGGCCTCTTTTTATTTTAATATGGATGCGGCGGACACAAAACCCGTCTTTGAATATGTTGTGATCTTCCTGCCCCTCGCTGCGGGGTTTATGTTCTTTGATGCCGTACAAGTGGCCTGCAACCAGCTTTTGCGGGGTTTGGCGGACGTCACCTGGCCGATGATTATCACAGGTATCAGCTATTGGACGATTGGCTTTCCGATAGCCTTTTTCACCGCCCTGCACACAGAAATTGGGGCTGTCGGTGTTTGGTACGGGCTGACCGCCGGATTAATTTCTGCTTTTATCGGCCTCGGAATAAGGCTTTGGCTGCAGCTTCAGCGGACGTCTCACCCTTAGCCATTTCCCCATCGAGAAAATGTCGTCCTGCCGCGTCTTCAATCTCGACAATCCAAATATCAGGGTCGCGGTCGACCGCTTTATTGATGCGCTGCGTTAGTTCCGGTTCATCAAAGGGTCCGTCTTTATACCATTCGCGCCCGCCTGCCATCGACATTTGTTCCATATAGAGGAACAGCTGCGGGCCTTGGCGTACAGTCACCCAGAATGCGCCTGCATCTGCGTCGCCGCGTCGCAAAACGGCCGCAAAAGCTCCACCCGATTGGGCGCGCCGGATTAAGGCGGAGACACGAATTTCAGTTTTCAATCGCGCCATTTAACGTTCACTCTTTAGGCGAAAAATAAAATTATTATCCGGCTTTAAAGCCATAATTGGCATCTCACTTGCGTCTGTAACCTTATCTTAACCTTGAGGCATCGGACCATGTTTCACTCTCGCACAGGCCGCGTTGCGGCGATTATAGCTTTACTTAGCACAACGGCCCTGCCGCAGACAGGCTTTGCCGCGAGTTATTTGGATTCTAATATTAAAGCCGTCAAAACGAGTTACTTTACCTCTCTAAACGACGTCACTAAATTTCCTACGACGCAAACAACGCGTACATTAGACTGGCGTAAGCCCAGCATGGAACTCGTTTTTGACTTGCCCCCCGCTGAGCGCACAACTGAGATTGTTCTAACCTTATCCGCTGACCCCTTAACGCGTGTGACGCCCAATGCGCCTTTGCAGGTGCAATTTAATAACGGTAAACCCGTTCCGGTCCGTTCTAATGGTAAAGGATTTGAGGCGAGAATTCCCTTTGATGCCGCTCTGTCCAGAGCTAGGCATAATACGATCCGTATCACTTACCCCGCCGCTGTTAATTCAGACTGTGTCACGCCGTCCGACGGTGCCTGGTCAATCGACCTTGCGGCCTCCACTCTGCGCATGAAAGGAACTGCCAAGGGCGGGAATTTGAGTATTGCCGATTTCAAACAAATGCTCGCGACACCATATTTAGCACCGAAAACGGTGGGCTTAATTGCGCGCGGTCCTCACGGCACCGATATGCAAGCTTTGGCCGCACAAGCTATTTCCATAAGGACAGCCGATGTTCCAAATTTTTTCGTGAGTCCACGGAATACGGATTTCAATGTCATCATGGTAAAGCGGGATCGCTTATTTGAATTCACCAGCGACCCGATGATTTTAAATTCAAAAGGTCCACGCATTTTTGTTCCCCGCAAACGGCCGGCAAACCTAATTTTCACTGCGGATACGGATGGTGAAATTGTAAAAATGCTGGAGCTTTTCGCAACACATCAACTCCCAAATACACGACGCTCCATTTCCAGTCTTGGCGAATTAAATTTGCAAGCCTTTCTGACAGGCGATATGAAGACGGTTAAGAGAAAAGCATATCTTTTGGACTTAGCAGTCCCGACCTCTGGGCCGGCATCAGGCGCACAAAATTATAAATTTAATATCTCCAATCCAACCGCTACAGGGGGTGAACTGCTCCTACGCCTCTCCAAAGCCTCTAACATCGCGGATAATTCTCGTCTGTCTGTGTCGTTAAATGGGAAAACGTTGGGTGCCGCAAAACTGGACAAGACCCGCAAGTCTGTCGCGTTTAGCATCCAACCCGGCGAGATGCGCAAGACGTCCAATGTCCTGACACTCACACCTGATATCCAATCAAATTCTAAATTTAGCTGTTCTGCGCCTGAACCCCTAGATACGGAGTTTCTAATTGGAGATGGTTCGCGTCTGATATTGGATAATACGGCCCCGCCCCTAACAACTGAATTATCGAATTTCACGACGACGGGCAGCTTATTCGCCGAAACCGAGAGCTATGTCGTTTTGCCGCGTCAAACCCGTGATTATCAGGCAGCTTTACGTGTCTTAGGACGTCTCGCCAAATCTTCCGGTAAAGGTTTTGCAGCGGCTGATTATACGCGGAAATCAGACCTATCACAGGACAAACATACCCTCGTAATTGGTCCGTCAAATCTTGCAAAATCCTATCTGCAAGGCGCACCCAAAGCTTTGCGCGAGGCCCTATCCGGCCAAAGCAGCACGGGGGATAATTTGTTACAAGCCAGCTTTGAACGCTCTGCCGGTATTGATGATACAGTCGTGTCCTATGCCGCCGCTCGCACGGATTCGCAAAAAATTGGACGCGGCGGTATCGCAGCCCTTTATGGTGACAGCCAGGGCAATCTCACGGGCGTGATTTCAGCAACCCCTGGATCAAATTTTGTCAAAGCCAGTCGCGATTTAATCCAAGCTAGCCACTGGGACGCACTCAGCGGAGGTGTCGCGCGCTGGACGTCAGAATCTGTTATCATGACACAAATCGCGCAATCTGACGCCGCAATTAATAAGCCGCAAACTTCAAGACGTTTTGAATTCCCTGACCTTGGTGTCTATGCGCTCCGTGATCTGGACTTATCATGGCCTGAATTTGATACGCCCGAATTTAACTGGCCTGAATTTGACATGCCGCAAGTCAGCCTACCAAAAGTGAAATGGCCGAGTTTCAAATCTGAAACCATCGATGTCGTGTCGGATATGCGTGAAAATCAAGGCAAATTTTTACCACAAAAATCTAAGATCACAGCGCCGCAGAGCGTGCAACCGCAAACCGATAAAATAGTCAAAGTCGTTAATGTAACGCCAAAATTAAAACCCTCACTTGTGCCTGCGAAGGTCTCCACCGCTGCGCAGCCTAGTTTTGGCTTACGTGGTGTGTTTGATTTTACATCTCAGACGCAAACCGCAAATGGGGCCTATGCCGAGTTCGAACACGACACCAAAGCGAAGTGGTTTGCAACAAAACAATGGGTGAAATCAAAAATAAGCGCTATCTCTAATGCAGAAGTTTTTGACGAGATGGCGCAAAAAACAGATCGTTTGCAAGACCGTGTAGCGCCGGCTGGAAGAGGTATCAAAGCGACCATTAGCGATAAAAATCCTGGTAAAGGTCTCATTAAACTGGGGGATCGGACAGTCTCTGCTTATGGCTTAATTCTCATTATGGCATTTGGCCTCGTTTTACTTCTCATGAGTCTAGCCAAACCGATATCTCGTTTAGGTGGCCGTCATTAAGGGGATTTCTCTCAAACTCAAAATATAACGGAAGGACCTTTCCCTCTGCTGCATTACAAAATTCCTGTCTCTGGTCCGAGAGACGGATACCTAGCCCGCTATGCCCGGTCCGGGGCGTAGTGGGTTATTTCTTTGTTGATGATGATGTGCAGGGAGAGGAATGAAAGGCGCGAACTTAATCAGCCTGAAGCGGCAAGATAATTTTGACGCGCGTACCGTCGCCAACCGTCGAACGGATGTCCATCTTACCTTTATGAAGCTCTGTCAAAGATCTCACGAGAGACAGTCCGAGACCTGAGCCACGCTCGTCAGATAATTGCGCGGCTTCGCCTTGTGCATATGGGGCTCCAATACGGGCAATCTCCTTGGCGCTCATCCCGGAGCCATTATCGGTGACGGAGAGCTCTAGGTCCCCATCAATAGCCTGCGCATCAACGTCAATCTGGCCGCCTCTATCTGAGAACTTCACAGAATTTGAGAGGAGGTTCAATAAGATCTGGCGTACCGCACGTCGATCCGCTTGGATAAGGAGCGCTTGATCCAAGTCGAGATTAACATCAATTTGAACTTCCGCCGCATCGGCCGCAGGACGGATCATCTTCACAGAAGATCGAATAACATCGGCGGCATCAAATGTATCATAATTAAGCTCATAACGCCCCGCTTCAACTTTGGAGAGATCGAGCACATCCCCAATCAGATCAAGCATATGCTGGCCGCTTTCATGGATAAGATCTGCATATTCAGCATATTTCCCCGGTAAGGGACCAAAGAGGCGCGAGCGCATCATATCTGAAAACCCAATGATCGCATTAAGCGGAGTACGCAGCTCGTGGCTAACCCCGGCAAAGAAAAGCGTTTTACCCGTGCTATCTTGTTCGGCCATCGCACCTTTTTCACGCAAGAGCTCCATTTGTGCTTCTTCATCTGTGCGGTCATGCGCATGAAGAAGCCATCCTTTTGACGCCAAGGGTGTTACACGAAGATCATAACTTATGGTCTGGTCGCTTCCCGCATGTGAAATACGTATCGTTTTAGGCTGCTTGGTCTTTCGTGTTTCGTCTATTATTGCTTCGAAAGCCACTCTATCCGGATGGCCATTGGGCAAGAAATCTGCCAAAGCCACGGGCACGGTACCGAAAAATTGCTGATGTCCTTGTTCATTCGTTCCGACTAATTGGGCCGCTGCGTTATATTCAAACAGCCCGCCTTTTATACCGTCACGCCAAAATGTACGGGAAGATTGAATGTCCCGCCGACGCTTAGATGCCGCCCCAAACAATAAAGCCAATCCAAAAGCCAAGAGTCCGGACAGAGCCGAGAGTTTCGCCCAATATATCTTTGTTGCGTCCCATGCGGGTGCATCTGGCAGATAACCTGCTCGCGCCGTGAACCAAATGACCGCTGCGATTAGCGCGGCGATGACCGTACCCTCTAAGACTTTTTCACGTTCAAAAAGGCTGGCCAAAGCCGGTACTGTAATAAATAAGAGCGCCATAGGCACAAAACCCAATGTTAAACACGCCAGCAGTGCCAGAGTGGCCCAGCTAAGCATGAGGATAATTTGCACCCATTCCCGATCTGCAATGCGCGCCAACCCTATTCCCAATATCCCAGGGATAAGACCCGCTACAAAAAGCGGGAGCATCGCCACTATATCGAAGCCTCTATAGATCAAAGCGACCAAAGCTGCCGTCAATGCCAAGCACCAAACGAGGCTCGGTAAAAAAAGCGGCTGCCTGTCTATAAAGCTGCGCTGTTCTGCTTGGTGGACTGTAACGGTCAAATCCAACTCCTGAGCCTATGCGATAGATTTGGGGCATCGCATGGTTAACTCGCTCAGTTTAAGCAAATTGACGCGCCATTGACCAACCCATTCGCCTGTGAAGCCATATCTCACTGCGTTACACACCCAAATGACGTCGTGCAGACTAAAGACATATAGATCAATCATCCCTATATGCGAAGTATGACATACCCTCAAAACATCCAAGACATGATTGATGATTTCGCCTTCCTTGACGATTGGGAAGACCGCTACATGCATGTTATTGATCTGGGCAAGGGTCTGCCCGCACTAACCGATGAGGCGCGGACAGATGCCAATAAAGTCAAAGGCTGTGCGAGTCAGGTGTGGTTGGTGAGCGAGCGAACAGGTGATCTCTGGACATTTTCCGGCGATAGCGACGC
>CAZBDT010000082.1:0-10703 GCA_964490745.1 uncultured Algimonas sp.
GGAGTAATGCCCCATTCGTCTGGGTGGCCTATCGAGAGCTTATTGGACCTCGACTGTCCAGTCGTGCAATTCTGTTTGATTATGGATCGAAAATTAGCCGAAGGTTGGCTATTTTTCGATGCTTTATTTTGAACTGAAACAGAAATGCACAAGCCGGTAGCGCAAAAAGGCGTCGTCGTGTGGGGCTTCTTGGCACTTTGTGCATTTCCTAGATAATAGGAATTGCACGGGCTGGGAGGGCTCAGAGCATTCGCAATACCGCATTCGCATCCAGCAGAGCCCAACCACCCACACGAACATCCCACTTAATACTGAGACGAAAGTGAGACACGAAGCGAAGCAATGAAATAAAGAAACAAACTCTTCCTACCGTCATCATAGGCCCTCTGCCTAGGGGCTATGATACAATCTTGCAGTGAGGATTAAAGATCCTAGGGACAAGCCCTAAGATGACGGACTCATATATTATTTGGTGAAAAACAGGTCCCGCATTTCGCTGTTTGCTCCGCCAAACAACGATGCGGGATGCCATCCTGCTGAACCTCCAAAACGATCCTCAATTTCCACCTACCCAAAAAGGACCCCCATGCCCCGTAGAAAAATCGCCCCGCACAAAGCGCGAGCAGAACTTCTGGCCATCAAACTGGAGAAAGCCCGCTATGAAATTCGCGCCGTCAGACGGGCTGAGCTGGAACGTGAGGCCGCATGCGCCGTGCGCCGCACCACGCCAGATTGGGTCGATATGGATAAACAAATTAAAGCGCTGGAATTAGAGGCAGAACTGGACGCAATGGAAGCCGTCATCGATGAACGGCGCGTCAAAATTCCGATCTTGAATCACAATTTGAAACCCGTTCATTACCACGTCGCCAATGAGCCCGTCATGACAGGAAAATATAGCGATCCGAGAGAGCCACACGAAATCGCCTATAACAAAATCAAACGCCCGCCCCCGCCCAATGGCAAAAACTGGAAACACCCCGCCACATTAGAAGGCCGCCACCCCGCCGATGATTGGCGAAATTGGGAATGAGGATGGATTAATCGGTCTGCAACTAACCACCCTGCACAGCGTTCACGGGCGCTGTTGATTTAACAGCTCCCCATGCATATGGTTCTGAATGGCATCCAGTGGGAGGTTGGTGTTTTGTCTGAATTATTCGAATTAATTTATACAAGCATAACGCCTGCCCGCTTGAGCGACGACGCCGTCATGGACATACTGACACAAGCCCGCGCGAATAATAAGGCCAAGAATATCACTGGCCTTTTATATTATAATGGCCAGCGTTTCTTACAGATTATTGAAGGCTCTGAGCTTGATATTGAGGCGCTCTTTCAATCCATCAGCAGAGACGACCGACATCAGGATATCGAAGTACTTCATAAAGATTATATAGAGACGCGCTCCTTTGAAAATTGGCATATGGCTTATGAAGCCCTTCCAAATGATAAAGGTGAAGACGTTGAAGATTCACTCTCCATAGTCAGCTTTGAACGCCTGCTCCGGCGCAAACCGTCTGCCCGTGGCAGCATCGGGGCCGAACTCTTTGACCTTTTCATAAAATCAGAACAAGCGGCGGCAGAGACATGACTGAAAACCGACGCTTGAGGAAAGAGTAATCATGACCACACTCGGCACGGCTCTCTCATCCGGCGCAACCAAAGTTATGCTGTGTGGGTGCGGCGAGTTGGGGAAAGAAGTCGTGATCGAGCTGCAACGGCTCGGCGTCGAAGTCATCGCCGTGGACCGCTACGCCAACGCCCCCGCCATGCAGGTCGCCCATCGGTCCTATGTCATTAATATGCTGGACGGCGCGGCCCTGCGCAAAATTGCCGAGGATGAACGCCCGGACCTGATCGTGCCGGAGATTGAAGCCATCGCAACGGATACTTTACTGGCGTTAGAGTCCGAAGGCTTCACCGTCATCCCCACGGCGCGGGCCACGCAAATCACCATGAACCGCGAGGGCATAAGACGGCTTGCCGCGGAAGAGCTGGGCCTGAAAACCTCGCCGTACCGCTTTGCCGATAGCGAGGCCGAATGCCGCGCCGCCATGGACGAGATCGGCCTGCCCTGCGTCGTAAAACCCGTCATGTCCTCCTCGGGCAAAGGCCAAAGCACGGCCCATAGCGAGGCCGATATTGCGAAAGTCTGGACCTATTCCCAAGAGGGTGGCCGCACCGGTAAATCCCGTATCATCGTCGAAGGTTTTGTCGATTTCGATTATGAAATCACCCTGCTGACAATTCGCCATAAAGGCGGAACCAGTTTCTGCGCCCCGATTGGCCACCGCCAAGAGGGCGGCGATTATCAGGAAAGCTGGCAGCCCCATCCCATGTCAAAAACCGCACTGGACGCCGCGGAAGATATGGCCCGCAAAGTCACCGACGCGCTGGGTGGATATGGCCTGTTCGGGGTTGAACTGTTCGTCAAAGGTGATGAAGTGATTTTCTCCGAAGTCTCCCCTCGCCCGCATGATACGGGTCTGGTCACGCTCATCTCGCAAGACCTCTCAGAATTCGCCCTCCACGCCCGCGCGACTCTGGGCCTCCCCATCCCCGCCATAAGACAATTCGGTCCCTCAGCCTCAGCGGTCATTTTGGGTTACGGCGTGTCGAAGAATATTAGCTTTAAGAATGTAGACGCGGCCCTAGCGGAGCCCAATACGCAGATACGCCTGTTCGGAAAGCCGGAAATTAATGGCTCACGGCGGTTGGGTGTGGTGGTGGCGCGCGGCGAGAGTTTGGAAGAGGCGCGGGAGAAAGCCATGCGCGCGGCTGGGGCGGTTGAGGTGAAGTATGGGTAGAGTGTGCAGATATAAGTTTGATGGGGAAGCCCTTTTAATCACTCTTGGATTTGGAGTCGTTTTTGGACTTGGCGCATTATTTCTATATGAATTCAGTCTAAAATTATTGAGCCTTGGGTTCTTTTTTGGTGCCTTTTGTGACTTTGCCGCCTTACCTTGTATTGATAACGCAAAATGGAAACCCAAACCTAAAAGCTGTGCCGTCTTAGGAATGGTGGCGGCTATCATATTTGGCTTAGTATCGAACTGGTCCCTCCAGCATATTGTTTTGTATGGGTTAGGGGTTAGCGCTTTGATCTTGGGTTATTTTGCACCGCAATGGGTCAAACATGTGTGATGATAATCGCCGTATCTCCCTCCCGTCATCACAAGACTTGTTCTTGTGATCCACATGTAGCTATTTTTGGATTGCAAGAATTAGTTGTTTGCAAGCAAACAACTATCTTGCAATGACGGGACAAAGGGTGACCCAATCGTCACACCGACGCGAACTCTGTTCGCCCGGTGCCCATACCCGGGAACTTCGCTGAAAGCCGACATCGCGTTTATGTGCAACTTCACATAAATAGGCACCGGACGATCCATACGGGCCACTTGGGTGTGACATTTGAGAGAAAATTCAAAATCCACCCACAAAAAAGCCCGCTCTCATCGCGGAGACCAAGCGGCGTTTTTGGCGCTCTATTCTCAGGTCAACAACCAATAATGAATGAAAATAGCAAACAATAAAGCCAACCTAGTAAAGACGATTTTCGCCAGACAGCAGGATATTTTTTGGTTCCCTTTGACTCTTTCAAATCATGAAAATCATTATAAAATGTTGCAATAAAGACGACATGCAAAATTATCGCTCCATAAACAATTAATCCCATAATGCGTCGCCTTCTATACGAAAAAGCCCGCTCTCATTTCTGAGAACGGGCTATATTCTTTGCGCCGCTGACGCGGCTTGTGCATTCCGCATTTAGAGGCTCAGAAATTGCGCAAATGTGCGCATTTTCTGAGGCATTCTATAGTCGTGCGAATTTCACTAAATCATTCCATCTTCTTCATAGAGCGTGTCTTTATCGACCTTTTTATCAGTCATCTTGGCTTTCTCTACGATCAGGTCGACGACCTTTTCTTCATAGATTGGCGCGCGGAGTTGCGCGATGGCCTGCGGGTTCTTTTGGTAGAACTCGATAACTTGCTGCTCTTGTCCCGGATATTGGCGAGCCTCGGCAATCATCGCCTGTTGCAGCTCTTCATTCGTGATTTGGATTTCGTGCTTTTGACCCATTTCAGCCAAAACCAGACCTAAGCGCACGCGACGTTCTGCGATTTTGCGATAGTCTTTTTCAAGCTGCTCATCCGACTTCTTCTCGTCTTCTTCGTCCAGATTTCCGGCCTCTTTTTCAGCCTGAACTTGATTCCAGTTATTCGTGAATTCAGCCTCGACCATACCCGGCGGCAGATCGAAATCATGCTTGCTGTCCAACTCGTCGAGGATCGCACGCTTGAGACGCAGACGAGACTGACCTTCCAGCTCGGCCTCATATTGTTCTTTCACAGCTGTTTTCAGCGCTTCGGCATCTTCCATGCCGAATTTCTTGGCAAAATCATCATCGATTTCGCTGTCTTTCGCGCCTTGAACCTCGATGACTTTCGTCGCGAAAACCGCGTCTTTACCAGCCAAGTCAGCGGACTGATATGGATCCGGGAATGTGACTTTAACGTCCAGCTCATCACCGGCTTTGGCGCCGATCAACTGATCTTCAAAGCCCGGAATGAATGTACCGGAGCCGAGGACGAGCTGATGGCCTTCCATCGCGCCGCCTTCAAACGCTTCGCCGTCAACAGTGCCGACAAAGTCGATCAGGACAGCATCGTCTTTCTTGGCTTTAGCCGTCTTTGCTTTCTTTTTATAGGTCTTCTGTGATGACGCCAATTCCTTCAAACGCTCATCAATGTCCTTCTGGTCCGCTTCGTGAACCAGCTTTGTGAACTTGAGCTTTTCCGGATCAACAGGATCAAATTCAGGAATTGATTCGACCTTCATTGTGTATTCGAGATCGGCCTGACCCTTCGTGACTTCCTCGCCATTGGCGCGTAAATCGATCTGCGGGTTGCCGGCCGGGCGGATCTTATTGTCATTGATCGCTTGCTGAGAACTCTCATTCACGACCTCTTGCACGATATCGTTCATGATGGACTGGCCAAACATTTTGCGGATGTGGGCGGTTGGCACCTTACCGGGACGGAAGCCTTTCAGGCTGACCTGTGGCTGCATCTCTTTGATTTTTGCGTCCAACTTTGTGGCCAAATCCTCTTTCGGGACAGTAATGGCAAACGTCTTTGAAAGGCCTTCTGCCTCGAGCTCTTTGATCTGCATGATGATATCACCAAGTTAAGGCAAGCGCATAGAGCCCCTGCCAAGGGTTTAAAAATTTTGCGCCTTATGTCATGCCTCCGCCGCAATCGCAACGCCTTTGGCGCGCCTTTTTCAGTGGTCTAATTTGGCACATAGTCCAAGGTCCTTTGGGGCGCCTACTTTGCTGCCTTGACGCTGAATTATCCCTATGATTTGAACCCTTTCTATGGACCCGTCATGGTATCTTTATCTCGGCATATTTGTTGGCCCCTTTGTGCAAGAAGACGCAGCTGTCATAGCGGCAGCCACTTTAAGCGCCTCTGACCCGCAACATTTCCCCTTTGTTTTCTTTGTGATTCTCTTTGGACTTTTTGTGTCTGATATTTGGAAATATTGGATAGGCTATTCAGCCCACGCCTCATCCCGCGCGCGCAAATGGGCCGAAACGGACAAGATCATGGCCATGCGAGACAAGGTCGAACGCCATGCTGTTATGTCGCTCCTAACAGCACGGTTTTTACCCCTCGCCCGCGTTCCTGCCTATATTGCTTGTGGCTATTTCAAGATGAACTATCTCAAATTTTGCGCGATCATCTTCGCCACCGCCCTGCTCTATTGCATCGTGATATTCGCCGCGATTCATCTGCTGGGAGAGGTCTTTGGCGACCGCATGGAAACGATTTTAGGACTTATTGCGGGCGGTGTGATTTTGACTCTCGTCGCTACCATTGGTATGAAAGGCTGGCTCAAAAACCGTTCAAAACAAAAGAATAACGACGATCATTAGCTCGCGCGACGTCCCTTTTGGCTTTCTAACCAGCTTACAATATCCAACATGGCAGCATCATTTGCATCTTCAATCGCCGCCACAATGGACGAGACATTAATAGATTGCGCCCGCACGGTTTTGCGAACCGAATGAGTGCCAAGCAATTTCCGATCATCCGCCCGCGCATAGGTCACGCGGTAATCAACAATGGCCAAAGGCGCGCTTTCCAAACCGTTATCGAAATTGGCTTCGAAATTTTTGATATCCAAATGCAACCTCGTTTCTGTTCGTGCGCCGGATGTCGGCACAAGCCCAACAAATTGGGACGATCCCTCCAATGCGTCAATCATAGCATTTTGTATCATGATCGGTGTGGTCTCTGACCATTTCGCTTGCGCGACAGCGGATAGTTTTTGATCATCTTCCGTCACGACAATGTCACTGGAATTGAATATCTGCGTCGAAGATGGACGATCAATCCGAACAATTTCGGCATGAGCAGCGGCCGCAACAGTATTTGAATTGGAGGCCAGTCGATAGACAGACGGCGCGGGTGCCGGATCAGGTAAAACCGACACACAGGCGGATAAGCTTGCGCTTAAGGCGAGTATCATCAGGGGACGTATCATTGCGGCAACACCACTTCTTCACGTTCTGAGCCCGATATAAATTGCGCAGGGCTCTGCTCTAAACTATCTGCAACCCGTCCTAGAGTTGTTACAAGACGGCGGATCGCATCGACAGTTTCTTCTAGATCTGTCAGGCCGGAATTCGACAAACGATTAATGGCATCGCGCGCATCCACGACCAAATCATCAACACCCTCTGCCGCTCCACTAAATGTCTCCACGGTTGTATCGACGTTGGCCAAAGTCCCTTCAGCCTTCGCCAAAATTTGCCGCAGGTCCTCTTTCACAACACTGTCAATGGAAGCAGACGTTCCCTCAATCGATTTCGCCGTTTCCGCAATCGCATCCGCTGCCGCGGAAAAGCTGTCCATCATATCATTGAGCTTTCCGGCATCAAGCTCTGATACATCGACCGAGGCGGTAATGGCCTCAATATTTTTCAAGATCGCACTGAAGGTCTCTAAATTTTCGTTAGAAAGCAGTAGGTTTGCGCGGTTCAAGGCCGTCTGTGCAGCCACCACAACATCGCCACCACCAGTCAAAAGTTCATCTACTGAACTAGCCTCGCCGACAATTCGTTTCACGCCACGTCCCGGCATATCCACCATTAACGGGGCATCGGCATCTAAGCCCGGCGTGACCTCTATATAGTTCATGCCCGTCAGGCCTAAAGGAGTCAGCTTCGCCGTTGAATTCACGTCGATAGGTGTACGCTCCGTGACTTGAATTTGGGCGAGAACGAGATTTGGGTCCTCGCGATCATAGGCCAATTCTGTAACCTGACCGACGCCCAACCCATTGAACCTTACTTCAGAGCCCTGTGATAAGCCGCGCACACCGCCCTCAAAGGCAACTTCGTAATAGTCATATTCTTGATTGGCTTGGAAACCTGTCAACCAAATCACAAAACCAACGATAGCCGTTAATGCGACCATCACAAACATGCCGATAAGGGCGTAATTTGCCTTATTTTCCATGCTTATCCTTTCTGCCTTGACGCGGCAGCTTGGCTCGCCCCAATCGCGGCGCGGGACCGCGGCCCGCCAAAATATTCTTGCACCCACGGATGATCATATTGGCTCACGGCCTCTAAACTATCGGCGATAGGGATATGTTTATCAACCAAAACCGCTATTCTGTCGCAGATAAGGTAGAGACTGTCCAAATCATGTGTGACCATCAAGACCGTCAAGTTCATAGCCTCACGCAGCCCTAATATAAGCTCGTCAAATGCGTTTGCACCGACAGGGTCAAGGCCCGCCGTCGGTTCATCTAAGAACAGCAATTCGGGGTCCAAAGCGAGCGACCGCGCCAAGCCGGCCCGCTTTTTCATACCACCAGATAGATCAGACGGGTACAGCACTGCACTCTCAGGCGGCAAGCCGACCATATGGATTTTCATATCCGCCAACTCCCGCATGAGCTTGGCCGAAAGATCGGTACTCTCGCGCATCGGCATCATGACATTTTCTCGAACGGTCATAGATGAAAACAAAGCCCCGCCCTGAAACAAAACACCCATTTCATTGTTGATGTCGCGCCGCATTTGCGGGGTCAGCGTGTCTCGGTTCTGGCCGAAATATTCGACATGCCCCCCTTCAGGGTCTTTCAACCCTAACATCGTGTTGAGCAATACGGATTTCCCCGTACCGGACCCGCCAACCAAGCCGACAATTTCGCCTTGATGGATGGTAAAATCCAAATTCTCATGGATGACATTTGGACCGAATTGAGTCTTTATACCTACGGCACGCATAGGCGGCGCGGACTTGTCGAGTGTGCTTGGTAAAGACATATCTAGACGCCTATCTGGTAGAATAGGATCGCGAAAAGCGCGTCGACCAATATAACTGCAAAGATCGCCTGAACCACAGACGTGGTGGTCCGCTGCCCTAAACTTTCAACGCTGCCTGTCACGGCCATGCCCTGACGGCACCCAATAATTGCGATAATTAAGCCGAAAAATGGGGTCTTCACCAACCCAACCCAAAGATGACTAACGCCCACTGCGCTTTGTAACCTGTTGAAAAAGAGCACAGGCGAGATATCTGCCGTCCCCCAAGCGACAAGGAGACCACCCGCCAATCCACTCATCATGGCCAAAAATGTAAGGATCGGCATGGCGATCACACAGGCGATGGCCCGCGGGATAACCAGCACTTCATAAGTGTCCAGCCCCATCACCGTCATGGCATCAATCTCTTGGCGCATCTTCATGGCACCAATCGAAGCTGTGAAGGCCGAATCTGATCGTCCAGCCAATAAGATCGCCGTGATAATGACGGCCAATTCGCGCAAAACGGAGAAGCCGACCAGATCAACCATGAATACGCTGGCCCCAAATTCGGCCAAGAGATTTGCCCCCATATAAGCAATAACCGCCCCGATGAAGAAGGACAAAACCATAACGATGGGCGCAGCGTCTAATCCAACGCTCTCTATCAGATTTATGATCGCTCGCCATCTCAGTTTTTTGGGCGACGCTAAAACTTTTACAAGAACAACAAAGAAGTGACCGATAAAGGCCAAGGTCTCGATAAATTCATTCCAGAACCGAATACTTGCTGCACCGATACGCGCAAATGCGTCATACCATTGGCGACGCCTTTCAGGTTCTTGCCCTAATACGGCAGACGTTGCGGCTTGCATCAATGTTTTATGGCCGACGGAGGTTGAAATTACGTCCCAGCTTTCAGCCGGCTCAACACCATATCTGATCGCGCGGGCTAAGAGATAGGCCCCTGCTGTGTCGAGACCTTTCAGTCTTTCCATGTCATAATCGACATGGCGGTAGGTCAAGGCAGCAACGTCACTGGCAAGTCGACCGTCCAAAGCGCCCGCCTGCTCAATCGTCCAATGTCCATTTGGATGCACAACGAGAGTTTCGTCCCGCATTTCAAGTTCATAATCTGCTGTAGTTGCCAACATGAGTTTAAGGGTGCAGAGCTATTCCGTTCGGGTCAATCCCTTATCATTGCTTTGAGTCCGTTGAGAAATCAAACGATATGAAATTTACGTTAGAGATAACACCACAATATTTTCCGACACGCACCGCCTTCAGTATTTCGCGCAGCACGATCACACATATCGCCGTTATTCAGGTCGAGCTTTCCGACGGAACCTATATGGGCCGAGGGGAATGCCGCCCCTATCCACGCTATGACCAAACTCCAGAAAGTGTGACAGCTGAATTAGAGTCTATGCGCACGCTGATCGAATTGGGCCAGATAGATGACGCCCTCTCCTCCCTTGAAGGCAAGAGCGCCGCGAGAAATGCCCTCAGTTCCGCTTGGTTAGATTACCGTGCCAAAGCCACCGATAAGACCGCCGCACAGCTCTTAGACGTCACGTCGCCAAAACCGCGTGAAACAGCTTTTACTCTCTCCTGGGGTTCGGTAGAGAGCATGATCACAGCCGCAAAACAAGCCGTAGACTATCCTTGGTTAAAGATAAAAATTGGCGAAACGGGTTTAGAACAGGTACTCGCCGTCGCCGAAGCCAGACCGGATGCACGCCTCATCATTGACGCGAATGAAGCGCTGAACTCTGAGACTTTGCCGAGTTTTCTAAAGAAGCTTTCAGGCTTGAACATCGCTTTGATTGAGCAACCCTTACCTGCTGGGCACTCAGAGAGCTTACCGGAAACAGATTTAATCATCTGTGCTGATGAGGGTCTGCATTCTATTAAGGATTTAGATCAGCTCTGGCAGCTTGGTTATAGAGCCGTAAATGTAAAGCTCGATAAATGCGGTGGCCCGTTCGCAGCGCGCGATCTCATCCTTCGTGCGAAAGATATGGGCTTCACAGTCATGGCCGGCTGTATGGTGGGGAGTTCTCTCGCAATGGCGCCGATGATGACACTAGAATGCCTCTGCGATGTCATAGATCTGGACGGCGCATTACTCTTAGCTAAAGATGTCGAGCACAGTTTAATTTATGACGGGGCAATTGTTCACCCGCCGTCTAAAGCGCTATGGGGCTAGGACGTTTCCTTACGACGTGCCGCCATTTCGGCTGCCGCGCCTTCTCTAACCCGCTTCCCAAATTCATCCGTGATGGATTTCAAACGGTCTATTTCTGTATTCAAATTCCGTATCTCTACGCTGTTGTCGCCAACAATAGACTCAAATGTAGCAGCCGCCTCT
>CAZBDT010000083.1:0-10655 GCA_964490745.1 uncultured Algimonas sp.
CGTCTCACCTGTCCTTTGTCTGAAAGAACATATCCAACATATCACAGCTATGGAAAGTGAGGATTATTCTCTATGACTTTTCTTTAAGAGTCTGAAATACCAAATTTTTTATCTTTTCAAATCATGGAATATCTTGAAGCCTGCCCCCCACATTAAAAAAGACCGGCACGGGGCCGGTCTTACAGAACTTAGAGCTTGTGTCTGTTTTTAGAAAATTGTCGTGACGATATCTGAACAGGTCGTTGTTCCGGCTTCGCAGACTTGATGGCTATGTGAACCACCGCCTTTTTGACTGCTGGTTAATGTAAAGGCGCCATCATTGGCTGTTGTCGCAACAATAGACCCGTCGAGATAAATATCGACGTTGGATGAACTTGCGCCGGACCAGCTATAGTCCCAGCGCTTCTTACCTTTGACTTTATAGGCACTGACGCCGGAGAGGGTGACATCACCACCGCCTGTGCCGCCTTCGCTGACTGTCACATTGGAACTGGTGCTGGAGCTTGCCCCGTCATTGTCTGTGACTGTGAGGGTGACCGTATAGGTCCCGGCAGAGTTATAGCTGTGTGATGGATTGGCGGCTGTTGACGATCCGCCGTCACCAAAGCTCCAATTACGTGAGGAAATGGTACCGTCACTGTCAGAGGAGCTGTCCGTGAAGGAACAGGTCAAGTCTGTGCAGCTTTCGCTAAAGCTGGCGGTTGGCGCATTATTGGCCGGTGGCGTGCTGCCACATGTTGCCGGATCGACGATTAGACCTTGCTGACCATCGGGATTGCCGGACAGTCCAAGATTTCCGGTCTTGGCGGCATCAAACAAACATTCAGCCGTTGTACCGTTCAAGAATGGTCCGGCCATGCCGTCCGATGTCGTGTAACCCCAGCTATTAACGGACATAAGTGGTCCCGTCCCGGTGGCTTCGTCCATCGGTTGGATCCATGGACCGCCGGATGAACCGCCGGAGAGCTGGCTGGAAGGCAGCCACCAATTATCCGCACCTTCTGTCGTCATATCTTCCGCAGAATACATGAAGAATGGATCGTCAGAGAAGGAATAGCCGAGTGCATGTGTCCAATCCGGTGAAAATTCGCCGGGCTGCCCATCATTCACATTGGGCGTGGAAAAGTCGATATCGAAGGTTCCAACCGCTGTGTCTAGCGCGCCGCCCACACCATTTCCAGAGTGATTGCCATTGTCGCCAACGACGTAATAAGCGTAATCCCATGGAATATTGTTGGGGAAGACACTGGTTGTCCAGTTTTGCTCAACCACCCCGAAATCGGTGACCCAACACCCTTCCGGATCATTGGAACAGTCGCGATCAGTGCCGCTACCCGTCGTTTGATCTTGGTTCGGTATGAAAATGACATTCCGCGCAAAAGACGCGTCGGCGTCATCATAAACGCAGTGCGCGGCCGTGATGATAATCGAACGGCCCGTTGTGCCGTCTGTGGCAACCGTGCCCGAACAAACAAAGCCGGACCATCCGCCATTATTTGGCATTTCATAGAGCAAGCGTCCTGCAGCCGTCTGAATGGCACCGCCCTCGGCCCAGCGGCTATTGGCGACGACACCGCCTCCGCCACCACCGCCGCCACCGCCGCCTTCAACGGTGAAGTTGTAAGAGCTGGTTGCGCCGCGGTTTCCGCCACGTCTTTTGACATTATCACGCGTCAGAACACGCCAGCTTCCGCTTCCGCTTGTGAAACCGCTAACCGTTGTTTGGTAGGTATTGTTCCCCACATTTGTGCCCGCGAAAGTCGAGACTTGTCCATTGAAGGTCACTTCAAATGTGACCTCTCGAACCCCATCAACATCCGTGACGACGGCAGAGAATGTTTGACTTGTTCCTATGGTTGCACCATCCGCAGGTGTTCTGGAGGTGACGGTTGGGGCCTGATTGTCTTGTGTGACCTGACTGTCCCAGTTCTTCACATTTACCCGGCGTGTGTCCGATGTCAGTTCTGATTTAATGGTGTGGCCATGTGGGGTCAGCTTGCCGTTTTTCCCCCGAATATAGGCTTTGCCGCGATGGTCGATTAACATGTCGCGGGGCTCTGCCGCTGCAATCCTTTCTGCGGTCCAGTGTTTTAAAATTTTATTCGCGCGATCGCTGGGCTCGTTCTGTGCTTGGGCGAGTGATGACACGCTTAATGACAAGGTCAAAGTCGTACAGGCGAGCAGCAATTTGTTGAATTTTTTCATTTTTGAAAGTCCTCCTTGATTCTTGCGTAAGTTCACGGTTTCGTGAAATCAAGGATAAAATGTCGCAGGTAGAATTATGTTAAATTCTTAACCTATTGAAAAAATTAAAAAAATTCGCGCTGAAATAGGATCATTTTCAGCTATCTTCAACCTATGTAAATTTCAGGACGTTGAAGACTTTAATTTTAAAGGGTTTTGGCGGCGCGAACCTGCTTTGGCTCTCACCCCGCCGCAATATATTCCCGCATCATGGCGGCTTCGTTTTCGGCGTCGGCGATTTTGCGTTTTACGACGTCTCCGATGGATACGAGGCCTTTGATATTGTCGCCTTCGAGGACGGGGACGTGGCGGATTTTGGAGTCTGTCATAATGCACATAACCTCATCGACGCTGGCTTCGGGCGAGACTGTGTAGACATTTTCGGTCATGAATTTCGTGACCTGCTCGTCGCGAAAACCCGTTTCTTGGGCGAGGGAGCGGCGGATAACGTCGCGTTCGGATAAAATTCCGGCCAATTTCCCACCTTGGTCGGTGACTAAAACTACACCGATGTTTTTCTCATTGAGAAGCGAGATAGCCTCGCGAAGTTTTGCATCTTTGGATACGGAATAAATGTCGTGGCCTTTATTTGCCAAAATGTCTCTTACGCTCATAAAATCTCCTTACTGCATGATTACCACAATTTAGGGATGTTTCCAAACATCTAATTATATTGCGGCTTTTCGCGGCTTTACTTCATGACTTTTGCTTGCGACGAAGCAGCCTATGACAGCTCTGACAGATAAACAGCTCGACGCCGCGAAACTGGCCGCAAAAGCGCTGGATAGTGCAGGGCGGGACTTGAGGGTTTTGTCGTCCTTGCGTTGGGACAATGCCATGCGCGATGCATTTTTGACGCGTGGCGTCATGCCTAAACCGGACTATCCTACCATCGACACATCAGCGGCGCGGGAGGCAATAGGTGAGGGGCGTAACTCTATCGACGGCGAGCATGTAGTGATGCAGTGGTTGGCGCGCCTTTCGACAACTTTGGAGACAACAGCCAATATGCTCGACACGCGCGAGACGCCTGCATTCTTCACGCATTCCGCCGCGCTTTATGGTCAGCCTACGGATCAGATGCTGGATAAGACGACCCGCGTGCTTGATCTCGCCAAACATATGGACGCAACGCTGGACGGGATCGATTTCGATCAACTGGTTGTAGAAGGCTATGAAGAGCAGCTAGATGCGGAGAGCTTTGCCGAAGCGCTGGAAAGTAAGCTAGAGCGCTTTTTCGGCGATGACGCGCCGGAGGTTCTCATCGCGCCGGATGTGTCGTCCAAAGCGGCCGCGTCCTCGACCCGTATTCGGGTGCGCTCTGATGCGCAATTCACGGATAAGGATGTCGACCAGCTTTTGCATCACGAAGCTTTGGTCCATTCCGCAACGGGGTTGAATGGGCGGCTGCAAACAAATTTTCCAATTTTGCGGCGCGGTCATCCCGGTACAACAGAGATACAAGAGGGGCTGGCCGTCTTTGCAGAGATCATCACGGGAAATATGGACCCGCGCCGTTTCCGCCGATTATCCGGGCGGGTGCTGGCCATTCAAATGGCGATTGAAGGCGCGGATTTTAAAGAGGTGTTCGACTTTTTCGTCCCGCGTGCGGGCAGTCGGGAAGAGGCCTATGAGAATACGCGACGTGTCTTTCGGGGCGGTGTGATTTCGGGCGGTGCGCCGTTCACAAAGGACCAGGTCTATCTGAATGGTTTGCTGCGCGTGCATAATTTTATTCGGACAGCGGTGAAGCTGCGGCGGTCCGATTTGGTCCGCGTTCTTTTCGTTGGAAAGCTGGATATTGAAGACATTCCCGCACTGGCCCAACTCGCCAGTCAGGACCGGATTGAGCCGCCGAAATTCATGCCGCCTTGGGCGTCAGATATGCGCTTCCTGATCAGCTATATGGCCTATTCCGCCTTCCTCAATCAGGTCAAGATGCCGGGCTTTCAGGCTTATTATGCGCGAGAGCTGGAGGAGGTGCCCTGCGTCTGGGACTTCGCCGATGGTGATCCCGAGACTTAAGAAACGGAGAGCGTTATGAAACAGATCGAGTTTTTCTTTGATTTATCTTCGCCGTGGACCTGCCTCGCCTTTCACAATATCCAACCCATGATAGCGTCTCTGGATGCTGACATTCGCTGGCGTCCCTTTCTCGTCGGCTGCATTCATAACCAGGTCAATAAAGCCTATCCTGAAGCCCGGGCAAACGATTATGGAACGCCTTGAGCATTTTGCGTTAAGTTAGACTCAAAAATTGGGCTTTATTTGCCCATTTTTTGAGGCTTCATGTTGATCTAAATTAAACGCAAATTGCTCTTAATGGCGCCAGCTGGCGCAGAGCTTGGCCGATTGGTCAGCGCAATCCGGAGTGACGATGAATTTCCCCGGCCAGCATTTTCCACTGCGGTCCGTTCATGCGATGCGATTTTGCTGTTTGCTGGAAGCGGATCAGGCGCAGCTGGTTAAATTTATGAAAGTCGGCTTTTACGCCTATTACACAGACCAAGACAATCTGGACGATCCGGATGTTCTTGTCCGTCTGGCTGTTGAGGTCGGCCTCGACGGCGAAGCCATGAGAGCCGAATCCCAAATTCAAAGCTGTAAGGACCATCTCAGAGCCAATACGGACGAAGCTATCAGTAGAGGCGCCTTCGGCTCGCCCTCGATCTTCGTCCCATTTGGTGACGGGGAAAAGCTCTATTTTGGGAATGACCAATTGCCTCTGGTGAAGTGGGCGATTGAGAATGGATAAGTTAACTATCCCGTCGTGTGAGAAAGGCCAGCCTTTCAAATAAATGCACGTCTTGTTCGTTTTTGAGCAAGGCCCCGTGAAGCGGTGGGATCATCTTTTTCGGGTCGGCCTCTTTGATCGTTTCAGGGTCGATATCTTCGACGAGTAAGAGTTTCAGCCAATCGAGGAGCTCCGAGGTGGACGGTTTCTTTTTTAATCCGGGCATCTCGCGCACCGCAAAGAAACGCTTCAGCGCGGCAGAGAGCATGCGCTGTTTCAAATCGGGAAAGTGGACTTTGACGATATCGGCCATGGTTTCTTGATCGGGGAATTGGATATAGTGAAAGAAACAGCGGCGCAGAAAGGCATCGGGCAGGTCTTTCTCATTATTCGATGTAATGATGATGATTGGACGTTGTTTGGCCGTGATCGTCTCACCCGTTTCATAGACAGCAAAGCTCATCTTATCGAGCTCATGGAGAAGGTCGTTTGGAAATTCGATATCGGCTTTGTCGATTTCATCGATCAAAAGGATTGGGCGGACGTCAGATTCGAAAGCCTCCCAGACTTTGCCCTTATTGATGTAGTTTTTTATGTCGTGAACGCGGTCATCGCCGAGTTGGCTGTCACGTAGGCGTGCCACTGCGTCATATTCATATAGGCCTTGCTGCGCTTTGGTGGTGGATTTCACATTCCATTCAATAAGCGGCGCGCCGAGGCCTTTGGCGATTTCATGGGCGAGGACGGTTTTGCCTGTGCCGGGTTCACCCTTAATCAGAAGGGGGCGCTCCAGCGTAATCGCGGCATTCACCGCCATTTTCAGATCATTCGTCGCAACGTAATTATCCGTGCCTTCAAATCTAGCCATAATCGAAATCCTCTAAAGCTCAGAGTGTTCTATTGATTACGACGCGCAGGGCAAGTGGGGAGGCGCGGCATGACGGCCAAACACATTTGAGTGAAATCCACCTGTCCTCTGTCATCGCGACTTGTGAGACTCACTTCCCATCGTTATGAGCGCCCCCACGGACGAGTGGCTCAGACTGCGAGCGACATCGGGGCGTCCGGTTCATCTATATTTAGGGGACAGATTTATGGCGAAAGCATCAAAAAAACAGGTGAAACTGCCGAAAGGTTACGTGCCTTCGGAAGACGAAAAGTTCATGAATCCAAAACAGCAGGAATATTTCCGTCAGAAATTGCTGAAGTGGAAAGAAGAGATTGCGGAAGAAACGCGCAATACGGTCGAATATTTAAAGATGGAAAATGTGTCCCATCCTGATCCGGCTGATACCGCTGCGGCCCATGCGGATCGGCGTATGGAATTGCGGACGAAAGATCGTCTGCGCAAACTCACCAACCAAATTGATAAAGCCCTGCGCCGGATTGAAGACGGCACATATGGCTATTGCGAAGAGACAGGCGATCCAATCCGTCTAAAACGTTTGGATGCCCGTCCGATTGCTAGAAAATCGCTCGAAGCGCAAGAAATGCATGAACGCGGTGAGCGCTTAAGAGCAGGTTAAAGCAATTTGCGTTTAATTGATAATATGTAAAGGTTCAAAAAATGGGCGAATAAGGCCCAATTTTTGAATCCGAATTAACGCAAAATGCTCTGGATTTGTGTTACCGCAAATCAATTTCAAAGACTAAAACGGCATTAGGCGGGACTGCATCGCCTTTGCCTTCTGCGCCATATGCGAGGCTTGGCGGCATAAAGACCGTCCATTGATCGCCGGGCTTCATAAGGGTCAGGACTTCTTTCCAGCCCTCAATCAACTCGCTGGGCTTTAAACTTTCTGGGCGGCCGCGATCATAACTACTGTCAAAGATTCTACCGTCGGTTAATTTGCCCTCATAATGGACCGTGACAGTCTGATCTCCTGTATATCCCAAACCATTCGGATTAGGCGTAGATGTGTTCACTTTATATTGAAGCCCCGATTGCGTTGTGACGACGCCGGCTTCACGACGATTATTATCCATCCAAGTTTCAGATTCTGCCAAGCTTGTCGCTAAACGTGCAGCAAATTGGTCTTGAGCAGCTTTTGTTTGCCTGTCATATTCGCTTTCGCTCACTGCTGGCGGTGAAGGTGGTGCATCGAATGAGACAGAAGTCTCACTGCCGCCGCCACAGGCCGTAAGGAGTAGGGCGAGTGCGGACATGCACATCATATTTTTCACATAAGTCATCATAATCTCCAGTCCATTTACTTAAATTCAATTGATCTATGCAATGTCCGGGCCGACTATGCGGCTTATATGTTAATAAATGATGGCCCGATAGTTGCGTCGTAATCGGAAACTTCCGCTTATGGTTCTTTATTAAGAAGGTCATGAAAAAAATGAAAAATTTAGGAAAAATCTGTGTTTCGGTTCTAGGTGTAGCTGCCTTTTCATTTGGGCAGGCCCATGCACAGTTGGCAAATCCGGGTGTGACCATTACAGAAACAAACGGCCAAACCGTCTTTAAAGGTGATGGGGGATATGACCAAATTGATTATGACGGGAATTCCGGCGACTATAAATTTGTCCGAAATGCGGATTGGTCCGTTTCTGTTACAAAACCGGGCGGCGTGACAGACCTATTGATTAATATTGATGGCTTTTGGTTCGATGGTGAACAGAAATGGTATCCAATCGAGGATGTCGTCGTGACTATAGATTCAGGTCAAACGATAACTGGCACACCAGAGACATATGATCAGGTCGATTATCCCGGAAGTGCGTTTGATTATAATTTCATCCGAAATGCAGACATGTCCGTCACCGTAACAAAACCAAGCGGTAATGAGGATACATTATTCGATATTGATGGGGTTTGGTTTTCGGGTGAGGAAAAATGGTATTCCATAGGTCAACTGATTGAGGCCTTTCTTGGGAATAGAACAATTACGGGCAATCCAAACTCATATGATCAGATCGATTATCCAGGCGCAGCTAAGGATTACAGGCTTACTGAGAATGCAAATGGATCTGTAAATTTATATAAACCGGATGGTGGGATCGATACGCTCATACATATTGACGGGTTTTGGTTCCAAGATGAAGAGCGCTGGTACCGTGTTGAGTCCCTCTTACCGAAGAAAGACAGGGAATTTATCGGGACGGATGACTATGACCAAGTCGATTATGACGGTTTCCGCGATCAACACACATTTGTCCAAAATGACGATGGGTCCCATACAGTCTATCGTCCGGGCGGCGTTATTGATACATTAGTCTCAATAGACGGTTTTTGGTTCCGGGGTGAAGAAGCGTGGTACTCGATTGAAGATATCTTTGATGAGGACACGGGCACTGTCGTCATGGATAGTGAAGATGACAACACCGACAACGGTAATGGCAACGATACCGGCAATGGTGATAACCCTGACAACGGTGATAATACCGATAATGGTGACACTACCGATAATGGTGACAACACTGACAATGGGGACAATACCGATAATGGTGAAAACACCGGCACTAATAATAACGGTGTGATTACCGGGTCCAATGATGTCAATGACAACCTTCTTGGCGATGATAATGACAATATTTTCTTCGCAGGACGTGGTTTTGATCTCATCCGTGGATTTGGTGGGAATGACACACTTCGTGTAGATGGCGATATTCTGGAGTGGACATTTCGCGCAGAGTCTCAGGACCGGATCATTATGACCCATCCAACTTGGGGTGAGAATACGCTGATCAGCATTGAAAACATCTTCTCTCTGCGTTCTGGCTCACCTTTCACAATTGATGAAGCCTTTGCAGAGACAGCAGGATTGCCGGCATTCCGTTTGGATAATGATAACGTCCTTAATGGTACGCCAAATGATGACTTTATCGTGGCGGATGCGAATATTCAGGGCTTTTATGGGGGGCAAGGTGATGACACCTTCCAAGGCACGAATAATTTTGAGCAGGTAAATTATGACGGCGCCCGTGCAGAATTTACGATCACACAGAATGGCGACGGGTCGATTAATGTGAGCCACCCAATCTGGGGCAATGACACGCTGATCAATATCGATGCACTGATTTTCACAGGCGTTGAGCCGGGTGTCGGCGGTGCTCGGACAGCCGAGTTCGAGTTCGTCGATGTGAATGATCTCTTCTAAGTCACCCAAAATCCTTATCTTTTCGTTGTACCCGGCTAGGCCGGGTATAATTTTATCTAGTTAAATAAAAGCATAATTATTTTTGAGACGACTTTAAATAAAATTGGCCCAGTATTTGCACCCGATCCAAGGGTCGAGTTGCACGGTTTGTGATCATGGAAGGTGATGTATATGTCTAAAATAAGTAAACTCTTTTTGTCTATTTTGGGGGCAACAATACTCACGGCAGGATATGCGCACGCTCAGATTGCTTCACCGCGTGTTGTAATCGTTGAAGTTAATGGGCAGACTGTTTACCGCGGAACTGGGGCATATGATCAAATTGATTATGATGGCCGTTCACGAGATTATGACTTCCGGCAGAATCCAAATGGAACTGTCTCTGTTAGCAAGCAAGACGGTGGTACAGACCTGCTAATAAATATTGATGGGGCCTGGTTCGCAGGAGAGCAACAATGGTATGCAATTGAGGATTTGACGGTCGCAACGACAAGCGGACAAACGATAAACGGATCGCCGAATTCATATAGTCAAGTTGATTATCCCGGTAATTCCAGAGACTATAGATTCGTCAGAAACTCAGATGTGTCGGTTTCCGTCACAAAACCGGGCGGTGGAATTGATAGACTAACTAACATAGACGGTTTTTGGTTCTCCGGTGAACAACGTTGGTATCCCATCGGTGATCTTGTTGAGGCGTTTAATGGTAATCAGACGATTACCGGCGGGTCAGGTTATGATCAAATTGATTATCCGGGCGATTCATCGGATTATGACTTTACACTTAATGCGAATGGTTCGGTTCGTGTTTCGAAACCCGGCGGTGGTGTAGACACGCTAATCAATATTGATGGATTTTGGTTTCAAGGTGAAGAAGAGTGGTATCCAATCGAGTCACTTCTCGCTCAACAAAACCGGACAATCGTTGGAACGAACAATTATGATCAAATTGATTATGACGGGTTTCGATCTCAATATACTTTTGTTCAAAACCAAAATGGCACAGTTACGGTCAACAGACCGGGTGGCTTAATTGACCGATTAACTTCAATTGATGGTTTCTGGTTTCGGGGTGAAGAAGCCTGGTATTCCATTGAGGATATTTTTGACGACAATACAGGAAATGTCGTTGGCGGGATCATAACAGGTTCAAACGATGTGAACGACAATCTCGTCGGTGATAATCGGAACAATGTATTCTTTTCGGGTCGGGGTAATGATTTAATTCGCGGTCTGGGCGGCACAGATACATTGCGCATCGACGGTGATACATTTGAATGGACCTATTCTCAGGACGGAGACTCACTGAGAATGTCGCATCCAACCTGGGGCGTGAACACACTCATTGAAATGGAGCGTTTATTTTCTCTGCGCTCGGGTCAAGCCTTCACGATCGCTCAAGCGATAGATTCCACGCGGGGACTTCCGGTTTTCCGAATTGATGGTGACAATGTCGTCAACGGCACGCCGGGCAATGACGTCATGGATACGCAAGCAAATGTGCAAGGTTTTTACGGCGGGTTGGGCAATGATACCTATCGCGGAACAGCGAACTTTGAACAGGTCAATTA
>CAZBDT010000084.1:0-10632 GCA_964490745.1 uncultured Algimonas sp.
TCTATGTCTGGTTCGATGCCCCCATCGCCTATATAGGCGCGACGCAGGATTGGGCGGTTGAAACGGGTGGCGATTGGGAGGCATTCTGGCGCACCGATAAAGGCGCTGATGGCACACGCTATGTTCAATTTATGGGCAAAGATAATGTGGCCTTCCACACGCTGTCATTCCCAACAACGATAATGGGCAGTGGGCAACCTTGGAAATTGGTGGATGAGCTCAAGGCTTTTAATTGGGTGACATGGTATGGTGGGAAGTTTTCAACCAGCCAAAAGCGTGGCGTCTTTATGGATCAAGCCATAGATATAGCGCCCTCGGATTTTTGGCGCTGGCACCTGATGGCGAATGCGCCCGAGAGCTCGGACGCCGCTTTCACATGGGAAGATTTCCAGGCCAGCGTGAATTCTGATCTCGCCAATGTGCTGGGGAATTTCGTCAACCGCATCACAAGCTATTGCGTCAAGAAATTTGACGGCTTGGTTCCGGATGGCGGCGAACTGACAGACGCAGAAAGCTGGATTGAAGCTGAGCTTTCGAAGCGTTTGCCGCGCTTGGTTTCATTTTATGAGACGCGTGAATTCAGGAAGGCTATGGCCGAAACGCGCGCGATTTGGGCAGCAGGAAATGAATATCTCACGCAAGCGGCCCCTTGGACCCATTATAAAACCGATGTCGATCAAGCCGCCATGGGCGTTCGCACAGGGCTTAATCTTGTGGCTTTGTTTGGGGTGTTGGCTCAACCTATTATCCCGGATGCCGCAGCGAAAATTTTGGATGCTCTGAATATTCCCGATGAGAATCGGACATGGAATTTTAAGGACGCGAAAAGTTGCCTCAATGCATTGCCCATTGGACTGTCTGTCTCTGCCCCTCCCGTATTATTTACGAAAATTGAGGCCGAGGATATAGAGGCTTGGACCGAACGCTTTGGCGGTGCGGGTTAGTTATTCTCAGGCCCGGACAAGCTCTTGCCGAAGCCTTCAAACGGGCCTTCGATTTTCAAGGACGCTCTCGCCGATCGGCCTATTGGTGGTTTGCATTATTTAATTCATTAGGTGGGATCACATTTGGTATTATTGATGAATATGTAACTATTCCGGGCCTCGAAAATTGGGCCGTCTTTTATATTTTATATAGTGCTCTCATTTTCGTTCCTGATTGCGCCTTAGGCATACGTCGTCTGCACGATACGGGTCGGAAAGGCTGGCCATATATCGTTTGGGTTATCGTGATTTACGGATTAATTTTCTTGCCCGAACCCAATATGGCTGACTCAGTTATTTCTGGAGATCCGGATGAATTTGCCGACGCCTTGCTATATGATTTAGTATATTCTGGTCTCACCATGGCTGTGTTGTTTTTGCTCATGCTGATAATGATTTTCTTGTTGACCAGGGACAGCCAATCCGGACAAAATCAATATGGATCCAACCCAAAGGGTATTGGAAATCCGGACGTTTTTAGTTGAGTTATACGGTCTATTTAGACTAACGCATCGTTGCAGATGTCTACAATATAAGAGGTTTGAATGACAGGTTTTGGTGAAGCTGTTGGGCTGTTTTACAGAAATTATGTGAACTTTGAGGCGCGCGCGTCTCGGTCAGAGTTTTGGTGGGTATTTTTAATGCAAATAATCGTTTGGGTCACATTATTCATAGCATTGGCTTATGTTATTGGAAGCGCCCCGAATGACGGTGAAGGCGAATACACGCCTGCGGCTATGGGCCTTTTTTCGGCAATGGGTTTATTTGCTTTGATCAATTTTTTACCTAATATAGCGCTCCAAGTCCGTCGTTTTCATGATCTGGACCAAACAGGGTGGCTCGTTTTAGTTTTTACACTTGCGAATGCATTCATTCTCTTCACGTGGTTTGCGCAAATGATCTGGTACATGGTTCGCGGTACAGATGGTCCCAATAAATACGGTCCTGACCCTCTCACAAATAATGCGGATATATTTGGATAATGTTAGATTTCGGAGAAGCCGTACGTCGTTTTTACCGAAATTATGCGAATGCGGAGGGCCGCGCTCAGCGTTCTGCCTATTGGTGGGTCCAATTTTATCAAATTATCATCTATGCCGTTCTGATTATTGTCGTTTTTATGGCCGACGGAGGTGATCAAATACTTGGCATATTTGGTGAGGCATTAAACGGAAATGCCGATCCAGAATTGACTCAGGATTTCAATTTAGGTCGCAGTGGTATTTTTGCACTATTGCTGATGGTTTGCTTTTTATTGGCAAATATCCTGCCAAACATAATGCTATCAATAAGACGATTTCATGATTTGAACCAAACGGGCTGGTTGGTTTTATTGTTTTTTGTCGTTGGTCAAATCCCAATTCTTGGAACGCTCTCAGGTCTTGCAAATCTGATCTGGTTTATCATGCCTGGCACAGACGGTTCAAATAAATATGGTCCCGACCCTTTGGCAACTAATACAGATGTATTTGGCTGATAGTGCGCTAACGTATTTCGGGCGATGTTTTGCCCGGAAGTGTCGCGGCTAACCCAATCGCTAATATTCCGATACAAGCCGCAATAACGAGTTTCATATCACCGCTGGCCGAGGCATGTCTGAGCGCAAGGAAGCTTAACCCCCAGAGAATTGGAAACGCATATATCTTATTCATCGCGCCGTGCCGTAAAATATAAATCCCCCACCAGAGAGCGAGGCCAAGAACCGAGAGAGCTGTCGCGACAATGTTCCACCCCATTGGTTCGACAAATTTCCAAATCAATCCATTCAAACCAACAAAGACAGCAATAGAGCACCACCCCGCGATTAAGCTGATGGGTGTGAGGACAAGCCATTTTTCCGCTGTATTCAGGCTGGCCCGTCCGTGCCATAATTTAATCATACCCATGACCAAACAGATCATGGTCGGGGTAAAAATTAATGTGGCTAAGAGTTCAACCCAAACGTCAGGTACAAAGGCTGTGATCAGCCCCCACGCGGCGACACCCCAAAGGCCAGCCGCGATCCACCATCCGCTTTGCTGATAAATTTCGCGCTTACGATTTTTGGGCAAAAACTGTATGATTCCATAGGCCATAACGCCGATGAAAATGGGAAACCAGATCGAAAATGCCGTTGTTTGCGGGACCAGAATATTTTCTGTTAGGTCCGAGAAATCAGAAGGGCTGCGCGCACCATCTAAAAAAATCCCCAGCGATGAAAATATCCATATTAAAGGTGTCGCGATAAGAACGCAGGCCTGCCGTAAATAATCTGAGATTAGAGGCGTAGAATGCGGTGTCATAAGGTATTTACGCATCAGGCAGGAAAATGTTCTTAAAAATGAGACACGCGCTCTGTTTTTTGGTATAAAGTGATCCTAAATCAAATGAAACAGTAATAGAAAGGTTGCCCATGCAAATCCAAATCGCTTCTAAAGGTATCGATGTTTCACAAGCACTCCGCGAGCGGATAACGGATCGATTAGAGGAGATGATGGATAAATATATCCATCGGGATGGCGACGCCCAAGTTAGCATTGCGCGTGAGGGGTCTGGGTTTAAAACTATTTGTTCTGTACATTTGCCCTCGGGGGCTAGCATGGAAGGCCAGGGCGAAGCGCAAGAAGCCTATCCGGCATCAGATGAAGCCCTTGAGCATATTGAAAAACGGCTGAGGCGTTATAAGCGAAGACTGAAAGATCACAGCCAGCGGGCCAAAGCCAAAGAAGCGTCTATGTTTGTGCTCGAAAATCCTGTGACAGAAGATCAGGACGAAGACACAGAAGCGGGGACTCAAGATGAACCCATGGTTATAGCCGAAAGTGTCAAAAAAATCAGGACGCTAACACCCGGTATGGCGGCTTTGGAACTCGGCTTGGCGGACTCTGGTGTCGTTGTCTTCAATAATGCCCGTCATGGCGGCATTAATGTTGTATTTAAGCGGGCCGACGGACATATTGGTTGGATTGACCCGAAAACAGGCTGATATTTCATCCTTAAGGCTAAAAACAGTATTAAATACTGGGCTGAGTCCAGTATTTGACCTGAAGCGTGGTGGTCTATAATGGACCGCAAACTTAAACGAGCATATACTCTGGGCGCGACGGTTTATGTTCAAGCTATACTGCTTTAGACGCGTTTAAGAATGAGTGCCTCAATGAATAATGAACTCTTTTCAGCTGAGACTGTGATCGTTGGAGTGAATGCCAGCTCACAAAAACAGCTGTTCCAAGACATTGCAACACGTTTAGTCGATGCGCATGGGCTTACAGATATTGCGATCCGTGATATCGTAAGCGCGGCTATCGAACGAGAACGGTTGGGCTCAACGGGCGTTGGGAACGGTGTGGCGTTGCCACATGCGCGAATTGCAGGATTGGATAAAGTTGTGGCGGCCTTTGTCCGATTGAGTGACCCCATGGATTTCGACAGTGTTGATGGGCGTCCCGTAGATTTGGTTGCTTTTTTACTCGCACCAGACAGTGCCGCTGGTGCGCATTTGCGGGCTTTAGCGCGCGTTTCTCGAACTTTACGCCGCGAAGAAAATCGCTCTCGTTTACGCTCAGCGCCTGATGCGCTTAGCGTTTTTACGATTTTATCTGATAGCGCTTTGGAGAGGGCAGCCTAAGGCTATTAGGTTGAAACTCATCACAGCTATTGCCATATTGCTATCTCAACCCAAAGATAAGGCAAATATACTGCTGTGAAGCCCGATAATCCATCACGTCAGTTTAACCGAGAATTATCTTGGTTATTTTTCAATACACGCGTTTTGGAGGAGGCCGAAAATCCAGATGTACCGTTGTTAGAGCGGGTGAGGTTCCTATCTATTTCTGCATCTAACCTTGATGAATTTTATATGGTACGGGTCGCAGGCCTCCGTGAACAAGTCCGGGCAGGCATTCACGCAAAAGACTCCAGCCATTTATCCCCCGCGGCGCAATTGGAGAAAATCAATAAGCGAGCGGCCAAGATTGTATCTCGCCAAAATAGTTGCTGGCGAAATTTACAAAAAGAAATGACGACCGCCGATATAAATGTTCTGCGGGTCAAAAATCTGTCTGAAGATCAAATCAAAGATTTGCGCGATAACTTTGAAAGAACGATCTTACCTCTATTGACCCCGCTTGCGGTCGATCCTGCGCATCCATTTCCGTTTCTATATAATTTAGGATTTGGTATCGCTTTACGACTTGAGAAAGACGGGAAGGATCCACTCTTTGGGCTGATTACCGTTCCGCTGAGCGTTCCGCGTTTTCTAGAAGTTGGAGCTGGCGGAAAAAGCCGAAATTTTGTTTTGATTGAAGATGTCTTGCGCACCTATTCGCAAGATATTTATCCGGATTTCACCGTTACAGACTCGGGCGTTTTTCGCATCACGAGAGATAGCGGCATTGCAGTTGATGAGCGGGCAGAAGATCTGGTTCAACATTTTGAATCACTTTTACGTAAACGTCGTAGAGGTCGGGTCATTCGGTTGGAAATTAATAAAAACATGAAATCGACCTTGCGAGATTTTCTCGTCAATAGTTTTGATTGTGTTGATGAAACGATTGAAGAGGCTGCGAATATACTAGGCTTGCGAGATATGTCCCAACTCGTGAACTCCGCACAGGCAAAACATTTATTCCCGCCCTTCAAAGCACGCTTCCCAGAACGCATTCGAGAATTTGATGGTGATTGTTTAGCCGCGATTGCCGCGAAAGATATTCTTGTCCATCATCCTTATGAAGAGTTCGACGTTGTCATTCAATTCCTCCAGCAAGCTGCAACAGACCCAAATGTTGTCGCAATAAAGCAGACCTTATACCGTACAAGCGATGACAGTCCGATCGTTCAAGCTTTGATTGATGCAGCAGAAGCAGGCAAAACGGTGACAGCTTTGGTCGAACTAAAAGCCCGCTTTGACGAAGCCTCGAATATGCGATGGGCGCGGGACTTAGAACGTGCAGGCGTGCAAGTTGTCTATGGTTTTGTGGGATATAAAACTCACGCAAAAGTGAGTTTAGTTATCCGGAAAGAACAGGGTGAACTAAAGACTTACACGCATTTAGGTACGGGCAACTATCACGCGCTTAATGCGAAAATTTATACCGATCTCGCACTTTTCACAGCCGATAAAACGATTGGAGAGGATGTTGGCAAATTATTCAATTTTGTTACCAGTTATAATGAACCCCAAGACTTACAAAAACTCTCCATCGCGCCCCTAACCTTACGTGAAACGTTAATCGAACATATTGACGCAGAGATTCAGTACGCGCATGCGGGGCGTCCAGCCCATATTTGGGCTAAGATGAATGCTTTGGTTGATCCAAAGATGATTGAAAAGCTGTATGAGGCGTCCCAAGCGGGCGTTAAAATCGATCTCGTTATTCGCGGTATTTGCTGTTTACGGCCAAACGTAAAAGATATGAGTGAAAATATCCGTGTGAAGTCAATCGTCGGACGGTTCTTGGAACATTCTAGAATTATATGTTTTGGCAATGGCGCGGCTTTACCCTCTGATCAGGCTTCGGTCTTTATCAGCTCGGCAGATTGGATGCCGCGAAATCTTAACAGACGCGTTGAAACGCTGGTCCCAGTTGAAAGTCCAACAGTTCATAATCAGGTATTGGATCAAATTATGATGGCCAATCTTTTGGATAATACGAATAGTTGGGAACTACAGGCGACGGGGCGATATATCAGAGTAACGCCGGAAGAAGGGGCGCCTCGCTTTTCTGCACATGAATATTTTATGGAAAATCCATCCCTGTCTGGGCGGGGCGCAGCTTTAGCCATTTCGGCACCAGCACCGCTTGAAGATTCAGATGTGCCGCCGACCCAAATTTTTCATCCAAAATTAGTGGGTTAACTGGCCTTGATGCAAAATGTAAGACAGCAGGCTGTTATTGATATCGGATCGAATTCGGTTCGACTGGTTATCTATGATGTATTTGGCTCTCATTTCACGCCGGTTTATAATGAGAAAGTTTTGGCTGGGTTGGGGCGTGATTTAAGTAAAACGGGACGTCTTTCTGATGTAGGAAAACAAAAATGTCGCGCGGCTCTGGTACGTTTTTCTCAGATAATTAAAGCGCGCCAACTCCCACCTCCACTTGTCGGAGCAACAGCCGCTCTGCGCGTAGCAGAAGATGCGCCAGATTTTGTTGCCTCAATTTTGAAAGAAACAGGGTTAGATATATCGCCGATTTCAGGACAAGAAGAAGCTCGGCTTGCAGCATTAGGTATCTTGTCCAGTAATGACAGGAGAGCCGGCATAGGCGCTGACCTAGGCGGTGCGAGTCTCGAAATTATGCGGATTGACGAGACTTTGAAAGCCGACGGAGCTGACGTGCGGGGCGTATCACTACCCTTGGGGCCTTTCGATTCCATAGGTGGTGACTTGTCGAGCTTAAAATCATCCGACTATGCCGCACGAATTTCAGCCTTGGATAAAGCCTTAGAACAAACGCCTGGCTACCTTGAGGGAGAGGATGTTCTCTATCTCGTTGGGGGGGCATGGCGGAACTTAGCTGCTGTCCATCAACAGCGCATTGATTATCCACTTCGCACTTTACAGGGCTATCGACTGTCTGCTCAGTCCGCGCAAGATTTAGCGCATTGGGCTTGGACGGACGGCATTGGCGAGGTTTTAAACTGGCCAGGTATGAGACGTGCCCGAGCAGAGACGTTACCCTATGCGGGTTTAATGCTTGAAAGGTTACTAAAGCGATTTTCGCCCAAGGCCGTCATTATCTCAATGGCCGGCCTGCGTGAGGGTCTGGTCTGGAACAACTTGCCTGAGACCATAAAAAGTCGTGATGCTTTAATCGATGGGTGTCGGGATTTTGCGCGTGGGTTTGTACAAGCTGAAAATTTTGGTAAACCGCTCTACAGATTTTTATCCCCGCTTTTGCCAGTTTTATCGCACGGCTTCAGCGATAAAGATGGGGCTCGGTTACTACAAGCAGCCTGTCATTTGGCAGGGCTTGGGAAGAACCTACATCCGGACCACCGAGCAGAACTCATTTTTGAAGATGTTCTTTATGCGCCAATTGCTGGCCTAAGCCATGTCGAGCGCGCCTTACTCTCACTTTCACTTTTCCGAACCTATACGGCGAAACGAAAGCCGCCCGTTCCGGGTCTAATTGATACAATTTTAACAGAGGCGCAACGTCGGCGGGCGGCCAGTATCGGAGAGGCTATTCGGTTGGGGATTGTCGTAACGGGACGAACGCCTTCTTTGCTCAGCGATTTCCAGTTGGAAGTTAAAGGGCATGAACTATGTTTGACCTTTCAAGCGGGACGCGAAGAGATGATCACGGATCAAGTAAAGTACAGGTTGAAGAAGCTTTCAAAATTACTGGAGCTAACGTCTGTTACACCTAAGGTGAAAAGGTAATAATTGACGCACTTGTCAAACGCCTCTCATTCTGCGTAGGCTGAGAATCATAGTCCGCGAAGACATGGAGATCGGCTTTCAAACCTAGTCACAGTTCTAAATTTAACTCCTTCATTATCTGGATTGTCGCAACATGAGTGCGCTCTCCCGTGAAATCATTGAGATTAAAAATGCTGCACCCGTCAGACAGGGGAATTATCCGTGCCTAATTTTGAATGCTGATTACCAACCCTTATCCTATTTTCCGCTCTCGCTTTGGTCTTGGCAAGACGCTGTAAAAGCTGTTTTTCTCGACCGCGTAAATGTCGTGGACCATTATGAGCAATGCGTTCGGAGTGCGAATTTTGAAATGCAAATGCCGTCAGTGGTCGCGTTAAAAGATTATGTGCCGCAAAATCGTTCGCCAGCTTTCACAAGGTTTAATTTATTTCTGCGGGACGGCTTTGAATGTGCCTATTGTAAATCGACGGATGAGCTTACCTTTGATCATGTCATACCGCGTCGTTTAGGGGGAAAGACGAGTTGGACCAATATCGTTGCTGCTTGTTCCAGCTGTAATCTCAAAAAAGGTGGGCGGCTGCCGAAAGAGGCACGGATGTATCCTGCGGTTAAACCTATTCAACCGACAATGCATCAATTGCAAAGCCAAGGTCGCCGCTTCCCGCCCAACCATCTTCACGAAAGCTGGCTGGATTATCTCTATTGGGATGTTGAATTAAAGGCGTAAGTTTTCGTTTTAATCGCAAATCTAGTCCGGCACCCAGCGATAAAGGCTCATAGCGCGCGCGCGTTCATCAAACATCAGCGAGCGTGACAAAGGTGGGTGGGCGCGTTGGCGGCAATGCTGGCGTTCGCAGAGATAGCAATTAATTCCAATCTGTGCGGGCTGCGGATTATCGAGGTTAAACTCTCGCGCATAAGACAGGCGCGGGGCATAGGCGACATCACACCCTAAGGCGATGGCAAGGCGTTGCGCACTCGCACCGTAATAATTTCCGGCGCGACTGACGGCCTTTGCAATAGAGAAATATGTGGCCTTATCGGGGAGTTGGACCAGTTGAGTATGCAGCCGTCCCGGATTGGAAAATGTTTCATGTATATTCCAAATCGGGCAGGCTCCGCCTTGATTAGCAAAAGCAAATTTCCCGGCTGAAAACCGCTTGGATACATTTCCGGCAATATCGATACGGAGGAAGAAAAACGGTATGCCGCGCGCATTCGGATCATTAAGCGTTGTGAGTCGGTGGGCCGTTTGTTCAAAGCTCGTGCTAAATCTATGGGCCAGTAATTCGACGTCATATCGCGTTTTTTCCGCTTCTTTTAAGAAGCGTTGATAAGGCATTAGAACAGCCGCTGCGAAATAATTCGCGAGAGAGGTGCGGGCCAATCCGCGCGCTTCCCGACCTTCAATTTTCGCGCGGTCAAGCTGGTCATCGAATAAGCGGCGTTGTTCCAACATCCCGATTTGAAAGGCCAGTTGAAAGCGTCGCCCGCTCTGGCTGAGGAGTTCAGACAAGTTAATCCGTTGATTATGGCGATCAAACCACCGCAGCATGTTGGGCATAATATCGGTCGGGACAATTCGGACAGCTATATCATGCTTATCTTTCAACCGGTCTGTGAGCGCTGTCCGTGGCTGTGTACGACTGAGGCCCAAATCTTCTGACAGGGCCGTCGCAGCTATTTCAATTTCGGGAAAGAAATTCGTGTTGGCCTGTATAAAATCCCGGACCGTATCAATGGGACGAATAATGGTGTCCGCAGATGAGCTTGCTGTATCAGCGGATGTGTGGAGCAGGCTTTGAAAGGCACGCGCCATATTTGGACTAATCCCAACGACATCTTCGACTTCGTTTTTTGAGACTGGCATATCGCTAAAGCGCGCCGAGCGCAGGGCTTCATAGGTGCTCGCAACGAGCTGGGCATCGCCTGCATCTGAAAATTCACTAATATCGAAATCATAAACACTTGCCATACGCAGCAAGACTTTCGCGCTCATGGCGCGTTGATTGCGTTCGATCAGATTCAGATAGGACGCGCTGATTCCAAGGTCTTCGGCCATGCGCGCTTGGGTCAAGCCGAGCGAGTTTCGGAAACGGCGGAGTTTAGGGCCGATGAGTAATTTTTCTGACATGCCTTATCTTTACACGATTTACAAAAATGAAAGCGAGTCAATTTTTTACTTTACTCACTGACCCACACAGCCGTTAGTAAGGCTGGACGGCGGGGAATGTTTGCGCCCATGGGAAGGGTGAAAGGAACATTCCCATGACTGCACATACA
>CAZBDT010000085.1:0-10224 GCA_964490745.1 uncultured Algimonas sp.
CGGCAACATCGCGGTCGAAGATATCGACCTGATGAAGGGGTAGGGTCGTGATTTATTGGATCGTCTTCGCGCCGCTTATCGGCGCTATGATTGCAGGCCTTGCGGGAACGCGCTTCGGGTCGCAAATCCTAAACGCGACGATATCTAAAGTCGCCACAACCGGATTATTGTTTTTATCCGCTATCTTGTCGTGGCTCGTCTTTATCAGTGTAGGTTTTGGCGATGCGCCGGACCAAACTTATGCGCTTTTCCGTTGGATGGATGTCGGCGATATGAATGCCAATTGGGCGTTTAAAGTCGATACTTTAACAGCTGTGATGCTGGTCGTCGTGAACTCCGTCTCTGCGCTCGTCCATCTCTATAGCTGGGGCTATATGGAAGAGGATCCTTATCAACCGCGCTTCTTTGCGTATCTGTCGCTCTTTACCTTTGCCATGTTGATGTTGGTGACATCTGACAACTTCATCCAGCTCTTTTTTGGGTGGGAAGGAGTCGGCCTCGCCTCATATCTTCTGATTGGTTATTACTATAAAAAGCCATCAGCCAATGCGGCGGCGATCAAAGCCTTTGTCACAAACCGCGTCGGAGATGTCGGCTTAGCCCTAGGGATCATGACGATCTTCCTTATGTTTGGCTCTGTAAAATTTGATACGGTTTTTGCCGCGATTAGCAGCGGCGTTGATACGACACTGCCATTCCTCGGCATGGAATTTAATGCCGTCGAGTTAATTGCCTTCCTCCTGTTTATTGGGGCCATGGGTAAGTCGGCGCAATTTGTCCTACACGTTTGGTTGCCCGACGCGATGGAAGGCCCGACCCCTGTGTCGGCCCTGATTCATGCCGCGACCATGGTGACAGCGGGTGTTTTCCTTGTCTGTCGCTCCTATCCGATTTATGAGCTGGCTCCGAATACATCCGGATTTATTACAGCCGTAGGTGCCTTTACGGCACTCTTCGCCGCGTCTGTCGCGCTGGTCCAAAATGATATTAAGCGCGTTATTGCGTACTCAACCTGTTCGCAGCTGGGCTATATGTTCTTTGCAGCGGGGGTCGGGGCCTATAATGCGGCAATGTTCCATCTCTTTACCCACGCGTTCTTCAAGGCCTTGCTCTTCCTCTGCGCTGGCTCCGTTATCCATGCGCTGCATCATCAGCAAGATATGCGTAAAATGGGCGGGATCTGGAAGAAGGTTCCATGGACTTACGGCGCCATGATCATCGGAACATTGGCGATTACGGGTATTGGTATCCCCGGCAGCTATACTTGGGGCTTTGCAGGTTTCTTCTCGAAAGACGCCATTATCGAAGCGGCCTTTGATGCGCGCGGCGTTTCCAGCGCAGCGATCTTCGCATTCTGGATCGGTATCATCGCGGCGCTGATGACGAGTTTCTATAGCTGGCGTTTGATTATCATGACGTTCCACGGTGAACATCGCGGGAAGCAGAAATATTTCGATGAAGCGCATGAAAGCCCGTGGAATATGCGTCTGCCATTGGTGCTGCTCTCCATTGGAGCCGTCATTGCAGGTGCTGTCTTCTATAAATATTTCATGAAAGATTATGGCGGGTTCTGGCACGGTGCTTTGCCCGGCTATGCAGGTGAGAAGGGGGCCTCAATCTCACCAACGCTTTTAGCGGCGGCTGAAGGGGATTATCCGGCCTATGAGTCAAAAGGCTTTATTGACTGGCTACTTTTCCGTCCGGTGCATGGCTATCCTTATTGGGTGCTTCTGCTTCCGCTTCTGGCGTCGATTTCAGGTTTTGTGATCGCTTGGTTCATGTATGTGCGCGGTAGCGTTCAAGCCAAGATTGATGATGTAGCTGAAACGGGTGGGTCACCGATCTATAATTTCTTGCTCAATAAATGGTACATTGATGAGCTTTATGACGCGACCGTTGTGCGTGGGGCGCGCAAGCTTGGCGACCTGTTCTGGAAAGTTGGTGATATTCGTATCATTGATGGTTTCGGACCAAATGGTGTGGCCAGCCTTGCATCGGGTGCGGCGAAACGTGTTTCAAAGCTGCAAACCGGTTATCTTTATCACTATGCCTTCGTTATGCTGCTCGGCGTTGCCGTGCTGATACTCGTCGCATTCCGCGGAACGGCGGGGTAGGACCATGTTTGAAGATCTTCCAATTCTCAGCCTCATTACATTCATTCCGCTTTCGGGGGCTCTGCTCCTCATGCTGTTTGCCTGGATAGGCAAGCCGGAAGGACGTGAAGACTTAGAGAAAGCGGCCCCACGCGCGGCGCTCGTAACGTCTGTCGCTGTTCTGATCTTGTCGATCATTATGACATTGGACTTCGACAGTGCCGAGGCAGGTTTCCAATTTGTCGAAAATGTAAAATGGTTGGGTGGCGGTATTGAATACCGCGTTGGTGTGGACGGGATATCCGTGCTGTTTGTCTTGCTGACGGCTTTCCTCACGCCTTTCTGTATCTTGGCCTCTATGACATCTGTGAAAAAGCGGATGTTGGAATATATGATCGCGTTTCTAATCTTGGAAACTTTGATGATCGGCGTCTTTGTCTCGCTTGATCTGATCTTATTCTATCTCTTCTTTGAAGCAGTCTTGATCCCGATGTTTATTATTATCGGTGTTTGGGGCGGGAAGAACCGCGTCTATGCGTCCTATAAATTCTTCCTCTATACGCTTCTCGGTTCAGTTCTCATGCTCGCCGCGATCCTCTGGATTTATTTCTATAGTGGTGAGCAACTCGGCGAGCGCACAACGGATATTAGTCTTCTGATCGAAGAGCTGAAAATACCGGGCGGTGTTCAGACATGGCTCTGGCTCGCCTTCTTCGCCAGCTTTGCGGTCAAGATGCCGATGTGGCCGGTCCACACATGGTTGCCGGATGCTCACGTGGAAGCGCCGACAGCGGGTTCCGTTATTCTGGCGGGTATTTTGTTGAAGCTCGGCGGATATGGGTTCTTGCGGTTCTCTATTCCGCTTTTCCCGGAGGCCTCTCTCAATCTCGCGCCGATTATCTTCTGGATGTCCGTGATTGCGATTATCTATACGTCACTCGTGGCTTATCGTCAGAATGATATGAAAAAGCTGATCGCCTACTCATCCGTCGCACATATGGGCTTTGTGACCATGGGTATCTTTACCTTCAATATGCAAGGTATTCAGGGCGGGATTTTCCAAATGCTCAGCCATGGTGTGATCTCCGGCGCGCTCTTCTTCTGTGTCGGTGTGATTTATGATCGCATGCACACACGCGAAATTTCGTCCTATGGCGGACTGGTCAGCAAGATGCCTGTCTATGCAGCTTTCTTCCTACTCTTTACCATGGCCAATGTTGGCTTGCCCGGCACCTCCGGCTTTGTCGGTGAAATCCTGACCATGGTAGGTGCTTATCAGGTTGATCCATGGATCGCTTTCGGCGCCGCATTCGGAATGATTTTATCAGCCGTCTATGCCTTGCATCTCTACCGTGAAGTTATTTTCGGTGAAGTCGTCAATGAGAAATTGAATGACATTCTGGATATCACCAAGACGGAAGCTTTCATTCTTGGCGTTTTAGCCTTCTTCACGATCTTGCTGGGTGTATATCCGTCACTTATCACAGACGTCACAGAAGCCTCAGTCAAAAAACTAATCGATGATTTTAACACGGCGCTGATCGCGGCGGGAGTTCAGTAATGTTACAGACTGTTTCCACAATCTTACCTGAACTCTTTCTGGCGGTTACAGCCTCATTGCTTTTAGGTTTCGGCCTGTCCAAAACGCAGGATAGATCCTCGATTGTTCGCTATATCTCGGCGGGGATTTTGGTTGTCTTTGGCCTTATGGGATTCGTGTTGGACCGCCCTGCGGGGACGTCCTTTTCCGGCCTTTTATTCAATAATGATTTCAGTGATTTCCTGAAAGCCATTATCGGCTTTTCGGCGGCAGCTGCGCTTTTATTGTCCAAGCATTATTTTGAGTCTGAGAGACTCGACCGCTACGAATTCTCAGTCCTAACGCTCTATTCCGTGTTGGGTATGTCGATTATGGTTTCGGCCAATAATCTCCTCTCCATGTATATCGGTATCGAGATGCAATCGCTCGCCCTTTATATCATGGCGGCTTTCAATCGGGACAGCCTGCGCGCCTCAGAAGCGGGCCTCAAATATTTCGTCCTTGGCGCCTTGTCATCTGGACTTCTGCTCTATGGTGCGTCCTTGGTTTATGGCTTCACCGGATCACTGGATTTCGAAACGATCCGCGCCTCTATTGCGATATCAGACTCTCAGAATGGTGTCGTAGCTGGCATGGTGTTCCTCCTCTGCGGATTGGCTTTCAAAATCTCTGCCGCACCGTTTCACATGTGGACACCGGATGTTTATGAAGGCTCCCCAACGCCCGTGACGGGTTTCTTTGCTGCCGCGCCGAAACTGGCGGCAATGGCGATTATCGCGCGTTTGATTGTGGTCCCATTCGGAGACATCACCGGACAGTGGCAACAAGTGATTATCGTCTTGGCCGTTATGTCTATCGTGGTCGGGGCTTTCGGTGCTATTGTTCAAACAAATATTAAACGTCTGATGGCGTATTCTTCTATTGCCAATATGGGCTATGCGCTTGTGCCATTGGCAGCCGGAACGATTGCGGGTGTGCAGGGTATGCTTATCTTCATGGCGATATACGTCATTACTGTGATAGGTGTTTTCGCGACAATTCTGCAGATGCGTCTGCGCAATGGGATGGTGGAACAAATCAGTGATTTGTCAGGCCTTTCAAAAACCAATCCCGGCATGGCGATCAGCTTTACGATCCTCATGTTCTCTTTGATTGGTATTCCGCCGCTTCTTGGCTTCTTTGGTAAGCTTTATGCGTTCTTGCCAGCTTTCGAGGCGGGTTTATGGTGGCTGGCCGTGATTGCTTTGACCGCATCTGTCGTTGGCGCATTTTATTATCTGCGGCTGGTAAAGGTGATGTGGTTTGATGAACCTAATCGTGAGTTCGTTCGGGCGCCGACCTTGGTCCGCACCATAACCGTGCTTTCCGTTCTCTTGATCTTCCCACTACTTATCATTCCGGGAATATCTGGTTCATTGATTGGATTTGCGGAATCCGCAGCCCAAGCGCTTTTCGCCCAATAAGGTGAAATTCATACACTATGACAGTCTCGGCAGTACGAATGTCGAGGCTGAAAATCTGTTTGCAAAAGGTCAGACAACGCCCTTTTGGGTGCGCGCCGATCAGCAAACAGCCGGGAGAGGGCGTCGCGGGCGCGAATGGAGTTCCCCACTCGGAAACTTTTACGGCACAGCTTGTTATAAATTTGACGGCTCGCCCGATCAGGCCGCTAAACTTAGTTTCGTAGCGGCGGTCGCTGTGGCGAATGCCCTCTCAGCTTATAGCGTGTCCGTGCAGCCCAGCCTGAAATGGCCGAATGATGTCCTGATGGATGGACGGAAAATCGCCGGGCTTCTCTTGGAAGCTAAAGCCGGTTTCGTTTTGATCGGGATTGGCGTGAACCTTGTCTCTCACCCGGAGGGAGGAAATATTCCCGCGACACACCTTTTGGAGCATATCGACCCGTCCGCTTTGGATCGCGATGAGCCTGAATTTACAGGCGCAGAAAGCTTCCTCGCCATTCTGGCGCGCTGCTTTGATCAGGCCTATCGCAAAAATTTGGCCTATGGGTTTTCTGCCACCCGTGCAGATTGGACCAAATTGGCCTCTGGCTTACCGGGTCCCGTCACAGTGCGTTTGCCTTCTGAGTCTTTCGCAGGCGAGGCTGAGAGCCTTTTGGAAAACGGGGCGTTGCGCGTGAGGCTTCAGGATGGCACGATACGGGACGTCCATGCGGGCGATGTCTTTTTTGAAAGCTAAGGGGCGCTCATGCTACTCGCGATAGATAACGGCAACACGAATATTCTATTTGCTGTTCATGATAAGAAAACAGGCTGGCTGTTTGAATGGCGGATCGCAACCGACCCAAGCCGGACGGCCGACGAATATGCGGTCTGGTTCCATCAGCTTTTGGGCATGGTCAATCTGACATTTAAAGATATTTCGGACTGTGTGATCTCATCCGTCGTACCGCAGTCTATTTTCAATTTGCGTAATTTGGCCCGTCGTCATCTGGAGGTCGAGCCGATCATCATTGGCGAAGAGGGCGTAAATATCGGTATAGGCGTCCGCGTTGATAATCCCGAACAAGTCGGCGCTGATCGATTGGTCACGACCTTGGGTGCGATACAACGATATGAGGGGCCACTGATCATTATTGATAGCGGTACGGCCACAACATTTGATATCGTCTCCGGTGACGGTCATTTTGAAGGCGGTATAATTGCGCCGGGCATTAACCTCTCTATGCGCGCTTTGCATGAAGCGGCGGCTCAGCTGCCCAGAATTGAGATTAAAAAGCCGGACAGCGTGATCGGTAAAAACACGGTGTCAGCTATGCAATCAGGTGTCTTTTGGGGCTATATCGGTCTGATAGACGGTTTGGTACGCCAAATCCAGAAAGAGGATGGCCGAGACTTCACGGTCATCGGCACAGGGGGCGTGGCCTCGCTTTTTGCGGGCGCAAGCGAAACAATACAGCACTATGACTCGCAACTCACGATTGATGGTCTATATGAAGTATGGCGCTTGAATCAGTCTGCGACCTAGATCGGGTCGTGCCAATATGGATGCGATGCGAAACGGCCTCTCGCTCCACATGATAAGGTCAGACCATGACGAAACAAAAAAGTGTAGACGAATTTGTCTTCCTGCCGCTTGGTGGCTCCGGTGAAATCGGGATGAATTTGAATATGTTCGGCTTTGGTCCTGAACATAATCGCAAATGGATAATCGTCGACATGGGGGTCACTTTTGGCGGCCCGGACACGCCCGGTATCGATATCATTATGCCGGATATCGCCTTCATTGAACAACACCGCCATAATATTCTGGGCATTGTCCTGACACATGCCCATGAAGATCATATGGGCGCTTTGGCGCGTCTCTGGGACCGAATTCGCTGCCCCGTTTGGGCGACGCCATTTACGATGTATCTGGTCAAAGACCGTTTAGCTGAAAACGGCATTCTGGATGATGTGCCGCTTAACCTCGTTGAGCTTGGCGGGAAGATAGAGATCGGTCCATTTGAGATTGATCTGATTACGCTGACACATTCCATTCCGGAACCAAATGCACTCGCTATCCGAACATCTCTTGGGACTGTCTTGCATACGGGTGATTGGAAAATTGATCCATCACCCCAGATCGGCGATCCAGTCGATGAAGCGGCCTTGCGCGCGCTCGGTAAGGCGGGTGTACTGGCGATGATATGCGACTCAACCAATGTCTTCACGCCCGGTGAGGCGGGTTCAGAAGAAGGTGTGCGCAAAGAGCTCACCAAATTGATTGCGGAATATGAAGGGCGCGGCGTGGCTGTAGCTAGCTTCGCGTCGAATGTCGCGCGCTTGGAATCAGTCATGATGGCCGCACGAGAGAATAATCGTTCTGTCTGTTTAATGGGGCGGTCTATGAAGCGCATGACCGCGGCGGCCAAGTCTATCGGCTTATTGGACAATGTCGGGACTCTCCTCACAGAAGATGAAGCCCAAGACATGCCGGCTGCACATGTGCTCTATCTCTGCACGGGAAGTCAGGGCGAACCGCGCGCGGCCCTGTCCCGTATTGCACAGGGCGAACATCGGAGCGTAAAATTCTCTAAGGGCGATGTCGTCATCTTCAGCTCGAAAATCATTCCGGGAAATGAAAAGGGGATCTTTGCGCTGCAAAACGCACTGGCGGATGACGGCGTAGAGATCGTGACAGAAAAGATGCGCCCCATCCATGTGTCGGGCCATCCGTGCCGAGATGAACTCGCGCAAATGTATGATTGGGTCGAACCTGAAATCGCTATTCCGGTTCACGGCGAAAGACGTCACTTACTGGAACATGCCAAGCTGGCAAAAACGCTCGGTATTAAAAAGGCCTATGCGCCGCGTAATGGCGAAATGATCTTACTGGCCCCCAAGGGCCCGCAGGTCGTGGATATCGTCGCGTCAGGCCGTTTACATCAAGACGGTAAGGACATCGTCTCGGCCTCTGATGAAGGCTTACGCTTGCGGCGCAAAATGGGCTTTGCCGGACATGTCTCGGTTAGCCTTGTTGTCAATAGTCAGGGCAAAATCGTCTCCGGCCCCGAACCGCGCGCCAGCGGCTTTCCGGAGGGCAAAAATGGCGAGCTTTTGGACGATCTGCTTGATGATATTGCCGATGCAGCGGAAGAAGCGTTTTATTCGCTCAGCCAGCGCGCTAAGCGGGATGAGGATTTGATAGAGGCCAAACTCTCCGCCAAAGTCAAACGTGTCATCCGCGATCGGACAGGAAAGCGAACATTGGTGGAAGTTGTCGCGCATAAGGTGAAGTAATATGGCGGATGAATTCACACTTGGAGCTATGAATCATGTAGGTGTAGCTGTCCCGAATATGACGGACGCGATTGCCTTCTACCGAGATGTGATGGGCGCTACAGATATCACTGAACCACAAGTGTTAGCCCCACAAGGCGTGACCTATGCTTTCGTCAATCTCCCCACAGGGCAGGTGGAATTGATTGAGCCCTATGGCGAGACGTCCCCGATTTTGAAATTTCTGGAACGCAATCCCAAAGGTGGACAGCACCATCTGTGCTTTGAAGTCGCAGATATTCATGAGGCGAAGTCTGTTATGGAGACACGCGGCATGCGGGTTCTGGGTGAGCCTCGCATTGGCGCGCATGGAACACCCGTTGTGTTTCTCCATCCGGGAGACGCAGGCGGTGTCCTGATCGAACTTATGGAAACACATAAAGAGCATTAGCATGAACCTGTTTTCTGCCTTCGTTGTCTGGCTCATTATTTGGTGGCTGACGCTATTTATCATACTGCCAATTGGCGTGCGCGGGCAGGCGGAAGAAAATGATATTGTTGAGGGCACAGAACCGGGCGCACCGCATCAGTTAGATATAAAAAAGAAATTCATCCAGACGACGATTGTTGGAACTATTCTTTGGGCTTTGACGTGTCTTTTGATTATGTCCGGTGTGATCAGCTGGTCTATGCTTGAGAATCTGTTCAAACGTTAATTTTATAGTAAACGCATCGTTAAGACTTGACTGCGATTGAAGGCCTTGTCGCTGTATAGGGGCTAGTCTATGTCCGCGAAACGAAACATTAAATAAGAGATCGCTCCATGCGCCTGTCCCGCTATTTCCTACCGCTCTTGAAGGAAACGCCTTCTGATGCGACCGTAGCCTCTCACCGCTATATGTTGCGCGCTGGAATGATCCGTCAAAATAGTGCAGGGATTTATACCTGGCTGCCATTGGGGCATAAAGTTCTCAAAAAAATCGAGCAAATTGTACGCGAAGAGCAGAATAAAGCCGGCGCGATTGAAATGCTGATGCCGACGATACAGAGCGCTGATCTCTGGCGCGAAACGGGTCGTTATGATGCTTACGGCCCTGAAATGCTGCGCATAACAGACCGCCATGACCGCGAAATGCTCTATGGTCCAACAAATGAAGATATGATCACGGATGTCTTCCGCTCATTTGTACGCTCTTATAAAGACTTGCCGAAGATGCTTTACCACATTCAGTGGAAATTCCGGGATGAGCGCCGCCCACGTTTCGGCGTCATGCGGGGCCGCGAATTTTTGATGAAAGATACTTATAGTTTTGATCTGACCAAAGAAGACGCGGTTCGGTCTTATAATAAAATGTTCGCCGCCTATCTGAATACCTTTGCCCGTCTTGGAATCAAAGCTGTACCGATGAAGGCGGATACTGGACCCATTGGCGGCGACCTGTCTCATGAATTTGTTATTCTCGCTGAGAGCGGTGAGAGCGAAGTCTTCTGCCATAAGGATTTGGTCGAAATGCCCGCGCCCGGCGATGTCGATTTTGACGGTGATTTGAGCCACATCTTTGACGAGCGGACATCGCTCTATGCGGCGACAGAAGAAATGCATGACGCCGAGGAATTTGCGAAAATTCCTGCAGATAAACAACTCACGGCGCGCGGCATTGAAGTCGGCCATATTTTCTATTTCGGCGATAAATATTCCGGACCGATGAAAGCCACAGTCATGGACTCTGATGGTAAGCCGCAGACTGTGATGATGGGTAGTTACGGGATTGGCGTGTCTCGTTTGGTCGGCGGCATTATCGAAGCGAGCCATGATGAAAACGGGATCATCTGGCCGAAATCTGTCACGCCGTTTGGCGCTGGCGTGTTG
>CAZBDT010000086.1:0-10217 GCA_964490745.1 uncultured Algimonas sp.
AGGAAAAAGACATGCGTGAACTGTCTACTGAAGAACTTGACGTCGTTGTTGGTGGAAACCCAATCATTATTGAGCTTTAAAGCTCAAAGAATTATATTTATTTGACCCGCCATTTGGCGGGTTTTTTATGCCAAAGCCAAATTTTAAGTTCTCTATAGCCATGAATTTTTAAGACCTTTTGTATATCTCCGTGGATGGCGGATTATATGAAACGACATTCTAGCAGATATAGAGAGATTCTCTCGAGTGGGCTGGCTATCCTTATTCTAGGATTCGCCACGTGTTTTGCCTTTGCGCAAGACCAGATTTCGGAAATTGATCCACGTTTAATTGAAATTGTTGAACGGGTTGAACGTATTTCTCAATCTCACAGCCGCTCCGAAGCACGATCTATACTTCTGCCGAATGAGACAGGTACAATCACAGAAAAACGCCTTAACACATTGATGGTTATGAATGACGGAGTCATTCAGCGGGACGCAGACACCATCCGTTCCGCAATCTTAACGTTGGAGACGTTAGCCAAAGAACCCAGCACTATGTCATTTGACGGTATTGTAAAATTATACCGGAAACATGCGCTTCTTTTGGATCAGAACGCAGATCGAAAACCTTATTTTGAAAATATTAATCGTTCCATTGAAAGTGGAAATTGGTTGGAAAAATTCTCAGGACTAATGCTTGCAGAGCGTTTACATTCAGAAAGCGGTGAGCGGAACGCCGCGCTGCAGAAAGCACAACTGGCTTTTTCATTAATTCCCCAAGGTGAAAATGCTTCGCCATATTCGGGTTATGCAATGGCTGAGATCACGAATACATTAGCCAAACTCTATAATATACAAGGCAATATAGATTTGGCACTGGATGTTTCACTATCCTACCTCACTTTGGATGAAGCGAAACGCGATCCCGAAGCCGCTGTCGATATCGTGAATAATCTCATTTTCTCACACAGCTTGAAGCGGGATCACAAGTCACTTGTTTATTTATCCGAAGCAATCTTGGAGATTGAGGAAACGAGTCCATCATCATTACCGGGCTTATCGGAATTCAGAATTTCACAGGCAATGAATGCGTCGACGGAGTTTGGAAAAGCCCTTGAGTATGCAGATTTATCCCTGTCAAAATTACAAATTGAAGAGCTGCTAAAACAAGCAAGAATTAATCGCTCAATCGCATTGGCGGGACTTGGACAAACAAAGGAGGCAGAAAAATTTGCAAATGACAACGGCGTAAATTTAGATGCAAATTACCTCCTAAATGAGGAAAAAAGCCGTGATGCTCTCTACCTCGGCTTCCTACTCGCAAAAGCCGAAGACCCAAAACTCGCAATCGCGCTTTACAACCGCCAGCTCGACGTGACGGCTCAAAAGTTTCTAGCGAATAATTCCCGTGATACGACGGCGATGCTGGCCGACCTCGAAAATTCGCGCGAACGTCAAGCCGAAAGAGACGCGGCTGCCGCGCGTGAGGCGCGGCTACAGGCCGAGACTTTGGACCGTCAGCGCAAACTTAATAAAGTGCTGCTGGTGTTAATCGGATTTGTCAGTATTGTTGCTGCGGCTTCAATCTTTGTGATGAAGATGCGGGAAAAACTGTTGAAACAGCTAAAGATCAAAACGAAAGAAGCGGCCTCTGCTGAAAAACTTAAAACAGAGTTTTTGGGCATGATTTCACATGAGCTCCGTACGCCATTAAATGGTATTATTGGAATTTCTGATTTCTTAGCGAATTATCATGAAGACCCGGCAATCCGAAAAAAGACGAGCATTATTTTAGAGAGCGGGAATGAGCTACTCTCCGTAATTGAATCGCTCACCGATATGGCGCGTTTAGATGCCGGCCAGTTAGAGCTCGCCCCACATGAGGCTGACCTCTCATCGTCTTTGACAGCTCTGCCTGAAAACTGGACAGAGATGGCCGGGGAAAAAGGCCTCATTTTCACACATTTCGTTGATCCGAAAATTGGCACGCATCACATCGATGAAGATCGTTTGATCCAATGTCTCAATATTGTCCTGGAAAATGCGATCCGATTTACGGATGCGGGACGCGTGCACATGCATATTACAGCCAATATGAATGACAGCGAAGAGGTCACTGGGCTGACAGCCATCATCGCTGACACAGGACAAGGCATGAGCGCGCATGTTCAATCGCGTCTTTTCACGCCTTTCATGCAAGCCGATACGAGCCGTAAGCGGACGCATATGGGTACAGGACTCAGTCTTGCCATCGCCCATGCACTCATTGAGATGATGAGCGGCTCAATTAGTTTGGTCAGCCGTGAAGGCCGTGGGTCAGAGTTCAGGTTTGACATACCCTTGGAGCGTGCCACAGGAGATCAATTGCAGCATCTGATCGTGTCAGTGGATGAAAAAAACACTGGAAAACTTGAACCAAATCCAACGCTTGACGTCGCGGAAGTCAGTGTGCCGCAGTCGCCGCAGCGCCAGTTTGAGGAGGATTCAGATTTGGAGAGATCGGAGCTGCCGCAAGCTGAATTTATAGATTTGATGCAACCCCCTTCAAATTTTAGGCCATTACACGACAATAAAATCGATGATTCACAAAATCTGACAAGCGGACGGCAGCGCATTCTCATTGTTGATGATATTGACTCCAATCGTGATACGTTACGGATGATCCTCGAAAAACAGGGCCATGTTTGCCGCGCGGCTTCGGATGGTCTGACGGGTCTCGCCATGCTCGATCATCAGCGCTTTGACCTTGTCATTCTTGATATTCATATGACACCGTTAGACGGTGTTGAAATGTTACAACGCCTTCGCCGTTCGAACAAAAGCTATGCTGACATACCGGTCATCGCACTGACAGCTGACAATGCGTCGAGCACCAATGCGGCTTGTATGAAGGCCGGAGCCGATCTATTTTTAGCCAAGCCCGTGAAGAAAGAAGAACTTTACAAGGCCATCACCTATATTCAGATGGCCGAGGGCGCACGGATGTTAAGCCAAGCCTAGACATTAAAGTCGGTGGCCTCATACATAAGCTACCAGCTTCCGCCGCCGCCCCCGCCGCCTCCGCCACCGGAAAATCCACCCCCGCCGGAGAAACTCCGGCCTGAAGATGAGCCCCCGCTGCTCGTTTGCACTGGGCGCGCGGAGGCTACGCCGGAAGATAGCGATTTAATCATATCGCGTTGAATATCTCTGACACGACCACTCCCAAAGCCGCCTCCCCGATAGCTGGAATAATAGTTCGGATTATAGTTTTCCGCGACAATTGGGAGGGTCTTTTCAAAATGTTCTGTCCATGGTTTTTCTACACCCAAGGCTACTGCATAAGGCAGAAATGCCTCGTAGCGTTCAACTGTCATGGGTGGAACCTGATCGGTCCCGACCTCTGCCGCATTCAGGCGAAGCTTCTCAGCTGTCTCCAGATAAAGCTTAAAGCCCTCAATTTCCGACGCAATTTTCGCCCCCTTTTTGGTGGGCGCAGGCATCAGGATCATAAAAATCAAATTGAGTAGAATCAGCCCGGCCACCAAACCCCAAAAGAACACTGAGGACGGCGTCGAGAAGGCATTAAAGACAGCGAATAAACCTATCCCCGATAAGATAACGCCCATGAAAATATATTGCCTGTTCAGCTTATGATAGTCTGTGGAATAAAGCTGATTAAGCAGCTTATAGAAAATCAGTGTGGCACGATGAAAATGACGATTGGGTCTTTTCTTATGCAGAATGACTGCGCGACGATTCCGTCCAAACAGGCTTCGATAAAGCGTATTTTCTTCACGGTTTAAGCGCGCATTTTTATATGAAGAACTGGGAAGTGGGGTCAGGACAGTTTCATCTTTTGTCACGTCAATTTCAATTCGCCGTTTAATCGCAAGGCTGAGCAAGGTCGAGATAAGCGGCGCATCTCCTTTTATTCCCTTGTTCAATATCCGGTGTGCCGCTGCCGCAGAGTAGTCTCTAGGGGCCTCGTATCGCGCAAAGATGGGCGGTTTCACCGGGTCGCGCCCAACTCTTGACCAGTTTAAAAAATAAAACGCCAAGAGCGCCGGGCTTAAAAGGCTCAACCCCACTAAAGCGCCATTGGCTCGCCACCACCGCGCGCTAGCTTCGGCTGAGGTTAAAGGGTCGAAAACGCCTTTTTCGACCCCCACAGCTAAAGTCACAGCTTCATAGGGAGAGATCGGTGAGTTTGCTGAAAAAGAAATGATGTTCCCGTTTGGCGTGACTGTGAGGTCATTGCCCGTGTTTCCATAGCGTCCACTATAGGCCGCGACTTGTTTTGCACTGGCACCGTCCGGCAAAATAATACGTCCTGTCAGTGTTTTGACGGGCATATCCCAATACTCGCCCCACATATTCCATCGGACTTCATCCAGATCATCATATCTGATGACCCAATCATCAGACTCATATTCAAAAACATATTGGTGCGTCCCGTCAATTAAGAAGACGTCTTCTCGCCCCAAGCGCCAAATTGTCCGATTATCATCTTTCAGCTCTGTAATAGATTCGGGCGCGCCATTCCGTGTCGCGGATAAAAGACGATAACCTTTTCGGTATGTGATGGCCCCTTCGCGGACTTTTGCGGGTAATTCTTTAAAAATACCGCGTTTCGTCAATCCTGCTGGTTTGACGTAATCCAGCGCTTCACGAATTTTCAGCGAACCGTCTTTGTCAAAGCGCACCGTAATATCTGCGCGCGCAATATGTTCTCCATTGAAATTCTGAGCAGAGGCTGTCGCCGCGAACAGCCAAAGGCAGGCTGAGACCAGCGCAATCCAAAACCCTCTAACGCTCATCCCTCGAAGCTCACATTCGGTGCCGCATAATCCGCAGGTTCAATTTCGAAAAAGGGTTGAGGGTGAAATCCAAACGGTCCGGCGACAAAGTTGGACGGCACAGTTTTAACCTTGATATTCATTTCGCGTACGGCCCCATTATAAAAGCGGCGCGCCATCTCAATTTTATCTTCGGTCTCGCTAAGTTCATTTTGCAGATCGAGGAAGTTCTGATTGGCTTTCAAATCTGGATAATCCTCTTTCAGGGCGAGAAGCTTCGGTGTTTGTGTCGCGACTTCATATTCAGCTGCACCGCGACGCCCGACATCGCGTCCCGCATTGAGCGCCGAATTTCTAGCTTCGACAACATTCTTGAAAAGGTCTCTTTCATGTCGGGCATAGCCTTTTACAATTTCGACCAATCGCGGGATCAGATCAGCGCGGCGTTTTAACTGCACCTCAATATCGGACCAACCATTTTCTACCAAGGCTCGCTTTTGAACGAGGCTGTTATAAATCAAAACAATGCCAACGATCAAAAGCGCGAGGATGATGAGAAATACAATAAGTCCGGACATAATTCCGGCATAAAGGGTTAGCCCAACGTTTTGCAAGCCTTAGGATGGTAGGCTTTACGAAAGGCTTAGCGCTCATCGCGTCGTATCTTTGTTTTTGATTTTACGAATTGCGCAAGTTGAAATTATGAGGCTTTCAGAAATTGTCTCATTCGTCTAAGTCACCTTTGGAATTTTAAAGGGAGAGCGTTTTGAAACGGACCATGTTGATTACGGGTGCGTCTGCGGGCTTGGGCGCGGCTTTAGCGCGTGAATATGCAAAGCGCGGATGGGACCTCGTTTTGCTAGCCCGACGTGAAGAACGATTAAAGGCCTTAGCAGCAGAACTAAATGCTGCGCATGGCACACAATCCCGTGTCATCGCGGCGGATTTATTCTCGGAAACAGCTGTGCCCGACCTCATATCTGATCTGGGCGATATGCAAATTGACGGGGTGATTAATAATGCCGGTTATGGCCATCCCGGAACCTTTCTCGCCAGTAACTGGGACGATCATCGTCGGTTCAACCACCTCATGAGCGTTGTCCCGGTTGAGCTGACCCGCGCACTCTTGCCGGGCATGGTGGAGCGCGGCTTTGGACGGGTCATGCAAGTGGCCAGCTTGGCGGGACATATGCCGGGATCAAAAGGTCATACCCTTTATGCGGCGGTGAAGTCCTATCTCATCAAATTTTCAGAAAGTTTGAATGCTGAAATGCAAAGAACGGGCGTGCATGTTTCGGCTTTATGTCCCGGCTTTGTTTTGACCGAATTTCATGATGTGAATGGCACGCGGGAAGGGATTAACAGCTTGCCCGGTTTTATGGTCATGGATGCGGATGTTTGCGCAAATCTGGCCGCCACAGCTTTAGAAGCGAATAAGGCTGTCTTTATTTCCGGGCGGATAAACCGTTTTCTCGCGCGTCTCAATCGCTGGGCTCCGTGGCTCGGACGCAAAGTTATGAATTCCGGCTCTGGCCGATATAGAAAGACAGATTAATGTCGAAACATAATTACCCCGAAAATGACCCACGCTGTTTTGTGGCCTTGGACCTGCCCAGCGTTGCGGAAGCGGAGGCTATGGTGGAGACCCTTGGCGATGCAGTGGTGAGTTACAAGATCGGATTGCAACTTCTACCCATTGGTGGGGTCGAGTTGGGCCAGCGTTTAAAAGCCATGGGCAAACATGTTTTCTATGATTTTAAATTTCATGATATTGACGCTACCGTGGAAAAAGCGACGCGATCTATCGCGGGATTAGACGCCGATCTTTTGACTGTTCATGCGCGTCCAGACGTTATGCGCGCGGCTGTAAAAGGGCGTGGCAATTCTAAGTTAAAAATTCTCGGCGTGACGGTTCTGACGTCGCTGGATCAACAGGCGCTTAATGCAATCGGCTATAATGATAATGCAGAAAGCTTAGTCATGCGCCGGGTGCAACAGGCACTCGATGCGGGCATTGACGGCGTTGTCTCATCGCCATTAGAGGCCTCTGCTATTCGCGCCGTTGTGCCTGAGAGTTTCTTGGTGGTCACACCGGGTGTGCGCCCCAAAGGGGCCGATGTGGGTGATCAAAAACGGATCGCGACACCGTCTAATGCTTTAGATTGGGGAGCATCACATCTCGTCATAGGACGTCCGATTACGCAGGCCGAAGATCCCCGTGAGGCGGCGCTGAAAATCTCAGCAGAAATGTCTGGGCATTAAAAAACCCGATCTCGTATAGACCGGGTTTTGAAATCAAAATTAAATAGAACTTAACGGCATCCACCATTAAATCCGCCATTATAAAACCCGCCATAACGGGAATATTGTTTCACTGTTAAACACGGTGAAGTGTACGGCACGGCGACCGGAACCGGATAGCGCACGTAAATCACCGGACGGACAACGCGGTAATATGTCGTTTGCGGAACAGGCTTTACAACATTGTAGCAGCCCAAGACTTGGCCTTCGCCACTGCCGTAAACATTCACGGGGCAGTTCGTAGCTTGCAGGCTTTCATTTGTGCCTAAGCCCGGAACAGAGGCCATGGAGCCGGAAAATCCGTAAAAGTTATTATCAGAATAGGTTTCACTGATAGAGCCTGTGCCATAAGCCGCATCGGCCTGAGCTGAGCTCATTAAGGAAGACTGCGAATAAGATTGAACGGGCTGAAATGTGCCCGGAAGATTAACGCTGCCATAAGATTGAGCTGATTGCGCTGTCCAAGTGGAGAGCGGCTGGGGCGATGAATGCGTCTGACCGCAATATATGCTCGACCCACAGCTGGCTGACGCCGCACTTGCAAGAGAAACTGTAGCAACTATTGCAGCTGCGCTTTTAAAAATACGGGACACCATAAATCCACCTCATTTGTTTTAGAGCGATATGCTCGCGCCATTTTTACTCAACGTAGCAATTCGCGTGCCATTTTGGCGACTCAATTCGCGTGACAGGCGAAAGATGATGGCTTTTTGACTGAAAAAGCCCCGCCTCGTTAAGAGAAGCAGGGCTTAGTCCCACATTATAGATTGCCAGTATTTATGCCTTATTGGATCCAGCGACCCGGTACATTTTGTCCGTAACGCCCCGCCGGAAGCTGTGTTGTCGCGCAGCCCTGCTGAACCGGCGTCGGCACGGGTACGGGAACGCCAATAACCGGATTGACGACTCGTGAGGGTAACTGGCGCTTACAAATAACTGATGTCGCAACCGTGCTACCAAATGTCGTAGGGCCTGAGACTTTTTCCCAATAAGTCCCGTCACGACCAACAGAGGAGGCATAATTTCCGGCCATTGGCCCGGATTGTTGTAAAACAGGCGCGCTTGGCTGACCCATAAAGCGAGCGGCAGGAGCTGCCATCATCATGCGCGGTGCCATCATAGTTTGGCTCATGACAGGTTGGACGGAGTTCATCATTTGCTGAGGGGCAAATTGTGCGACCATACCCATATTTGGCGCAGTGCCTGTTCCGGGAACAACAACGTCTTGCGGACGTGTTTGGCCACTATCTAGAACTTGTTGCGCGGCTGCCGGATCACGGACGACTTTCGATGTCGGCAGATAGGCCACGCCAGGAACCAAGCTCGCATCCCCATATGTGCGTGGTGTAAACTTGGACGGATCATATCCACCGCCCGTACGCACAACGCGTGGCGCAGCTGGTATTGGCGCCTGAAAAACAGGGGCTGGGGCAGGTGCGATTACAGGCTGTGGCGCGGGGGCGCTTAGCTGAACATTGACCGGCACACCGACACTCTGTCGACAATAGGCTGTACTGGTTGGGTTGCATCCACCCGTAAAGCCTGACGGCGCATCTGACAGACCCGCTGTTGGGCCCATACCATGAATGCGCGTAATCGATACATTCGGCGCGCGTTGGAAATTTACAGAGCGCAAATGACCCATTGGATTTTCTGTCCGAATAGTCATAGGTCCAAATTCCGGCGCATAGCCCGGGACAATCTTTACACCTGTATTACAAGCGCCACCCAAGCAATTTCCACCAGCAAAGGCCGGTGCGGCCAGAATTGTGGCTGACAATACACCCAAAAGGGCTTTTGAGATTAATTTGGTCGGCATGTGCCACTCCCACTTCACCTTGGTGGGAGTTTTCTCCGCACCGTTTAAATTTATTCAACGGTGCGACGGGGTTGGATCACCTTAAAAGTCGTAGGCAATTCCACCGCGTTCCCAATCGCCATAGCGCGTGGGTTCGACACCTTTCGGGCCGCCTTTTTCGGGTTCAACGGGGGCCGCTTCATCGCGGGCTTTACGCCGCGCTTCTGCTTCAGCCAAAGCCCGCTTTGCCGCAGGGCTCAAAACTTTTTTCGGAGGTTCGGATGTTTCATCTATTGTGTCACTCATGACGCAATATATGGGTCCGCACCCCGCTCCCGTCAAACGCGCAAATTGCCGCTCGATGTCAATCTGATACAACACCAGCGATAAGATTCCGTGAATCCGCGGTTAGGGCGGTGTTTACCATGATGGTTAGGGCGCAATTTACGGATGGTTCTACGCTCGACCGCCAAACCCTCTCGCCTTTCTTGCGTACATCGCCTATGCGCCGCCCATGCGTGATGATGAACACCCCTCCCGCCAATCGGGTCAAAAACGACGTGATGCGAAGCTGCCGGACTCGGTAAAGGCGCGGCGTTGTGCGGCGCTGGCCGTGATGGATGTCATCGCCAATGGCAAAGCGTTAGAGCTGGCTCTGGCGGCGACCGAGGATTACGCCGCGCTGGAGCCGCGTGATCGGGCCTTTGCGCGGGCGATCACGGCGACCGTCTTTCGGCGCTCCGGCCAGATCAAAGCGGTGCTGAAACCCTTTGTGCGCAAAAAACCGACGGCCTTTGTGCAAGCCGTTTTGCAAACGGCGGTGGCGCAAATCGTCTTTATGGATGTGCCTCCACATGCGGCGGTGGGAGAAACCGTCGAAGTCTTGAAATCCCGCAAGACAAGCCAAGGCTTTGCAAATTTCGCCAATGCTGTTTTGCGCCGCGTCGTGGAAGAAGGGAAAAAGATTGCAGCCTCGACTCCGCCCAAAGCCAATATTCCCGGCTGGATTCGCGGCGAATGGGAGCGCAGCTATGGTAAAGTCCCGATGACGAAAATCGCAGTCCAGCTGATAAAGGACCCCGGACTCGATTTGTCCGTGGCGGAAAAACGCGAAGATCTTGTCGCGGCGACGGGCGGCACGCCTGTCGGGCGGCAGACTGTACGGCTCAGCGCGATTGGAGATGTGACAGCGCTTCCCGGATTTGAAGACGGCTCTTGGTGGGCGCAGGACCTCGCCGCCGCGCAGCCCGCCCAAATCTTGATGAGCCAATTTGACGATGTGAAAGGTCTGCGGGCGCTGGATTTATGCGCCGCGCCGGGCGGCAAAACCCTGCAACTTGCCAGTGCGGGGATGGA
>CAZBDT010000087.1:0-2817 GCA_964490745.1 uncultured Algimonas sp.
GTGCGTTGCAGAAAGCCCTGCTGGATCAGATAAGGCTCGATGACATCTTCAAGCGCATCACGCGCCTCTGACAAAGCGGCTGCCAGCGTATCTGCCCCCGTTGGACCGCCGCCAAACATTTCGCACAGCGCGTGGAGATAGCGCATATCTTGCTTGTCCAAGCCTATATCATCCACGCCGAGTCGTTTGAGCGCCGCATCTGCTGCGGGTGCATCGACGACACTGTGACCTTCATGTTCTGATAAATCCCGCACACGGCGGAGGAGTCGACCCGCTACACGCGGCGTACCCCGCGCTCGCCGCGCAATTTCGCGGGAGCCGTCAGCCGTCATCTCCAGCCCGAGCTTTCCGGCTGCGCGCGCGACGATACTCGTGAGATCATCAACATCATAAAATTCGAGGCGCACCGGAATACCGAAGCGGTCCCGCAAAGGTGTTGCCAAGAGCCCCGCCCGCGTCGTCGCACCGATGAGGGTAAAGGGCGCAATATCAATCTTGATCGACCGCGCCGCAGGACCATCCCCGATGATCAGATCGAGCTCAAAATCTTCCATTGCGGGATAAAGCACTTCTTCAACAACAGGGTTCAGGCGGTGAATTTCATCTATGAAGAGAACGTCATTCGGCTCTAAATTCGTAAGCAAGGCCGCGAGGTCACCCGCTTTTGAAATAATCGGCCCCGAAGTCGAGCGGAAGTTTACGCCCAATTCCCGTGCAACGATCTGAGAGAGGGTCGTTTTACCAAGGCCCGGCGGTCCGGAGAGCAAGAGATGGTCCAGTGCTTCGCCCCGACGGCGCGCGGCTTCGACATAGACTTTCAGATTGGATATCGCTGAGGCCTGCCCAACAAAATCGCCAAAGGAGAGCGGCCGCAGTGCACGATCTCGCACATCACCTGTTTGCGTTTCCGCAGATATGAGACGCTCTTCACTCACGTCTGGGCACTCACGAACCGAGTTCTTTTAGCGATTGTTTGATGAGATCGTCCAGATCGGGATCATCTGCAAATGTGCCGTAAGCCTGCGCCACAGCGCGCAGGGCTTCGCTCTGCCCAATGCCGAGATTTTCGAGTGCGCTCACCGCATCATTACGCAGGCGCATATCGGACAACCCTTCATTACGCTCCGCCTCTCCCGCCGACGCTGTGACAGGCGGCGTGAAGGCGGCTTGGAAACCGCGTCCCGTAGGCGGGGCTTTACCCGATAATTCCGTCGCAATCCGTGTCGCGAGCTTTGGACCAACACCGGAGGCGCGTGCGAAAGCGGTTTTATCTTCCAGCGCTGTCGCGCTCATGATTTCGCCGGGGGATAATATATCCAGAATGGCCAGCGCCGCCTTCGGGCCGACGCCTTGAACGGATTGCAAACGCACAAACCAAGCCCGCGATTCCTCGCTCGCAAAACCGTAGAGCGTGATCGACTGTTCCCGTACAATCGTTTCAATATGAAGACGGGCGGGCGTGCCCTCAGAGAGCTGGCTCAGTGTCTTCGAGCCGCATTGCACCAAATAGCCGACGCCGCCGCAATCTATAATCGCCTCGCCCGTCCCGGCCATAAGGCAAACACCGCTGACCATGCCGATCATGATCTGACGCTTTCAAGAGAACTGGAATCAAAAAAAATCATAGCTACGGTCTAGGGACTTCAGTGATAAAGGCAAATGCAACAAACAACTCTCTCATTAGTAACTCATTAACCGTATCAGCTTAGCGCAGAATTATGGTTAACCGATTTAAAGATTTTGGCAAAATTGCGCTCATCTGCGCCGCAAGCGCTATCTTTGCAGGCTGTTCGGCCTCATCAAAAAACATGGCTTATCAAGACGCGGATAGCCTTCTCTCAGGCTATTCCAGTTCGGCTTATGGATATGGCTCTGGTTATTCGGAATATGGCTATAATTCGGGCTATGCAGATGGGAACATGACCACAATTGCGAGTTCTCGCTATGGCTATAACGAATCTGGCTTGCGGTCCGGCTGTGACATACAGGTACAAAGTTGCGGCTTTATGCGCGTTGTTCCGGTCTATCCTGTTTATCAAATCGTGACCGCACCGCCTGTTGTTGAAACCCCGCCACCTGTCACAGTGATAGAGCCGGAGCCACCTGTCATTGTGCTTCCGCCTGAGCCCACACCCGAGCCGCCCATTTATACACCACCGCCCGTGCAAGAATTCTGGCCCGAGCCAGCTGCACCTATCGAGCGCTGGACACCCCCGCGCAAATAAGGACTTCCGGTCGTTTAATTTAGAACATTGCCATTCATCTGAGGTCTTCTGATGAAGATAGGGCTTTGTAGGCCTGTTCCTGCCATATTTTCTGCCATAATTTAAAGAACGGCCCTAAAATAGGCACACCGCGATCTTAGCCTCGCCACATCGGTCTCTCACTTTGCCCTTATGCCAATATAAGTGAGACCTCGACCATGACCAAATTTCTAAAAACCGCTTCAATCATCGCCTGCATGGCCGCTCTTGTGCCCCACGCAAAGGCGGGAACGCCCGACCCTTATCAATCGGATGAAGAACTGGCCATGGTGGATCAAAAGCCACAACCCGGGCAACTTACTGCGGGGGATTATGATGACATTCTAAACCCGGAGCTTTTCAAACTTTATGTCGACAGGATGCTGCAAGAAAAATTGAAGGGTAAGAACTTGCCTTATGTGGACGCGCAAAATCGGATTGATATTCATGTCGTTGATCGCGACGGTGAAGATTTCCCGCTCGCTGAAATCTCTGTGAAAGACGGCGATGGCGAAGAAAGCGTTAAGCTCCGAACAGGCGCAAATGGCCTGTCATATATTTATCCAAATTATGA
>CAZBDT010000087.1:2917-10214 GCA_964490745.1 uncultured Algimonas sp.
ACAGTTTCAGAGTGATTTGGACAAACAAGCCGCGACAGGTGGTGGTGACTTCCCGGAAGCCATGCATACGGCCTTGCAGAAGGGGTTAACCTTGAATTGGCGAGAGGACGCCTTGAAAGTGAATTTACTGGTTGCCGACGCCCCGCCCCACGCCAACAAAATCTACGAGACATGGGAAGCAGGTTTGGCGTCCCGAAATCGCGGTATTCATATTGTCCCACTCGCAGGCAGCGGCGTGGATAAAACGGCGGAATTTATGATGCGCAACATGGCGCATCTGACGAAGGGCAGATATCTCTTTCTCACGGATGATAGCGGTATTGGGAACGCACACGCCGAACCCACGGTGGACTGCTATGTCGTTACCCATTTAGATGGTTTGGTCACGCGCGTATTGGACGGTTTAATTACGGGCGAAAGACAAGAGCCCGATGCGGATGATATTATTCGGCGTGTTGGGAATTATCAGGCCGGTCGCTGTAAGATCGATCAGCAATAAATCTGTTTTAGAGTATTTTGCGTTAATTCGGACTCAAAAATGAACCTCATTCGCCCATTTTTTGAGGCTTTAAATTATCTCTATTAAACGCAAATTACTCTAGCTCGCGATAGATGTGAATGATCTCATGCTATTGGCGTGTGTAATCGCAATCGCGAGCGCATCCGCTGCGTCCCCGGCTTTGACATTTACGCCGGACAGCAAAAGGTTCACCATATGGGCGACTTGCGCTTTATCCGCACCGCCCGTTCCAACAACAGATTTTTTGACCAGACGAGCGGCATATTCGCCGACATTCAATCCCTGCGTCGTCGCCGCCAATATGCAGGCTGCTCTTGCTTGTCCCAATTTCAACGCGCTCATCGCATTATCTTTCATAAAGGCTTCTTCCACCCCCGCCTCAGACGGGCCGTAATCAGCGATCAATGTCGACAGCGCATCATATATAAAATGAAGACGAGACGGCAGAGGTTCTTTGCGAGGTGGCCGAATAACCCCGTGCCCCACATGGGTGATCTTATTGCCTGTTTTATCAATCACTCCCCAGCCACACGCCACCAAGGAGGGATCAATCCCAATAATACGTGTCGTCAGCATAATCAGAACGTTACGTGAACAAATTTCGTTTGCCAAGCATAAAATTCGAAAGATGCTCACCGATGAATAGACTTCACGATTTTGAGAGTTGATCTCACGCGCCCCCCACTAATAGGTGTTTTGCGTGTGACGAAAAAAACAGAGATAACATAATCAACATCGGTTCCCCTTTAGACGATGTTAACTGCACGATAGCAGCGCTTAACCCTCAAGCGATTGCATCTTATACCCGGCCTGTCGTCCCCCCTCCCTCCCCCTGCGACATGGTCGGGTCTTTTTTTCTAAACAAAACACTATTTCGCCCTACTCTGGCCCAAATTCAGCTTAGCTAGGGGAGTTAAATCGAAAGGGGATATGATGACCTTCAAACATTATGCTTATATTTTGGCCGCCTCACTCACACTGGCTGGCTGTGAAACGACAACACAATATACATCTGGGGCAGACTATCTCTCGCGTTACCAAGACACGCCGATTACGCAGACCGCCTCAACGGATTTGGCGGTCAAAAAAATTGCAGCCGTAGAACCTGATTTGCAATTCCCTGCCCGCATTGGATTGGCGCGTATCGGACCCAATAAACGTCTCATGGGCGTCCCATTTGACGAAGCCGAAAGCTGGCGTGACGCCGCGGAAAGTTTAGGCCCGTCATTTGGAACATTTATTCCGGTCTCCCCGCTCATCGCCAATTCTGTCAGCCATATAGACCAGCGTGATAAAACAACAGTGATTGACCATATTCGGCGCGGGGCTGCGCGCCAGCATTTAGATTATGTGATTGCCTATGAAGTCAGCCATAAGACTAAATCTGACGGGAATGCACTGCGCCTTGCAGATTTGACAGTCCTTGGTCTTTTCGTGTTGCCCAGCCGGGATCTAAAAGCCGAAGCCACGGCCAGCGCCATCCTTCTTGATGTCAGGAATGGTTATCCCTATCTGACCGGCAGCACTTTCGCCGACGAAACATCTATCAGCACGGTAGTCGGAGGAGGCGATAAAAAAGATAAACTCAAGTCAAGGGCTAGGCGCGCGGCGGTTGCACAAATCGCTCAAGAATTTGCATACGGTTTGGAAGATTTAAAACATGTCGCAGACGGTATCAAACTCGCCGAAACACGCGCGAATCCCTAATCAAAATCAGATTCCAATCCGGAGATCAAACCGGGCAGAACCTCGTCCCAATATTTATTCTCATCCGTGGACGTGCTGAGCGTTTCAGCCATTAATTTTGAGAGCTTGGCTTCTGCTCGTTTATAATCCGCCTTGTTATTCTCAAAGATAGCCTCTTTCATGAGGCTATAAAGAATGATGCTTTGTGCCCGTCGCATTTTTTCGCGGCGTGGTTCTAGTCGTAACGCAGCTTCCGTCCCATTTAGAGCGGACTGAAAATAGCGTTTGCTCTCAGCTTTTAATCCCAAATAACTGGCGGACCCTGCAAGACCAATCTTCGCATAGACGGAGGCTTCAATCAGGCGAAAATCATCGGGGTGTAGCGTCAGCCTTTCATCGATGAGCGCATTTTGTCGCTGGCGAATTTCAACATTGGACTCATGATTTTCCAGTACTTTGTGATATTCGGCAAGCCAAGCGAGGTTTTCAGTCCGAAGAAGAAGGTTTTTTATGCTAGGCTCAGCCGCATTGAGTTCTCGGAATAAGACATCGGCTTTCGTCAGATTTTGCAGAGCCTCATCCATTGCATTTGTCCGCAGCTTTACTCGTCCAATGTTTGTGGCGACGAGTGCAAGCTGTGTGAGTGAACGGGGTGATCCTTTTTCCAGTTCTGCCAGACGCGCACTTAAGTCTGAAAATATTTCCAACTGAATCAATTCTCCCGGATAATCTACCATACGCCGCAAAGGGAGAGATTTGAAATAGGCGCTTCGCGCATGTTCATAAACGCGGTCAGGATTATTCGGATCGCCATCAAACCCTTTTTGCGTTAAAGCATAGGCCTCGTCGAAATAGGCTTCCGAATTTTCAGTCTTTGCCAAGGCATGTTGCAGCTCACCCATAAAATGAAAAGTACGCGCGCGGCGCCCACTGGTTTGCGCGTCCAACTCATTCTCTTCAAATTGCGCATAATAATCGACGGCTTTTACGCCAACACTGTCCAACAAATCCAAACGTCCATAGGTTTCGAGTTGAAGGGATAAATCACTGAGAAGGAATTCCACGAAATTTTCTGCATCTGCCGTGCGCGCTTCGGCCCGCAATTGTGCGCTATGGGTCGCCCAAGCCAAGCCAGCAAAAATAGAGATAAGGGCGGAGGACGCAACGAGTATGCCCATGGACCTTCGCCGTGCATGAACAAGTTGCCGTTGTAAAAACTGATCGAGGCTCAGCCCCATAAGACCCGAGACTAATTTTATAAATCCGAGCCTTTTACCATCGCCCTCACGACGCAAATCCGTCGCCAGGGGGTCCCGTCGCTCTCCTATGATATCACCTGTCTCTGTGAGATCATATCGAAGGGATTTCGGGAGACATTCCCATTCTGACGGAAACCCACGCGTCTTTGCATTCGGAATGCCCGAAATGATCACGGCGAAAATACGATTTTCCCGCCCGAGAGATTTAAAATACGCAATCTCTTTATCAACCCATTGCGACCGGACGGCTTCAGGGGAACATAAAACGATTAAGCTCTCGGAGTCTCTCAAGGCTTTTTCTATGGATTTATCCAAAACTGACGCAACAGAGAGCTCCTCTTTATCCCGAAAAATTTTCCCTAACGTCGGACCATTTTGCCGCAAATTTTTGGGGATCCGGTAGCGCTCAAGCCTGCGATGTAAACGCGCCGCGCGGACTTCATCCTTGTGGCTATAGCTCAAGAAAGCTTTGTAGACATAAGGGTCTTCTTCCACTTCGGTTTGGCCCAAGGCCGACTGTATCAAAGGCTGCGCCATATCCAGTCTATAGGCGTAAGCGCGGTAAAAATTCCAGAGAAAGACGGTGTTTTCTTTTATTCAGACACACTGAATTCATAGACCTTTTCGCGGACCGTGACATTTGGCGGTGTGCGATTGGCTTCGAACCAATCCCATCCCGTTTTTAAATTTGACCAAAAGGCATGGTTTACATTCAGCGATTGCGCGGCGAGGTTCTCATCCGTCATGTCGAACGGAAAGATATGAACGCGAATGAAAGACTGACCCGCCGCAAAAGCCATCTCGACATCCGCGTAAATCTCTTCAATGCCTGTATCGGTCATGGCGTAGCAACCTATCGACACGCAATCGCCATGGACCATGAGGAAGCTGCCCGTCCGTCCGTGAGCGCGGTCATAGGCATTTGGAAATCCAAGATTGAATGAAAGATGGTAGCTGGAATTCGGATTTAGGGAGGCGGGTTTGATAAAGTAAAATCCCTCGGGTGACTGCCCGTCGCCCTCTTTGAGTTTCGGGCCGAGCTCCCCCGACCAGGTGCAGATATCGAAACTTCGGTCTAATACGAACCGCCCATCCGCGCCGCGTTTCCACATCTCCAAAACGCCTTTATCCTTTGTCGCAGTTGTCTTGATAATTCGGATGAAAAGATGATCAGATGGATTAGCCTGGACCGCCTCTGTCTGGGTGCAAGCCGTGAAGGGAAAGCTGAGAACGAGGCCAAATAGAATAAGGGTAAAAAGACGGACCATTTGTTTAACTATCATAAAATTTGTCCGCTCCGCCAGATTATCTTTTTTATTCAGCCCGCACTCATCTCAGCTCCCAAATTTCGCCATAATTGGCCCTATTCGCCGCAATCTTTGCCTTTTTTCAGAAAAATTGCCCTGAAATCATCACAGAGCCGTCCAAGCCTTGCCCTTTCCGGCTGTCAATTCGATCTTATCAACAACTGAGAGGGCTAAGACCATGACAACACTTTTGAAAACCGCTGCAATCACTGCATTAATCACAGGCTTCGCGAATACCGCTTTTGCGGGATCACCAACCGCTTTTGCCGATGATGATTATCTTGCCATGGTTGAACCCGCCAAAGTCATCACACCTCATAATGGATCAGCTGAATTGCGTCAGGCCGCATTAATGGCGCGTGAGAGCCTCACCTCAGAGTATAAAGTTGCCGTTGCGCGTATTGAGGGCGGACGTTTCATTGCCACACCTTATGACGAGGCAATCGATTGGACTTTTCTGGACGAGCGTGTCGACGTAAAATTAGACCTGATGACAGCCGGGGATCATTTTAAATATCTGCCTGCTATCGATTTTGACGGTGTCGATACCGACAATAAGATTGACGAAATTCGGATCACAGCCGCCAATGAAGGTTACTCACATGTGATCGTCTATGGTTTGGGTACAGATGCTTATTGGTCCAGCTTTGGCGGGAAAGCCCTGTCTGAGACAGGCCTGACCATTCATGAAGATTGCGAGAGCTGGGACAGAGCGGAAGCCAAAGCCCTCTTGGTCAACACCCATACGGGCGAAGTCTTGGGCGCGGCCAAAGCCGATGATGTGACCTATAATATCGGCTATCTTACCGATGATATGGAACGCGTTCTGAACCAGCTGACCTAAGACCATCCCCCCTAAAACCAGCGGTCGCCAAATCTCCTCTCAACATCCCACCCCCCCGACGGGAAAATTGAGTCTGGCGGCCGCCACAGGCGCGGTTCCCTTCCCCCTTGATCCGCGCCTGACTTTATACCCAGCTTTCATGTGGACAAGTTTGTATAACTCCATTAGGTGTGAATTTAGGATATTATTCCTAATGACGTTTAATGACAGACAAACAGAATAGAGCCACAACATCACCATGGTATTTGTCGCAGATAATGATTCGATGCCCGGTTCCGGTGCGGAGTTAGACTCCACCCCGCAGAGCCAAGAGGCCGAAGCCGCCCTGCTGGGCGTGTTGCTTTATGACAATGAAGTCTATCACAAGATTTCGCAGATCGTGCAGGCTAAACATTTTTACAATCCCGTTCACGTCCGTATTTTTGACGCGATTGCGCGGTTGATTGAAACGGGTAAGCTGGCAGACGCCATCGTTCTGAAAAACCGCTTTTCCCAAGATGAAACCCTCGTGGATATTGGCGGCGTCGAATATCTCGCGCTCCTCCTCGACAACGCCCCGCCCACGGCAACGGCCGTTGAATATGCGAAGTTGATTTTTGATCTCGCCATGCGGCGCGAACTAATCCGCTTATCTGATCTCATCAAACAAACGGCGACCGACCCGGATAGTGAGGCCGACGCGCAAGCGCAGATTATCGCAGCGGAAAGCCAGCTCTATAATCTGGCCGAACTTGGCGGAACCCAGCAAGGCTTTGTCGACTTCCAAACCGCCCTCGTTGAGTCGATAGAGATGATGTCCGCCGCCTTTACGAGGGACGGTAATCTCTCCGGTATTTCCACAGGGCTCATTGATTTGGACCGTCAACTCGGCGGGCTGCATCGATCTGACCTCATCATTCTCGCCGGACGCCCTTCTATGGGGAAAACCTCTTTGGCGACGAATATTGCGTTCCACATCGCGAAAAAATTCAAACAGGAAAAAGACGAAAACGGCATTGAGAAAACGACAGATGGCGGCGTGGTCGGCTTCTTCTCGCTGGAAATGAGTTCGGAACAGCTCGCCACACGTTTGCTGGCCGAACAATCCGGCGTCTCCTCTCACCATATTCGGCGCGGTGACATCACGGCGGCGCAATATGAACATATTCGTGACGCCGCAGATGACATCATTCAAATCCCGCTGCATATCGACGATACGGGTGGCCTGTCTATTGGCGCGCTCTCGGCCCGCGCGAGACGGCTAAAACGCCAGCGCGGTTTGGACTGTATTGTCGTGGATTATTTGCAACTCCTAACAGGCGGCGCCGGGATGAATTCTACCACAAACCGCGTGCAAGAAGTCTCCATGATTACGCAAGGCCTGAAAGCCCTCGCCAAGGAATTAGATGTACCCGTCCTCGCCCTCGCCCAGCTCTCCCGTCAGGTTGAACAGCGCGATGATAAACGGCCACAACTGTCAGACTTGCGGGAATCCGGCTCGATTGAACAAGATGCAGACGTCGTGATGTTCGTCTTTCGCGAAGAATATTACCTCGCCCGGACCGAACCGTCAGAAGATAATGTCGCCGAGCATGAAGAATGGCAGGCCAAGATGGACAAGCTCCACGGTAAAGCCGAAGTCATTATCGGCAAACAACGTCACGGCCCTATCGGCACAGTCGCCCTCTCCTTCCAGCCAAAT
>CAZBDT010000088.1:0-10117 GCA_964490745.1 uncultured Algimonas sp.
GATTGACTTAGACAATTCCGGCAGCAGGGTGGCACTCCTGCTGCCTTTTTTATTGTATAAAGTGACGTCCTTTCGCTCATAAAAAAGGCCCTCCGTTTTGATGGAGAACCTCTATCCATAATTTTTTCGGTGTCTATTTTACGACGCTTGCGTGATATGTTGTCAGTTTCTCATGATCCGCGCTTTTTATGAAGTCATTCAGCAGGTCTATCCTGCAATCGCGCTCATATTTACGGGCTGAGATATCCCTTGTGCCCCCTGTATCACATGCATTCTGAGCTGTTCTGGACAAGCTTTTATACACTTTTTCTACGCCCCAATCCGTTTCGAGATAGCGTGCGTCAATTTCCACGCTCACTTCATCAAACGTAGATGCGAAAGCAGCGGGAGCAATTGTTGTACCTAAAGTCGCCAAAGTCATGGCAAGCGTTTTCATTGTTTTTGAAGGCATTGTGTCAGGTCTCCTTTTTTCGCCTGCCTTTCCCTATGAAAAGCTATCAGCGGTTTGACATCGCTCTCGTCTCGGCTGGCACGCCGGTGACGAGAGCGAGATAAGGCGTTCGGAAGGGGTTATTCGTCAGCCTTATTGTTTATCAATAAATTAAAAATCGGATTTGTCCAGTTAATTTATTGAAAAACGATAATATAAGCAAATAGCATACATTTGTAGTCTTATGAGCCGGGATATTACGAAACTTTGTTCAAAATCTTGCAATTTAGCTAGGTTTAGGTTTTTCATAGCCTGTGTTAACGTATTTACACCTTGACGACGGGGTTTTTCGCCCTATCTGCTTGCGGCTTGTAATTTTCACCGGAAGACGACTTCACCATGCAAAAATTTCCAATGACTGTTCAAGGCCATGCGGCGTTAGAAACAGAACTTAAACATTTGAAATCAGTCGAGCGTCCAGAGATCATCAATGCAATTTCAGTTGCGCGTGATCACGGCGACTTGTCAGAAAATGCGGAATATCACGCTGCGAAAGAAAAGCAGGGATTTATTGAAGGTCGTATACAAGAGCTGGAATCAAAGCTCGCTTTAGCTCAAGTGATCGATCCGACCTCTATGTCCGGTGATGTTGTGCGCTTTGGCGCGACTGTTAAGATCGTCAATGAAGATACGGACGAAGAAAGTACCTATCAGATCGTTGGAGAAGATGAGGCCAATGTGAAGGACGGGAAAATATCCGTCACCTCACCGATTGCGCGCGCTATGATTACAAAAGAAGTAGGCGACGTGTTTGAAGTTATCGCGCCTGGCGGGTCAAAAGGATATGAAATCCTTGAGGTCGATTATAAATAATGAATATAGCTGGTGAAGCCGAGGCGCCGCGATGCCTCGTCCTCTCCGATGGTCGGCGCGGAATTGAAAATCAGGCATTAGGCCTAGCCGAGCGGTGCGCGTCACTCAAACCGCTAAATATACTCACTCATCATATAGCTCATGGTAACGTCGTGGCGACTTTGCCGCCCAAGATACAACTACGCTTTGGTAAATATGATCTACCTGATTGCGATATAGCGATTGGATGTGGACGCCAAGCGATTGCACCGCTTCTATTTCTGAAAGCTAATCATCCTAAGGTGATGACTGTTTATGTGCAGGACCCTAGAATAGACTCATCGCATTTCGATCTTGTCATCGCGCCGACTCATGATGAGCTGCAAGATGCTAATGTTGAATCCATGATTGGATCACCTAATCGTGTGACAGAAGAAAAAATTATCGCGGAGACGCTGAATTTTACAAAGGGCCTCTCAAAGCTACCAGCGCGGCGCGTAGCGATGCTTATTGGTGGGGATTCGAAAACTCACAAATTGGATAATGAAGTTCATCAGCAGCATTTAAGCGCGGCGCTTAAGTTAAATAATGTAGGTTATTCTCTACTGATTACTGTCTCGCGTCGTACTCCGGAATTTGCGCGGCTTGCGTGGAAAAAATTTGCGTCTGAAAACCAGCATGTTTGGTTGCATGACGGGGCGGAGCCTAACCCATATTTTGCGTTTCTAGGGAGTGCTGAGATGATCCTCGTCACTGAGGATAGCACGAACATGTTGACGGAATCTTGCGCTACAGGAAAGCCGGTTTTTCGTTTGCCGATGTCCGGAAAAGCGGGGAAGTTTCAAATTCTTTATGACGCTCTCGAAACACGTTGCGGTGTCAAGCGCTATGCCGGGCAGCTGGACGGAAGAGATTATCCGCCATTAGATGAGACGTCCCGTATTGCACAGATCGTTTGGGATCGTTTTAGGGATTTCTCAAGGTGAGGCTGTTCTCTCTTTCTGTTACACTCATGATCCTTACAGCGCTTTCTGGATGTAAAACGCTCGTGCTGGATGAAGCTTTTGTCTTTCAGCCCGGCCGATTTGGTGACCCTAACGCTACTCGGACAGGGCAAATGCGTTATGAACAGATTTTTCAGGCTCCAACAGATATGACCATAAATGTTTGGGCGGATGGGCAAACTGCACAACACGTCATCAGATCTAATGAGTTTGTAAAATCATCAGTTAGACATGATGTTTTAAAAGCGGGAGCAGAGCACATTGCGATTTCCTTGATTGAACGTGAAGGTCCCTCAAGACCGCTTGTAGTTCACTGTGGGGGAAATGCCTCGGACCGATATGAATCCGGTGTTTTATATGCGCAAAAAATAATCTCTGTAGCTGATGTCTTGATGTTTGACTATCCGGGATATGGCGACAGCTCGGGGCGGGCGAGTGATGTCAGTTTAAGAGAAGCGAATAAAACAATCGCGAGATATGTAGAGCGAGAACTCGGAGATAGAAGGCCGTTAATCTTATGGGGGCATTCTTTGGGAGGATTTGTTTGCGCCGATATGATGCAATATTATTCTCTGGTTGGTGGAATTGTACTTGAAACTACTGCTACAAACGCAAGTGACGTTTCAAAGGCTGTCATACCTTGGTACGCTAGACTGTTCATTCGCCCCCGCGTCGCAGAGAGTCTTGGAGCGTATGACCTGGTCGAGACACTGAAGACGGCAGATGTTCCGATTTTGGTGTTAGGCGCCGCCAAAGATAAAACGCTTCCAGTTGAATTGAGTCGCAAACTTGCAAATGGTTTGATCGCAGAAGGCGCGGCTGTAACCTATACGGAGTTCTCAAGAGCAAATCATATCTCAATAGCTACTCAGGAAGAGTACCCGGCAACTATTGAAGCATTTATTTCTAAACTGTTTGCGGACTAAGTCTCGCCATGGTCAGCTAAACTACGACCTATGGGCAGCCCGTATTGCCACCATTTCGTGCCCAATCCATCATATTTCGCATCAGCAATTTATTCGGTTCGCTATCATAGGCATCGGCTTTATGGCCCAGTGCGGAGTACACAATTCTTCCATTCCCCGGACATTTCGCCCAAATGATTGGATGGTCTTCCGGTTCAGGGCCCATACGCAAATCTTCAACGCCGTAAACTTTGTTGACAGGAGAATAAGTACTCTCGTCCAAACCTGCTAAGACGACAACCTCACCGGCGACGGGACCGGTAAAGGTGTACCATTCGTCTTCATGTGAAAATTTAGGGCTTAAACCTGCCATCACAGGATGTTCTTCGGCGAGGACGACAACATCCGCTGTTTGAAATTGCGGAGCCGCAGGATGGCTTACAAATTCCGTTCCTAGTTGTTCTTCCCACCACGGCCAATAGCTAGCTAAGCTGCTATCGCCGGATGCATGAATTGCGACAAGACCTTTGCCACTTTCAACAAAATTCTGGATAGCGGTTTCTTGTTCTGTATTCAGGATGTTGCCAGACGCATTATTCAAGACGATGACAGCAAACTTTTTGAGGTTCTCTTCGGAAAAAACGCGCGGGTCTTCTGTGATAAACAGTCCAAATCCCTCCGCTTGGACGGCTTTCGCTGCGTCAGCCTCTCGACCCAAAAAGCCCTGAGCTCCTCCAATGCCACTATCATGACGCCAATCGCGTGTTGCGGAAAATACTAATGTCGCGCCCTCCGGCATATTGTCGTAGCTGCGCGGCCACACAAAATCGGTTGTTGGTGTCTCTACGCTTACAATTTTTTCTGGGGCGATAACCTCAGTGTTGCGTTCAGTCTGAGTTTCTGCCGCAGGTGTACAGGCGTAAAGAGAGAGTGCAAATAAAGATAAAGTAAGATTTTTCATGCGTGTTCTTTGCCAGATATTTTTTAGAATGACAACGTTGCCATAGGAATGGGAGGGTGAAAAGTTTGAATCAAGCGCATCCGTTCATACTCTCCACACATAGTCGCTTTCAGGGCGTTGCAGGATAGAGGCTCCCGTCCTACATTAGGAGCAAGATATTTCTGATAAATACCCAAATGAGCCCCTTATGAGCGATATTATTCACCACCGCGTCCTTATCGTTGGTTCTGGTCCTGCAGGTTATACGGCTGCCGTTTATGCGGCGCGGGCCATGCTAAAGCCCGGAATTGTGGCTGGCCCGCAACCGGGGGGTCAGTTGACGATTACAACAGATGTTGAAAATTATCCGGGCTTTCCAGAGGTCATGGGTCCTGACTTGATGGATAAGTTTAAGGCGCACGCTCTGAAGTTTGGCACAGCTTTCTACGAAGATATGATTACCGACGTGGATTTTTCAGGCCGTCCTTTCGTTATGAAAAGTGAAAGCGGTAAGACTTATACAGCGGACTCCGTGATTATCGCGACAGGAGCTCAAGCGAAATGGTTGGGCCTGCCGTCTGAGGATAAATTTCAAGGCTTTGGTGTTTCCGCTTGCGCAACATGTGACGGTTTCTTTTATCGTGACCGCGAAGTGGTTGTTGTGGGTGGCGGTAATACAGCCGTGGAAGAAGCGTTATTCTTGACGAATTTCGCATCGCGCGTGACTTTGGTCCACCGCCGAGACAGCTTGCGAGCAGAAAAAATTCTTCAACAGCGCATGTTCGACAATCCTAAGGTGGAAATACTTTGGGATACGACATTGGAAGAGATTTTAGGTGACGATCAGCCCTTGGGCGTAACAGGTGTTCGTCTAAAAAATGTCAAAACCGGTGAAGTCTATGATAGAGAGACGCATGGTGTCTTCATTGCGATTGGTCACAAGCCTTCGACGGATATTTTCAAGGGGCATGTTGACATGAATGAAGGGGGTTACATCACGACTGCCGCTGACAGCACCGCGACAAACATTCCGGGTGTGTTTGCTGCGGGTGATGTGTCCGATGAGTTGTGGAGACAGGCTGTTACGGCTGCGGGACTTGGCTGCATGGGGGCTTTGGAGGCCGAACGATATCTCGCCGAATTAGATGCCGGCGAAGCCCCTTATACCGAGACCGATTTGGCCGAGGTTGCAGAATAAATGCCAGACTCCCTCGATTGGGATAAACTAAAGACATTCCATGCCGCGGCGCAGACAGGTTCTCTTACCGCAGCGGCAGATAAATTGCGCATTTCTCAGTCTGCCGTCTCGCGCCAAATTACGGCATTGGAAGACTCACTGGACATGCCGTTATTTCACCGCCATGCGCGCGGCCTAACCCTGACAGAGCAAGGGCAAATTCTTTTCAAAACTGCGGATGATGTTGCGCGTCGGATTGCGCGTGTACAAAATCATGTCATTGACTCACGTCAAAAGCCCCAAGGTATATTGCGTGTTTCAACACCAATCTCGCTTGGATCAAATTGGTTGCCCTCCGTATTGCCTGACTTTTTAGAAGCGTATCCGGATATTGATGTGCAACTTATCTTGGAAGACGAGGAGCATGATCTGTCGGCATTTGATGTTGATTGTTCTCTGCGCCCTTGGCCATCCACACAAGGTGACGTGATTCAACGAAAACTCGGGCAGATCACGCAATCACTATATGCCAGCCATAAGTATTTATCGAAATTTGGTGCCCCAAGCTCAGTGGAGGATTTGGACAACCATAAAATTGTGGCATTTGGTGATTTAATACCAAAAAATCTTCAAAGTGCGAATTGGGTTTTAGACGTGGGGCGTGATCCAATGGATTTACCGCGCAAACCCGCTCTAGTCGTGAATAATCTGCACGGAATTATGCGGGCAGCCGAAGCTGGCATCGGCATTGTTGGTATTCCAGACTATATGACCGTCCTGTCTAAAAGGCTGGTTCGTGTATTACCCACGGTACGCGGTGAAGAATTCGATCTCTATTTTGTTTATCCAACAGAATTGCGGGGGTCTGTTCGGGCTAAAGTGTTTAGAGAATTTCTGACAAATGTTACGAAAGATTGGCCCCGAAGTTGATCTTCTAATAATTATGAATAGAGATGACCTGAAAATGAATAGCTCGCGCTGGAATACTACGGATCTATGCGTATCTGCATAGCTCTTTTGCGTCATCGCGGGTACCCGTTTTCGATTGTTTTTCCTATATAATGACCACGGACGCGGCAACGTCCTCCCCTTTTGTCGCCGCGTTTTACCGCATTCACTCTCCCCGATTGAATAGCGAAGACTATATACGACCCCTGTTTCAATGCAGTGGGTCGTTTTTTTTGGCGATTTATTAACTTTGTCCTCCGACAACATCTCGAACGCTTAAATGATGTCATTTGAGCTCTTAGGGGGATCAAATGTCAGTGAAAAAGGCGCAAAAAGACGCTCACTCAAGCGCGACCGACGCAGAATACACTAAAATTTTAGCAGAAAATCTCGTATCGAGCGTTAGCATACTTGATGAGGATATGAATTATTTGTTCCTTTCTGATTCTGTCTATCAGAAATTAGGAATAAAAAGGGAACATCTTCGTCCTGGTGATCCCCTCTCTAAATGTCACGAATTAATGTTAGAAAAAGGTCTATTCACAGCTGAAATGCTAAGAGATATGAAACTGTCTCCAGATGACCAAATAAAACGAAACAAAAGCGGTGAAAAATCTGGCTCCCGGCTGGTTACACTGGGTGATGGGTCCACGCATCGTTTCATTCGGAAAGCTCTGCCTTGTGGAAAGACGGTTTCAATTGCTGATGATGTATCTGACCTCGTCGAAAAAGATAAGCTGTTCGACAAGGCTCTAACATTAGGGGAAGCTGGCTACTGGTCACTGGATATATCAACGAAGACCTACACAATCAGTAAATCTCTATATGCGTTTTTTGGGGCTGATGTTGGTCATAAATTGGCCAAACAGGGTATCATTTCTGTTATTCATCCGGATGATCAGATTAAATTTAAAGCCGCGCTTACAAACGCACCAAAGACCGGAAATAGATTCGAAGTCACATGTCGCGCGCAAACTCATAAAGGCGGCTTCCGTTGGTCGAACATAACCGGTGAAATTATCCGCGATGCAAAAGGGAAAGCCATTCGTATGGAGGCTTTTGTAAAAGATGTAACGCGTCAGCGTAGACAATCAAAAGCGCTCGAACGGGCGAAAGATGAGGCCATCGCCGCGTCTCAGGCTAAATCCGAGTTTTTAGCGAATATGAGTCATGAAATTCGGACACCCATGAATGGTATATTGGGTATGGCTGAACTCCTTAGCAATTCAGAAATTGACGAACGTCAAAAGGAATTTGTATCAGTTATAAATAATTCGGCTTCCGCTTTGCTGACGATTATCAATGACATTTTAGATTTTTCAAAAATTGAAGCCGGGGCATTTGAGATGGACCCTGTACCATTTGATTTGAAATCATCAATCAATGACGTAACGTCACTTCTTCGTACCAAGGCACAAGAAAAAAATCTTGAGATGATTATTAATTATCCGGCTGATCTTCCCAAAAATTTCATCGGTGATGCGGGTCGAATTCGTCAAGTTATAACGAATTTATTAGGGAATGCTGTCAAGTTCACAGAAACCGGCCATATACAGATCGATGTCGATATTAAACCGACACGAGATATGGTTATCTGTACGATTGACGTTAAAGATTCTGGTATCGGGATTTCACCCGAGAAAATGAGCCGAATTTTTGATAAGTTTACTCAAGCCGATGGGTCTACAACGCGCGTTTACGGTGGAACCGGTTTGGGCCTCACAATATCCAAACATATCGTTGAAATGATGGGCGGACGCATGCGTGTTTCCTCGAGTTTGGGCGAAGGTTCGAGTTTCGGCTTCCGTGTGCCACTACCTATCGACCGAGACGCAAAAACGGAAGCCTTTGATAGCACCCTCGTAAAAAATCGACGCGTTTTGATAGTTGACGACATTAAAATTAACCAGGCCCTATTCACTGAACAGCTCAGCGCATGGGACATGGTGGCAGAGACTGCAGATGATGGTGTAGAAGCGCTTACCAAAATCAAAGCAGCACAAAATGAAGGTCAACCCTATGATCTTATATTATTGGATTACTTAATGCCTGGTATGAATGGTCAAGAATTTGCGCAAGTTATTACGCAAACGCCTTCAATAAAAAATCCACAAATCGTCATGCTGTCTTCTTGTGATCAGCCGGTCAGCACATCAGCCTTGGGTGAGATTGGCATTGATAGCTATTTGATTAAGCCCGTTCGCGAGCGTCGATTATTCGATACAATTGTGCGTGTATTATCAAACCCGATGAAACGCCAATCTGCTATTGTCGAAGAAAAAAGAGAAACGAAACCCGTCACGCCGACTAAATTGGAAATTCTCGTCGCTGAAGATTTTGCTTTGAATCAGGATGTGGTAAAATTGATGTTAGCGGACACAGAGTTTAAGCCGATTTTTGTAAATAATGGCCAAGAGGCTGTTGATCTTTACAAAAAAGATACAGATCGCTTCCCACTTATTTTAATGGATGTGTCCATGCCCATTATGGATGGATATGAGGCCACAAAGCTCATTCGTAGCTATGAGCACGAAAATGAGTTGAAGAAAGTGTCTGTGATTGCTTTGACAGGTCATGCCTTAAAAAATGATCGTGCCGAGTGCCTGAGTGCTGGGATGGATGACTATTTGACCAAACCTGTGAAACAGGATGAATTACTTGAAAAGCTTGAGACCTATACTGGTAAAGCGATCAATATTCGTAAAACTGGTTAAGCTCTTCATGATGATCAGATATTTCAGTATCCCTATTTTGTGCGTCCTTTCGCTCGCATCGGCTTGCGCAGGTGTTAACGAAAACTCCACTTTACGGTCCTTTCAAAAAAACTTGCAAAGTTTGTGTGATAAGTCATTTGAGGGCGTGGTCACAAGCACTGACCCAGAAGATGAAGATTGGCGGCAAGAGACACTCACGCTCGGACCGGTGGTATGTCCCAACACAAATACGACCAGACTGCCACTTGCAGTTGGTTCGGATCAGAGTCGTGTGTGGACTTTAACTTTGCAGGATTCCGGCAATCAGCTTGATTTTCGTCACGCGCATTTTTTGAAAGATGGATCACCCGACCCTGTGACGAATTATGGCGGTGTTGCTACCTCAGATAACAGCACATCAACGCGGGCTGTTTTCCCTGTTGATACCTATTCAAAATCTATTTTCTCTGAAAACAACCTAATAGCATCCATGACCAACACATGGTCAATTGAGATAAAGCCAAATCAAAAAATGACTTATCAACTCGTACGAGAGGGACGCAATTTTGTGGCTGAGTTTGACTTGGAAAATCCAAAATAGGTCGGGATGTCTGATTTTCGTCCAATTCAGATGTTATTTTTACCGCATAAAATTGGACTGACTGATTGGAGCGTGTTTAAGCTGATCGACTAAGTTGATTTGATTGGATCCAATGCTGATACCACTTCACAAATTCTGAAATACCATCATTAAGTTTTATTGAGGGTGTAAAACCGAATGCCTCATGTGCGGCCCGGATGTCTGCAAATGTAGAGCGCACATCACCGGGTTGTTGCGGTTTGATTATTGTTTTTGCTTTTCGTCCGCATGTTAACTCTACTGAGGTAACTAAATCATAAAGTGAGTTGGGTGCTGAATTCCCAAGATTGTAAATTCTATGTTGGTCAGGTTCTGAAGCGAGTAGTCTTGGTAATATATCGACAATATCATCTACAAAGGTGAAATCGCGTTGCATGACCTCGGGTGCAAATAGCGTTATCGGCTCATTCTTCAGGACTTTTTCCGTAAAAATCCAATAGGCCATATCCGGCCGACCCCATGGCCCATAAACCGTGAAGAAACGTAACCCCGTCAGAGGAATGTCATAAAGTTTGGCATAACTCTCTG
>CAZBDT010000089.1:0-2045 GCA_964490745.1 uncultured Algimonas sp.
CGCACATGAGCCATATGGATGCGTCCCGACGGATAGGGGAACATTTCCAGCGCATAGAATTTCGGCTTGTCCGATTTATCATCTGTCCGGAAAACATCCTGTTCCGCCCAGATTTTCTGCCAGCGCGGCTCGACATCAGCTGCATTATATTTTTCGGTCATGAACTCAGGCTCGAAACGTTAAAATCCTAAGCGCGCTCTATAACAGATTAAGGCGAGGCGGCTAGTGGGAACTACGTCTCGAAACGTCCTTGAAATTGTCAACATATGGTCGGGATTAGCCATCGCTTTGCCCTTTTGTCTTCATATGCCATGTTGAATTAAGAGGAGAGCGTCATGCATGCAGGACAAAATGTTAAAATGATGCCGGGCGCGGTGGCGGCTTGCGCTTTGCCAATGGCGTTGGGTTTGCTGTTTACAGGGCTGATCTTGGTAGGCGGTAATTCGAATGAACGTTTTATGACCTTACCTATCGCGCTCTGTTTTTTATTCGGCACGCCGCTTTCGGCTTGGTTGGCCTGCCGACGCTTGCGAAACATAAAAGACCCGAAGCGGCTGAGTAAATGGGGTGTGAATTTTTGGGCCGGATTGAAATGGGCAACACTGATCCATCTCTCTTCCGCCTTATTATATACGCTCGGCTTTTTTGTCGTCACATCTTTGGATAATGATGTGATGGCGACGGCTCATGAGAACGTGATATTCTCAATCCTTTTCATGTCAGGATTTATAAACGCCATTCTCTGGTGTGTTTTAACCCTGCCTTTTTCCTTACTTTGCGCCACGATATTTTGGCGCGTCACAAAGTTCCCGGAGGATGTCTCCGTTTTCTAAAAGCAATGATGGACAGGCTTTAGGACCTAACGCGCGTCTTCTGTCGCGATGAAGAGCTGGCGGGCGCGGGTTAGGATCGAATTTTCAATCTGACGGGCCGTATCTGCATCAATCGCGGCGTCTTGCCAACCACCAACCGTTTGGGTTTGTTTAAAAACTGACACTTTCAATCCATCGGCGCGCAAATTTGTGTCTAGAATATAGACATTGGCTTTAAAACGTTCTGTCGGCACATTCGGGTTTGCATACCAATCGGTGATGATCACACCGCCAAAAGGATCGACTTGATCCAGCGGCATGAAATTCAGCGTTTCCATAGAGGCGCGCCAGAGATAGCTGTTTACGCCCAAATTCGGCGCAACTTGATTGGCGTTATTCGCTTTTGCTTTCGACGCACAGCCCCCCAAAAGCACGGTGGTCGTCAAAACGGCAGCGATAGCAGTTTTAAAAGTCATCATCAGGACATCCCAAATGCAAATCTGTCAATCAGTTGGATACGTCCTTAAACTGCCCAAACCGTCACGACTAGAGTTGGTTTCATAAATTTGCGGCAAGGATTCACCTAAAAAACCGTCTTTGTGCCGTCGCTTGGCGCTCTACAGCTCAAATTTGCTTATGGTAAATGCGCGTTAACACTTTTTTAGGGCAACACACTGCAAAGGTTAACGCGACGTCAATTTTACGAAAACTGCGGGTCGTTTGCATGTCTTTACAGCGCTTATTACTGACGGGCACACCGATTGCCATTATCGCTTTGGCGGGGATGGGCTTGGCGACGGCACAATCCAGCTCGCCTTTTGCCTCAAAGAATCGGATGCAAGCTTGGGAACAAACGCCCGCCGCCCCGCAAACAGCTCCGTCATATGCAGCCCCTGCTTATTCCGCCCCCATTCAACAGTCCTCTGCGCCCGCGCCGACGTATCAGGCTCCGACTTATAGAGCGCCTTCCGCTCCAGCTGTTTCAGATCCAAGATCTTCAGACGCCCCCATTGCGACCCGCCCGCGCCGCTCAACGGCCCTGCCGAGCTATTCCGCCTCGACACCGCCCAAGACATTTGCGGGACGTGCGCCGACTCCGCCGCAAGTTCAGCCTCAACCCCAACCCCAATATAATGACCAGTTGCTGGCAGGGTCCCCGACACCGCCGCAAGGTTATGTGCCGTCGCGGCCACCCGCCCGCGCCGTAGCGCAAGCGCCTGATTTCGGTTCGCC
>CAZBDT010000089.1:2145-10113 GCA_964490745.1 uncultured Algimonas sp.
CCCCGCGATCTGCCCCGCAACCTGCAATGACAACCTCTGGCGTGGCATCATCGGGAAGCCCATATGCGCCGCGATCCACGCAACGCCGCCAAGCTTGGGACAGTCAGCCCAGCCCAAGGTCAACGCCACCTGCCTATCAAGCGCCCTCTTATCAAGGCCAGGCCAGAGCGCAGGCCCCACAAAATCAGGGCTACCAGCCAAGAGCTACGCAGCCTGCCTATGCGCAAAATGGCTATACGCCCCAAGGTTATGCCCCCCAAGGTTATACCCCGAGCTATCAATCGTCCACGCCGCCAACAGGTCGCCCCCCTACAGGTGCGCCTTACCCCGGCGGACCCTATACGCCGCCACCGCAACAATCGCGCAGTTGGATGGAACGTTTGGGTCTGAATAATCTTGCGACAGCCATTAAAGGCAAGCTGAATTTGGGTGGTGCGGGCACTTATCGCGAACAACCGGAAAATCAATTTGGTCCCCAGAATGGCTGGTCAGAAGACTTTATCGCCGATGCCGAAATTGAAGGCGAGGTCAGTGCCATTACGGATAATGGCTTGGAATATGGTGTCGTTCTCGGTGCGCGGGCGCAATATGACCCCTATCGCCGCGGCTTTGGCGGGCGCTTGCCTGACTGTCCGCCCGGTACAATGGGATGTTCCGGCACAACGGCAGGTCTGCGCGGACATACATCCGGCTTTTACAGCGTGGGTGACGATATCGCGAAAGACGCACAGGTCGCGATTGAAAGCGCGCATATTTTCCTACGCTCGGCTTATGGCGATGTGACTGTCGGTCGGGATGACGGTGCGGCCTATCTCTTCTCGCTCGGTGCGCCGACATTACTCGCCGTTGGGGCGTCCAATTCGCCCGTTGATTATACGGGCTATGACAGTGTGAAAACACTCAATGATGCCTCCGGCTTTGCGGAAAAAATTACTTATACCTCGCCGCGCCTCTTAGGCGATCAAATCGGGGTCGGGGTGCAACTGGGTGTCTCCTATGCGCTGGACGCAGATGTTTGCGGCGTTGATTATTGCAACGGCAAAAATATTGACGGCGTCCTCCAACCCGAAATCGAAGATGTCTTGGAAGTCGGCCTCGCCCTCGACCGAACCTTTGAAAATGGTCTGAGTGTCGAACTGACCGGGACTTATGCGCGCGGCTCTGAAAGCTCGGGCCTCGACGGACTCGATGATTTGGAAAGCTTCGGCGCGGGGTTAGAATTTGAATATGGCGATTGGACATTGGGCGGATCGCTCTTGCAATCCAATAATGGCCTGCTGGACGGCGATTATACGGCCTATGATGCAGGGCTGACATGGAAGCCAAGCGCGCTCGGATTCACCCTCGGTTACGGCTATGCCAAAGATGACAATGTTGGCCTGACCTCAAATCAAGGCACATTCGGCGTGACCTATGATTTCGAGAAATTCACCCTCGGCACAGGCGTTCAATATGTGGACCGCGATGTGCAGGGCGTTGTCGCAGGCGTGCCAACCACGCTCGACCAGCGCGCGACGAGTGTGTTTGTCCAAGGCGGGTTTAAGTTTTAGGAGATAAAAGTGTCAGCATTCCGGGTTTTCTTGGTGGTCGTTTTCGTCAGCATTCTGGCCTATACAGCTGTCACGATTTCCAATCACGGTCTGAACCTGCTCCCTATTTTCTTCGGCGATATGAAAGCCATGGCTTGGCCGGGGCAGTTTAATTTTGATTTTATGACCTTCCTCATGCTCTCCGCACTCTGGACAGCGTGGCGAAATCAGTTTTCCGCCAAAGGACTGATCCTCGCCGTCTTCGCCTTTTTTGGTGGCATGCTCTTCCTCAGCGCCTATCTCTTTATCTTGACGTTTAAGGCCAATGGTAGTTTGGTGCATGTCATAATCGGCGATCGGGCGCGTGGCTGAAACAAAATACGATTGCATTGAAAACCAACATTCAAAGTTTCAAAACTCGGTGAATTGACACCGCTGTCAGTCGGAAATATCTGAGCGGCAAAAGCGGATGGTTTCACATCCATCAACCCTCTTTGTTTGGACAGACCCATGGCATTTCCTCCCCCATATCAGCCGGCCGAAACGCGTTACGATAAAATGCCTTACCGCATTTGTGGTCGGTCGGGCTTGAAACTGCCTGCGATCTCACTGGGTCTCTGGCAGAATTTCGGTGGGGCAGATGTGTTTGAAACGGGTCGCGCGATTTTGCGCTATGCCTTTGACAATGGTGTCACCCATTTCGATCTCGCCAATAATTACGGCCCGCCTTATGGCTCGGCAGAAGAAAATTTCGGCAAAGTCCTCGCGACAGATTTCAAAGCCCATCGGGATGAGTTGATCATCTCGTCCAAAGCGGGCTGGGATATGTGGCCCGGACCTTATGGCGGGATTGGCAGTTCTAAAAAATATCTCATCGCGAGTTGCGACCAAAGCCTCAAGCGCATGGGTTTGGATTATGTCGATATTTTCTATTCCCACCGCGTCGATCCGGAGACGCCTTTGGAAGAAACCATGGGTGCGCTGGCGCAAATCCACCGTCAGGGCAAAGCGCTTTATGTCGGGATTTCATCCTATTCGCCGGAACTGACCCGCAAGGCGGCAGAGCTTTTAGCGCGGGAAAATGTGCCGCTCCTCATCCATCAGCCGTCCTACTCTATGGTCAATCGCTGGATCGAGGATGAGCTGCTGGACACGCTGGACGACCTCGGTACAGGCTGTATCGGCTTCTCACCTTTGGCTCAGGGCTTGCTGACGAAAAAATATCTGGGTGGTATTCCCGAAGATGCCCGCGCGGCTAAAGGCGGCTCTTTCAAAGAGGCCCTGATTACCGAAGATAATATTGAGCGCATTAAAGGTCTGACCGCGATTGCTGAACGCCGCGGCCAAAGCCTCGCCCAAATGGCGATTGCTTGGGTCCTTCGCGATCCACGCGTGACGTCTGCATTGGTCGGGGCCCGCACGGTTGATCAAATGGCCAATACGCTGGCGAGTCTGGACAATCTGGATTTCACGGATGAAGAGCTGAAAGAAATTGACCGCTTCGCGACTGAGGGCGGCATCAATATCTGGAAAGTGTCATCTGATCTCTAATAGCGCTTGCCGTTCGGAGATGACAGCTTACAGTCATCTTTGACGGCCTATCCCGGCCTCATATTTATTCAGCAGGCAAAAACGGGAAAGGCCGATCATATGCGCATTGATCTTCGTGACGGCCTTAAGGATGAGCTCGATACGAAAATTACTCTGACTCTGCGCTGGATGTTCTGGATTGTCATTCTGTCTCTCATTTTGGGTGCGGTTCTCTTTGCTTGGGCGACGCGCAAAAAAACGACAGAGATCGCGGCGATTGAAACGGAGATCGTCGAGCTGTTTGATGTGCGGCGCGGGGTGAGCGATACGTCCTATGGCACTTATTGGAAATATTGCGGTGGCTGGTTCACGGCCGATCATGTGCATGAGGCGATGGAGCTGAACGCGCCGGACTTTATCTCAAAACAGGTCGTCCGCGCCCCGGGCCTGATCGATGCGGCGTGGTACGGGAAAAAATGGTCTTGCAGCAAAATCAAAGGCCCCAAAGTCGGCATGGATGTCTATGTGCTCGGCTATCCGGGCGGCAGTGATAAGCCGACCCTAAGGCAGGGGAAAATCCATTTTCACCGTATGGAAAGCGGCTCGGACGGCTACCGCACCCCGACTTGGGTGGTGATGTTCGGTCCCCGCAAAGAAGCGGGCATTTTCGGCGAAGCCGTGACTGTCGGCATGTCCGGCGGGATTGTGACCGATATGAAATTAAATCCCGTCGGCCTCCTCGTCACGCAAAACAGCCCCGCCGATCTGGACGGTGACGGCGCGCTGGACCAAAGCGTTGATATTGTGGGTCTGGATGATGCGTATCGCATTTTGATTGGGGGGTAGGCGGTTTAAATTGTGATCGAGTCAAATACTAAAAAGCTAAATCAATGCGGGTAGGTTCAAGATTAGATTTGAGTTTTCGTCTGGCTTGTGAGTATTTACGTAATTTAAGTAATCTGCAGAAGGGCGGGTTAACGCATCTCTACAAATAATATGTATATGAAAGTCCGTCCTGAGCCCACACTCTTCCAACAAATCTAAACAAACGATATCTTCGATAATTATTGGTAGATTTCTATTTAGTCTTTGCGTTATCGTTTTTTCTAGGTCTTCGTATCGATACAAATATCTTCCCAAATTAGGAATTAAATAAAGATCAGTTTCAATCATTGAAGTATTAAATCGCCAAGATAAAAATCTTGCAAAGGTTGTTTTGCCAACGCCAGGCAATCCATCAATTGACACTATTTTTCTAGGCAATCCTTTTAGAACAGGCTCGAGCCTTAGAAGAGCGTCAGCATATTCTTCCCGCTCAGGCGCATTCTGGACAAGGTGGCCTTCAAGCACCAACCGCCTCCCTGTCTTCGGGCTTTCGCTTAAACTTCACCTCGACATAGGGGCAGCCGGGGATAATTTTATAGTTCTGCGCTTTCGCATCTGCGACCATGGCGTCATAGAGTTTTCCGGCCACGCCTTGCCCGCGCAGCGCTGTGGGCGTGAAGGTGTGGTTGGCGTTAAACACGCCGTCGCCATCCCCGTCGCCTGCGCGCACCAAAGTCAGCTCGGCCTCGCCGCTTTCCGTTTTAATGACAAAGCGGTGGCCTCTTTCTGTGTCTTCTTTTTCAACATCCATGATTAATCCTTCTATCGCGGCGAGGCCCGTCGCCCCTGTGTCTTTTAACTGCGAAGCCGTTCCGGCTGTGACACCGCCAAGCGCATAAATGGGAACAGGCAGTCGCGCGCATCTGTCTTTTAACGCCTGCGCGCCGATAGGCGTTCCGGCGGATGGGCTTTGGCTGGGGAAAATACTGGAAATGAAAAGCGCGTCCAAACTCTCCAGCGGGGCGAGATAGGCCCCGTCCTTCAACCCCGCCATAGTAATAATCCAATCAGGACGTTTCGCACGCCATTGGATCGGCCCACTCAATTTTGCGTCGCGCGCAAAATGCACGCCATCCGCACGAACATGCTCTGCCAATTCAGGGTCATTCCCGATGAGAAACTGACGGCCTTGCTCTTGGGTCAGCTCGCGCAGCTCTTTCGCTGCTTTTGGTTCGCCAAAATGACGGTAAATCACGGCGCATCCTGCGGGCAGTCTGCGCACTACCTGGACCACATTTTCCATCCGCGCGGGGTCCGTCATAAAGACAAGCGGGGCGAGGCGGCAGTGGGGTCCGCTCGCTCGCAAATCTGCGGCGATGCGTGCAAGCACACTTCCATTTGCGCGCGTTTGAGAATAGGAGGTGGCCATGTCAGAAATATCCGATCAACATAAAACCGTGTTAGACAATTTAGCCGCCGCGTCAAAGCGTGCGGGCTTGCCCGCGCCGGACCTCGTGGCTGTGTCCAAAGTCCAACCGGATAACCGCATTGCGGAGATGTTGAAAACCGGACAGCGTATTTTTGGTGAAAACCGCGTGCAGGAAGCGCAAAAACGCTGGGGCGAGACTTTTGCCGATCACCGCGCGGATTTAGAACTTCGTCTCATCGGGCCGTTGCAAACCAATAAAGCCGCAGATGCCGTCGCGCTCTTTGACGTCATTGAGACCGTAGACCGTGAGAAATTATTGAAAGCCTTGATAAAGGCCGTGGGCGAAAACGGGACAATGCCGCGCCTTTATGTACAGGTGAATACGGGGGCGGAAGCGCAGAAATCCGGTGTACTGCCCGCTGATCTCCCCGCCTTTCTCACGCTTATGCGCGAAAGCTATGATTTGGAACCGGAAGGCCTGATGTGTATTCCGCCCATGGGCGAAGCGGCCAGCCCGCATTTCTGGCTGCTCTCAAATCTCGCCCGAGAAAACGGTGTTGCCAAGCTCTCCATGGGCATGAGCGGGGATTACCAAATCGCCGCAGAAATGGGCGCAACCAGCGTAAGGGTCGGCAGCGCATTGTTCGGGGCCAGACAAAAATAAACGGGATTAGTCTGATATTAAAACAGACATTCCCGTTTCCAGTTTCGGCAAAAGCTTCACCATCGCCTCAGGCGCGAGGGCGATGCAGCCGAGTGTGTTCCTATTATCGGGTTGGGCGATGTGGATGAAGACGGCGCTGCCTAGGCCCGGAATAGGCGGGCTGTCATTATGGCTCATGACTAAAATAATGTCATAGGCTCCGTCTTCGCGCCAAAGTGTTTCATGACTCGCCGTGTAAGGCAGGCGGATGAAGCGGTTATAGGCGGGATCATTCGGTGCGTCGCACCAACCATCATCTTCACGTAAGGGCCGAAAGGTCAGCGGTGAGCGCGGACGCGGCAGACGGTCGGCCCGATAAAACCCGAAGCGTAATTGATATTCTCCCAAGGGCGTTTTCGCATCGCCCTCGCGTCCGTCGGCCATTGGGATGGCGCCTGCCTTCCCAATGCGGCAAGGTAAATCCAGCGTACCCAGGCGCAAACGCCTTGTTTTCGTGTCTATGACCATCTGTTCACGCATAAACTCGCATTTTTGTGATGCATTTGGTATCATCCGTTATTAGCATAAGGTGAGAGAGGCCCGCATAGGCGCATCAAGTGTACTTCGAATATCATTGAGTACATCAGAAGGGAAAAAGACTATGGCTGTCAAGAAACGTGTTTTACTTGTCGATGATGACGAGATGTTACGCACAGAGCTCGTCGCGCAATTTGCACTCTATGATGAATTTGAAACGACGGATGTTGGATCAGGCACAGAAGGGCTGGCGCTAGCCAAATCGGAGACTTTCGACATGATTATTTTGGATGTCGACATGCCGGATATGCAAGGCACGGAAGTCGCCCAACTCATGCGGGCTGCAGGCATTGCGACCCCGATTGTCATGTTAACAGGTAATACGGGCGAAGCCTCTGAAATTTTGGGCCTGAATTCCGGTGCGAATGATTATGTGACGAAGCCATTCCGTTTTGGTGTTTTGCTCGCCCGCCTGCGCGCCCATTTGCGGACATTCGAACAGTCAGAAGACGCCGTCTTCACCGTCGGGCCTTACAGCTTTAAACCCGCGTCGAAAAAACTAACACCGCCGGAAGATCCGAATGGGCGTCCGGTGCGCGATATACGCTTGACTGAAAAAGAAACCAATATCCTAAAATATCTCTACCGCGCCGGCGGCAAAGCGGTTGCGCGTGATGAGTTGCTCGAAGAAGTTTGGGGTTATAATTCCGGTGTGACGACCCATACACTTGAAACCCATGTCTACCGCTTGCGTCAAAAGATTGAGCCCGTAAAAGGTGAGGCGACCTTGTTGCTGACGCAGCCGGGTGGGTATTCTTTGGCGATGTAAAATCGGCGATGGTTGTGGGGAGTGTTACAGGTCCTGCGTCAATGATGATTTTCGTTTTAATCGGGTATGGCCTTTTGGTGATAACCCTAACGGCGGCGGAATTTTCTCAAAACCGCCATGCCCAAAACGTCCTGAAGCCGGCAGCGGCTCTGGGCTTTATTGCAATTGCTTTGATCAGCGGTGCTCCGTCGTTCTTATATGGGCAATTAATTTTACTGGGCCTGATCGCTTGCGCGGTCGGGGATGTGTGTCTTTTATCCCGTCATTCGCAAAAATTATTTCTGGCAGGGATGGCCGCCTTTGCGGCGGGGCATTTGGCTTATATAAACGCTTTCGTCATGGTTTCAAAAACTGAGCTGAGCCTTGGGCAGATCATTTCGTCTTTAGTTACAATTTTTGTTGGTGTCGGTGTGTTTAGCTGGATGAGTCCACATATACCGCCAAATATGCGCGTGGCCGTTAGATTCTATTTCTTCATCATTATGATTATGGTGATCAACGCTTTGCAATTACCGACCGAAGGCCCGCTATTGCTGGCCATGATCGGCGCTCTGATGTTTGCGACGTCCGATGTCTTTGTCGGGCGGGACAGATTTGTTTCACACCACCCTAAAAATGCGCTGGCGATCACACCGCTTTATTTCGG
>CAZBDT010000090.1:0-9983 GCA_964490745.1 uncultured Algimonas sp.
TGGTTCGAGACCAAGAGGCGGTACCATTTTTCTTCAAATACGCAGAATATATTTATTGCTAACCATCGGTTAACGCGCCTTTGTGTAGATTGCCCATAACTGTTGTTGGGCTAAATATGACTTCTATATCCGGTTTTGTGAATCGACTTGGTAAAGCGACGATCCGTCAAGCTTTGAAGGGAAATACGGCTGAGTCTCGCGCCAATGCCGTGCAAAAGATTGGACGTGATATTCGCGTTGCCCAGATGAGTGTGGCTGAACTACAATTTGCAACAAAGCTTATGGATCATATTTGCAAAGATGTATCCGCATTGGTCCGCCGCGCTTTAGCCGTAACTTTGCAAAATTCGGATAAGTTACCCCGCAAGATCGCTGTAGCCCTCATACATGACATTGATTCGATTGCGATGCCGGTCTTATCATCCTCGCCCGTATTAACCGATCAGGACTTGGCGCTGGTTTTAAAGTCGAAAGCCGCAGACAAAATTAGAGCGATTGCGCAGCGTAAGACGATTAGCGCTCATGTTTCACATGCCATTGTCAGTTTTGGCGATAGTGCTGCGACGGCCAAATTAGCGGCGAATGACGGGGCTTTGATCTCGCAAGAGACAGCCGAGATGATCGCCGAGTTGCACGCCGATGACGACCTAATACGGGATGCAGCTTTGTCCAGACATGACATGCCGCCGAGCGTTATCACGAAGTTGATTGATCATAGTGCGGATAAAATCGAAGTGAACCTCAAAACCTATCCTGGCATTTCAGACCATCGTGCAGCGCAACTATCACGAGACACGCGCGAGCGGGCTCAAAATTATGTCGTCGGGGAATCTTGGCCGGATGATAGATTTAGAGACTATGTGCGCGCTTTGGACAAATCCGGAAAATTGACCCCGCGCGTAATATTACGGGCCGCCGGACGGGGTGATATTCGATTTACGATTATGGGACTTTCCGTTTTGGCAGGACAGACACTTGCGAAAACAAAATTAATGGTCTTGGCGTCTTCCGGGCTTGGCGTGAAGGCCTTGGCGATTCGAGCGCGTTTTACTGGTGTACATACCGAACTTCTGAGTGCTTGCATTCAGACGTATCTTTCCGTCGAACAAGAAAATAGAGCCCCAAGCGCCTCAAAGTTTCAGCTCTTGGTCGCAGAACGTTTGGTCAGTTTGGAATTGGATATGCCGGAAGAGATGGAATCTGACTTATTAGATATTTTAGATGGCCGCAGCGAAATCAAGTGCATCGCGTAAGCTTTAAGTCGCAAATTGCTCCTGCAAGATTTTTTCCGCTAGTCCGTGGTCTTCATGGAAAAGGATGTTGAGCGTTGTGGATCTGTCTTCTTCAATCTCAATTGAAATCAAATTCTGAATTTCTGAGTTGTCTGCAGATGCAGAGACTGGACGTTTTGTTGGATTTAATACATCAAACCGAACTTTGGCGTGGCCTGAGAGTAGGGCGCCGCGCCATCTGCGCGGGCGAAACGCACTGATAGGCGTTAGCGCCAATATATCCGCGCCGAGTGGAATAACAGGTCCATGAGCTGAAAGATTATAGGCAGTAGAGCCAACAGGCGTAGACAGCATCACGCCATCAGCCACTAATCTTTCCAGACGGACTTTACCATCAACACTAATTTGAATATGCGCAGCTTGTTGAGACTGTCGGAAAACAGATACCTCATTGAAGGCAATGTCTTTAAAACTTCCGCCTGCAGCTTCGGCTTTCATGGATAAGGGGTGAACCGGGGTGATGGTTGCGTTTTTTAAGCGTCGGCGCAAATTTTCAGGATCATATTTATTCATTAAAAACCCGACTGTGCCCTTATTCATGCCGTAAACAGGCAGTCCGTTTGTCACGAGCGGGAGAAAACGCCTAAATGTTTCCAACATGAATCCATCGCCGCCCAGCGGGATGATCGCATCAGCTTCGGCAGCATCCACGTTACCGTAGATCGCAACGAGCTCATCCAATGCTTTTTTTGCGCTTGGGCGTGTTGAGGCAACAAATGCCAATTTTTCAAAGGTTTGGTTTAGCATATTTGTATCTTTATATTTGACGCCACCCGAGAGCAAAGCTTAATCTGATAATGTGAGAGGGGTTTTATCACACTGTTTGATCGTTTTTTGTGCTTGTTTTGTTTGTAGCGAGCACGCTTATGCGGGTGCGTGGAATCAACGGGCTGGTGAGGGCCAAGTCATATCGACATCATATTGGAGTAATGCGGGTCAGATTTTTAATGAGGACTATAAAGCCGTCCCATTACAGGGGTTCACTAAGGCGGAAACACGGCTCTATATTGAACAAGGACTCACGGATTGGCTGACATTTGTAGGAAATACTGGCCTTCAAACTTTGAATTTTCGCGACAACGATTCGCGTTTTGATTTCGACGGTTTAGACGATGTTGAGTTGGGCTTACAATTTAGCGTCCATGCGCGCGAAGGTTTCTCGACTGCGATACGGTTAAGTTATGTGATTGATAGTCGGCTGGACAATCAAGCCGTAGATGTTTTGGGAGGAGGGGATCAGTTTGAGCTGCGAGGCTTGATTGGACAGAGCCGAGAAACTTTGCTGGGTGATTTTTTCTATGATGCGCAATTAGCGGTGCGTACAGAAAATTTTCAGCAAGTCGATGTCCTGCAGTCAGCGCTCACACTCGGGTATAAGCCAACAGAAAGATGGTTGCTGATGTCCCAAACTTATCTGAACTTTTCGAACGATGGTAACGTTGATGGATTTGAGGTTCCGGAACAGACACAGCTCACGTCACAATTATCCCTAGCGAGACAATATAAGCCCGGGCGTTATGTGCAGTTTGGCGGCGGGCAAACGTTATTTGGGCAGAATATAGTTAAAGAACGCAGTCTTTTCATTGGCATATGGACGCAGTATTAAGGTGTTGTTTTGTCCTTCATATAGGCTTGCACTGCGTCACGGTCTTCTTGTTTCTTTAGCCCGATAAAAGTCATTTTGTTGCCGGGCATGTATTGTGCAGGCCTGGTCAAGTAGGCGTCCATTGTCGTCTCGTCCCAAACAACGCCTGAGGCTTTCATCGCTTTGGAATAGGCAAACCCTTCTTTCGTACCGGCTGTTGATCCATAAACGTTCCACAGATTTGGACCAACTTTATGGCGCTCTCCTTGTCCTAAAGTGTGGCAGGCGCGACATCTTGCATAGATTTTGGCTCCACGCTGAATGGGTGTTAGTTCAACGACAGCTTTAGGTGCGATGGTTTCTTGTGGCGCAGCTGACGCGACGTCTTCTTCGCCACCACAAGCCGTTAGAATGAGAGATGTTGTTAAGAAGAGTAACAGTTTTTTCATGTCGCCCTAATGACCTATGTGCAAAAGAACCGCAAGAGCCTGCCATTCACAAATAGATGAAAGGCATGTGAAAAAGCGCCCAGTAGCGCGGCTATTTGGCACTTAAAAATGGCCTATCTTCGTGTATAAATAAATTGGGAATTCAAAGAGGCCAAAATGACATTTACAGCTCCTGTCAATGCGATGCAATTTTTACTCCGTCACGGTGTGGATATGGATAAAATTACTGCACTGCCAAAGTTCGAAGACACAAATGATGAATTGATTGGCGACGTTTTAAATGGCGCTGCCGTTTTCGCGCGTGATGTAGTAGCACCCACAAACTGGGCCGGCGACCAAACCCCAGCTAAATTAGACGGGAAAGACGTCACAGCATCCCCCGGGTTTAAAGAGGCTTATCAAGCTTTTGTAGAATCTGGATGGCAAAGCTTGGCGATGAGTCCGGATATTGGCGGAATGGGCCTGCCTACGGTTGTCTCTGTTGCGACGAATGAAATGATTTATAGCGCGAATATGGCGTTGGGTCTTTGTCCGATGCTGACCAGTTCTGCGACCAAAGCTATTGAAGCCCACGCCTCTGACGACTTGAAAGAGACCTATATTCCCAAAATGGTGACAGGTGAGTGGACGGGCGCCATGTGCTTGACCGAACCACAGGCTGGATCTGATCTTGGGCCAGTACGCACGAAAGCTGTCGATAATGGTGACGGGACCTATTCGATCACGGGTCAGAAAATCTACATCACATGTGGCGACCATGATTGCGCGGATAACATCATCCATCTCGTTTTGGCGCGTTTACCTGATAGTCCCTATGGCTCCCGCGGGATTAGCCTTTTTCTGTGTCCAAAAAACTTCGTAAATGAGGATGGCAGCCTAGGCGATCGGAATGATTTCTATCCCATTGGTTTAGAGCACAAGCTTGGCATACATGGCAGCCCGACCTGCGTCATGGAGTTCAATGGCGCCAAAGGTTGGTTAGTTGGCGAAGTTAATCGCGGGCTGGCGTGTATGTTCACAATGATGAATGAGGCGCGTCTCTTTGTAGGTGTTCAAGGCGTCGCGATTGGTGAGCGCGCCTATCAAGCGGCCCTCCAATATTCACATGATCGCGTTCAGGGCACACCTCCGGGCGAAGAATCGGGCGCGCCCATCGTGCATCATCCGGATGTGCGCCGCATGCTGATTGATATGAAAGCGCGCCTGATGGGGGCGCGGGCTATCGCAATGGCAACTGCGGCGGCTGATGATCTGGGTAATCACGGACGGGCGAGCTTGCTCACGCCGATCACGAAATCCTACGGGTCCGATCTCGGCGTAGATGTGGCATCGATAGGCGTACAAGTGCATGGCGGTATGGGTTATGTTGAAGAGACTGGCGCAGCCCAACATCTTCGGGATTCTCGTATTGCGCCAATTTATGAAGGCACCAATGGCATCCAAGCGATGGACCTTGTTGGACGTAAACTCCGACGCGATGGAGGTGAGGAAATGAGAAAGCTGATCTCAGATCTCAAAGAAATCAAATCCTTAGCTGAGGAAACTTCAGGTGAAGGTGAGGCTGATTTATCTGTTTGTATTCGCGCTTTGACGTCTGGAATTGAAACGATGAGTGTCGCGACGGATATTCTGTTAAATGCAAAAGACAGCGATGCTCTGTCCGTTGCAACGCCTTATCTGAACCTGTGTGCGAGTGTTTTGTCGGGCGCTTTGCTTGTCAAAGCAGTGGCAAATGGATTGCGCGCGGGGGACGGTCTCGCGACGTCGATGGCGAGTCTGGCGCGCTATCACGCACTCTCTGTAATGCCGCGTGCAGGGGCGCAGCTTGATTTCATTCGGGCGGGTGCTGATCCGGTTTTCAATTTTCCTGTCGGACAGCTTGCAGACCTCTAGCCACTTGCTCTAAAGGGCTGGTAACAAAGGAATAAAATGTCTGCACAGCCCCAAAATAAACCGCACTCTCGCCCCGTTAAGCGGGCGCGGCGTATAACAGCCCCACAAATCACGGCGCGTAAAGGCGGCGAGCCCGTTGTTTGCTTAACAGCCTATGACGCGCCAACCGCTGAGATCATGGATGAGCATGTCGATTTGATCTTAGTTGGCGACTCGCTCGGCATGGTCGTGCACGGCCTTCCATCCACCGTTGGTGTGACGCTAGACATGATGATCCTGCACGGGAAGGCTGTCATGCGCGGCTCTCGAACCGCCATGGTCGTCGTCGATTTACCCTTCGGTGCCTATGAGGCGAGTAAGGAGCAGGCTTTCGGCGCGGCGTCTCGTGTTATGATGGAAACAGGCTGCCAAGCCGTGAAAATTGAGAGTGGCACATACGCTGCTGAAACGATCGACTATCTCGTCACACGCGGCATTCCGGTGATGAGTCATGTTGGCCTACGCCCGCAAAGTATGCATGTACTAGGCGGATTTAAAGCTCGTGGTCGGACAGCAGAGATTGCCGATGAAATCGTCGCAAATGCAAAGGCCGCGGCTGACGCGGGTAGTTTTGCGGTTGTCGTAGAGGGTGTATCTGAAACCCTTGCAAACCTTGTGACAAAATCCGTTGATATCCCGACCATAGGAATTGGTGCATCTGCCCAATGCGACGGACAAATTCTCGTGACACCTGATATGCTGGGTCAATTTGATCGTGTTCCAAAATTTGTGAAAAAATATAGTCAGCAACGATCCGCGACGCGAGACGCCGTTATGCAATATGCCGCTGAAGTGAAGGATCGCAGATTTCCGGAGGAGGCTAATCTCTATCATTTCAAGAAAGAGACTACCTGACCCATACGTAATGCCGTTAACTGTTGTATCGCCTTTGGTGCGGCGTTAAGTTCAGCTCAGTTTTAATGTGCTTTGCACGATCTGATTCAAGGTCCTAAACGTGGTCGATTTTATCAATGAAGTGGAAGAAGAGCTCCGTAAGGACGACTACAACCGCCTTCTCAAAAAATATGGTCCATTTATTGGGATTATTTTATTCCTGATCGTCGCGGGCTCAGGGTTCTTGGAATATAGAAAATATGCCAATGACAAGGAAGCCCAAGCGGTATCCGCGGTCTATACGGCTGCAGATAAGAAATTAGACCAAGGGCAGCCAGATGAGGCCGTTGCGGGATTTGTTGAATTAGGTGCAACAGGGCCTGAAGGTTATGCGGGACTTGCTTTAATGAGAGCGGCTGCCATCCGTCAGGATCAAGGCGATCTTGCTGGAGCAATTCGTCATTTTGATCAGGCGGCAGACAAATTTTCGATACCGCGTCATAAACAGCTCGCACAGCTCAAGGCGGCTTATTTACTTGCTGATCAGGGTGCATATTCTGATGTAATTGCGCGCGTCACGCCACTCGCTGAGACGGACGCCCCCTATGAATTTTTGGCCCGGGAGCTTTTGGGTTATGCCTTCTCTGAATCCGGTGATGCGTCGTCAGCACGAGAGCAATTTGCCTACCTTACATCGATCCCGGGCGTTCCGGCAACGGTCAAGCAACGGGCGGAACAGTCGATGGCTTTGATGAGCACAAAATCCTCTATCTCCGCGCCTGAACCCATCACAGAATCGGTGACACAACCGCAGGAAGAAGCGACTGATGATGAAAAATAAACTCATTCTAAGCGTTCTAAGCGCAAGCTTGCTCTCGGCCTGTTCGACATTGGATGCAATTAACCCGTTTGACAAAACGGAAGCCGAAAAACGCGCCGAACAAGGCGAGGTGGCCGGTGAAGATCAACGTATCTCAATCTTGGAATTATCTGAAACTTTGACGCTTGCAGCGCCAATGCCACCAGAGCAGATCATTATTCCCGATCCTTACGTGAATACGGATTGGCCACAAACTGGCGGGAATGTCCAACATGTTGTCCAGCATACGGGTGCGACGGGGCCATTGGACCGCGCATGGTCAATTGATATTGGTGAAGGCTCCGGCCGCAAGGGACGTATCGTAGCACCGCCTGTAATCGCTGGCGGAAAGATCTTTGCGGTTGACGCGCGTTACAAAGTGTCCGCGTTTGACGAACAATCAGGTGATGAACTTTGGGACTTTAAAGTCGAAGCTGTTCAGCGTGAGTCGACTCGCGAAGGCAAAACCAGCTTTATAGACCGCATTCGCGACCCGCTGACGTTCACGGATGGGGACGGCAGCGATAAAGAAGGTGTCGGTGGAGGTATAGCCTTTGCCGATAACACCGTTTTTGTTTCATCAGGCCTCGGAAAGATGGTGGCGCTCGACTCGCAAACGGGTGAGCTTAAATGGGCGCGGCAAACTCGCGTTCCGCTAAACTCTGCACCGACCGTTCATAATGGCCGTGTCTTTGTTATTTCTGACGATAATGAGCTTTTTGCGCTGAATTCGAGTACGGGTGAAGTGCTTTGGTCTTATCAAGGCCTGATTGAAACGGCGTCTATGCTGACATCTCCAGCTCCGGCTGTGGTTGATGACGTTGTTATTGCACCTTTTTCCTCCGGTGAATTAATCGCACTCCGCGTACAGAATGGCGGCGTGCTCTGGCAGGATGCGTTGTCATCCACGGCGCGTTTAACACCTCTAGCATCTTTAAATGATATTGCGGGCGGTCCGGCCGTTGCGGATGGATATGTGATTGCGACAGCACAAAGCGGCGTCATGACGGCCTTTGATTTGCGGACAGGGCAGCGCGTTTGGTCTCAACCGGCTGGCTCACTTTCAATCCCGCTCATCGCCGGTGACGTTGTCTTTACCGCTACAACGATAGGGCAAATTTCAGCACTCTCTAAATTAGACGGTACTGTGCTTTGGATTCAGCAGTTGGAAAATTTCAAGAACGAGAAAAAGCGCAAAGAGAGAACAGTGTGGACGGGTCCAATTTTGGCAGGCAACCGCTTGGTCGTCGGCAGTTCGCGAGGGGACGTGAAAATGCTCGACCCGCGCTCTGGAGATATTGTCAAAGAGATGTCCGTTAAGGCTCCGCTCTTCGTGCCGCCTGTCATTGCGAATGAAACGGTTTATCTGCTGACTGACGAGGCCAAGCTCGTCGCCTTAAAGTAAGTACATGGCCCGCAAGCGGCGTTATGACGATGAAGAGGATCCGCTGGACGCCGTCGAAACAAGGCCGGCGCGCATTGCCGTCATTGGGCGTCCCAATGTTGGTAAATCGACTCTCTTCAACCGGATCGCAGGCAAGAAACTCGCCATTGTGAATGACATGCCCGGCGTCACCCGAGACGTACGCGAGACAAAGTCCAAACTCCGTGGGCATGATATGACCCTCATGGATACGGCGGGGTTTGAGAATGCGACAGGCGATAAAATCGAAGCCCGTATGCGCAGCCAAACAGAAGAAGCCGTGCTAGGCGCGGATGTGCTTCTCTTTGTCTATGACGCTCGCGAGGGTGTGACACCGCTTGACAGAATTTTCGCGGAGTTTGTCCGTAAGCAAGGCAAGCCCATAATCCTCGTGGCGAATAAATGCGAGAGCAGCGCCGCCGATGCCGGGGTAAATGAAGGCTATGCGCTCGGTATGGGAGATCCGGTTGAAGTCGCAGCCGAGCATAATATCGGAATGGTTGATCTGGATGATGCGATTGAACTCGCCTTGCGTGAAGTCAAATTAGAGGTCGATCCTGAACCGCTGGATACATCTGAGGCGCCCGTTCGAATCGCGATTGTCGGGCGTCCCAATGCGGGTAAATCAACTCTGATTAATACGCTGATCGGGCAGGACCGCTTGCTCACGGGACCCGAAGCAGGCGTCACACGCGATTCTATTACGATTGATTATGTCTGGCAGGGGCGTCGCGTCCAATTCCACGACACGGCAGGGATGCGTAAGAAAGCCAAAGTCCAAGACACTTTGGAAGTGATGAGTGTCCAAGACTCGCTCCGTGCGATTAAATTTGCGCAAGTCGTCGTGCTTCTTATGGATGCGACATCTCCTTTCGATAAGCAGGATTTGCAGATCGCCTCACTGTGTGAGCGCGAAGGGCGCGCCCTCGTCATCGGTGTCACCAAATGGGATTTGGTCGAGAATAAATCGGAAATGTCCAAAGCCCTGCGCGAAACGGCGGCGCGACTTCTGCCGCAGCTCAAGGGTATTCCGGTTGTCATGTTCTCGGGCCTAACAGGAAAATCTGTAGACAGGCTTTTACCCGCCATTGAACGTGTGCAGATCGATTGGTCCGTTAAAGTCAAAACGTCAGAGCTGAATGATTGGCTGATGGAGAAGGTTGCCCGCCACCCACCGCCCGCCGTCAATGGCCGTCGGATTAAACCGAAATATATCAGCCAGACAAAGACCCGCCCGCCGACATTTGTGTTGAAATGCTCGCGCGCGGATAAGCTACCGGAAACCTATCGTCGCTATCTAATCAATGGGTTACGCGAAGATTTTGATCTTTGGGGTATTCCGATCCGTCTTTTTGTCAAGGCAGATAGTAATCCATACGATACGGAAAAGCGGATCCAAGGCAGAGAAAGACTAGGTCGCGTCAAAAAAGGCCGCGAAGATGTAGGGCGGGTGAAGAAACATCCGCGTAAGGACCGCGATAATTCTTAGTTTTTTACTGCTTGCGGTAAAATATACTTTACATTAACTCCGCTTCTCTCTATGTAAAACATAGTTTACATCTTCGCGTGTAGCTGTGCCAAGTTGCGTTTGAAAGACAGAGAGGAGACG
>CAZBDT010000091.1:0-9836 GCA_964490745.1 uncultured Algimonas sp.
CTCCAACCGATCACTGTGGGCGGTGTCGTTGTGTCGAACGCCACGCTCCATAATGCGGATGAGATTGAACGGCTGGGCGTGAAAGTCGGTGACAGTGTTGAGATCCAACGGGCGGGGGACGTCATCCCGCAAGTGCTGCGTGTTGTTGAGGCAGCAGACGGAGAGCCCTTCCAATTCCCGACAACTTGCCCTGTTTGCGACGCGCCCGTCAGTGCCGATATAGATGTAAAGACTGGCCGACAAGACGTTGTGCGGCGCTGCACCAATGGACTCTCTTGCCCGGCCCAAGCGGTCCAATCTCTGGTCCATTTCGTCTCGCGCCAAGTCTTTGATATTGACGGCTTGGGCGAGCGCCAAATCAAGGCCTTTTTCGATAAAGGTCTGATCGAAGAGCCTGCGGATATCTTCACCCTGCGTGCCCGCAATGATGAGATCAAATTGGAAAGCTGGGAAGGGTTTGGCGAAACGAGTGCTTCAAAACTCTTTGATGCGATTGATGCAAGGCGGGATATTCCCTTTGACCGTGTGCTCTACGGCCTCGGCATTCGTCATGTCGGGCGGACCAATTCGCGCCTGATCGCGCAACATTTCATCAGTTGGGATACATTCAGAGCGGCGGTTCCAGAGCTGCTAAATCCTGTCAGTGATCCTTATATGAGTTTGTTGGGCATAGACGGTATGGGGCAGGCGGCCTTGGGCGCGCTGGCCGGTTTCTTTGCGTCAGAGTCAAATGTGCAAATCGTCGATAATTTGACGGCGCAGCTCAATATTCAGGATGCCGAAGCGCCGACATCTGACTCGCCTGTTGCAGGAAAAATCGTGGTCTTTTCCGGAAAGCTCGAACGATTTTCCCGCGACGAAGCCAAAGCCCGCGCGCAATCCCTCGGCGCGAAAGTCTCCGGCAGTGTGTCCAAGAAAACGGATTATCTCGTCGCAGGACCGGGGGCGGGCTCAAAGCTCAAAAAGGCCGAAGCCGAAGGCGTCAAAGTCCTCACTGAAGATGAGTGGCTGGCTTTAATCGGGTGATTTGGAGTCGTCGCTGTTTGTTTTTTCCAACACATGTTCCAAATAAAATTGAATGAGTGAAGGGCCAGCAAACCACCCAACCAACAGTAAGATAAAACCAATAATGGCTAGAATGCGAAGCATGGCCTGTTTTGGGCTCAGCCTCACAAGGACATAATCTTCATAGAAACGAACATCCTTTAACGCGAGACTTGCCATAGAGCCCTTATATCCGGCGTTATTTAAATCATAAATTGGGATATATTCGAAAAACGCATAAGTCGCTCTTTCAATGGACTTTTTCAATTCAGAGTTATCTGTTTTGGCGGGGGGTTCTTCTCCGCCCCCCATACGATTTTTCTGTCGGTCCAGAAACTTCTGCGCAGCTGATTTGATCTCGGCAAGCTCTTTGCGTGTATCCTCATCCGTACTTATGTTTACTTCAGCGGGTGAAATATCATCCAAATATATTTTCGGGCTAGCGTAGCGGATACCGCTTTGGAAAGTGCCGTTCACATTGCTGCTATATCCTAACACGTCAGCTGTGAATTCGGTGTCAAATTTCATCGTGTTATCAGGCTGAAAATCAAGCGTGGCTGAATGGATTTCTATTTCGACGCCGAGCCTTCTTATGGGCGGTGCGTCAAGTTGGGCGTTAAAAGCGGATTGCGCGTCCTCTTCGCTAATCTTTACCTCAAAGTCTTTTACGAACAATAAGATACCGATTACGCAAAGTCCTAAAAACCCGACAATATATAGAAGTAGTTTTTTCATCATAACCACTCCTATGAATAGTTTTGGGTAGGTCAATATGTCCGTTTCAAATTCCGCGTAATCTTTGCCCATTCCGTGCGGTTGGTGCGTTTGATATGGGCTTTATAGGCTTTCTCATCCTCAAAGGCTTCATTGACAATATAGCGTCCGGCGATTTTGGGATGAGGTTTGACCTCAAAATAATGACAGCCCGGTTCGGCGCGGGTCAGACGGGTATGTTCAGATAGGGCGCGGGCAAAAGCCTCACGATCCGCTTCAGGCACATCGGCAAAGCCGGAGACAACATACATCAGCATTGCTTGCCCAAAGCCTCAATGACCTTATTCGGGTCGAGGCGGAAATCTGAGAAAATGATCTCATTTTGGGTATCCAGCACGATGAAATAGGGCGTGCCGCGCGTCTGATAATCTGTCATGAAAGTTGGATAAGCGTCGTCCACTTTTGGATCGTGCCCGAATGGAATGGGCAATTCGAATTCTTTTTGAAGCTCTGCCACGCGCGCCTCTGTGTTGCGGGGGTCGTCATCAAAAGCTGTATGAATGACGGCCAATCCGACATTCTTATCTTTCAGCCCTTCATAGATGCGTTTCATCGCCGGAAAGCCAAAGCTGTGACAGGACGGGCAAGTCGATTTAAATGCAAAAATGACTTTAAATCCGGTCCCAAGATCAGCCAGTTTTAGCGCAGGTCTGGCTTGACCATCCGCATCTATCCAAGACGGCACACGGAGTTCAGGAGCTTTAGGCAAGGGGCGTTCCTTTGTTAGAGGGGCACGCAAGCGCGCTTTAGCCAGTCCTTAACATCGCCTTCCACCAATGGCCCGATAAGTTTCATAACGCTTGCGTGATAGCGGTCCATATAGTCGCGCTCGCTCGCGGTCAGCATATTTGTGACGATAAGATCGCGGTGGATTGGTGCCCAAGTCAAATTGGCAAAGCCCAGCATGTCCCGCTCGCCACCCTCAATTGGGGCGGGCTCCGTCACATATTGCAGGTTTTCAATTCGAATGCCGTATTCGCCTGTTTTGTAATATCCCGGCTCATTACTGACGATCATGCCGGGTTCTAAGGCAATCTTATTTGGCGATTTGGAGATCCTCTGCGGCCCTTCATGCACGCCGAGAAACACACCGACGCCGTGCCCGGTGCCGTGATCATAATCCAATCCTGCTTGCCAAAGCGGATAGCGGGCGAGGGCGTCGAGATTGCTGCCTGTCGTGCCTTTAGGGAAACGCACTGTGGCGAGCGCGATGTGACCTTTCAGGACCAGTGTAAAACGTTCGCGCATTTCCTGTGTCGGCTCACCAATCGGAACGGTGCGCGTCACATCTGTTGTGCCGTCCGGATATTGACCGCCACTATCGATTAGGAACAGCGAGCCGCGTTCCAGCTTTTGCACTGTCCCCGTATTGACGCGGTAATGCACCACAGCCCCATTTGATCCGGCCCCGGAAATAGATTCGAAAGAGAGATCGCGGATAGAGCTATCCGCGCGGCGAAAGCGCTCTAATTGTGTCGAGGCTTCGATCTCATCGACCTCGCCGGATTGCGCCTCTGTGTCGAGCCAGTGCAGGAAGCGGGCAAGGGCTGCCCCATCACGTATATGGGCGGCTTCCGTGCCTTTAATCTCCACCGCGTTCTTCTTGGCTTTGGGGAGGGCGACGGGGTCAGAGGTGGATTTCACTGTTGCCCCTGCAGCTTTCAACGCCTCGACATGCCAAGCCGAGGCCGTATTCGGATCGGCAATGACTGTCTTCCCATTAAGAGCGTTCAGCCCGTCCTGTAGAGCGTCTTCGATTTGGACGCTAACCTCATTGCCGAAATGGGCGCGGACCTCATCCGAGAGCTTTTCCGGCGCAATATAGAGTTGGACTTGACCGCTTTGATCTATGATTGCGGTCGACAAAGGCAGGGGTGTGCATTGTACGTCGCTGCCCCGAATATTGAGAAGCCAAGCGATTGAGGCAGGTGCTGTGATCAGCGCGGCATCCGCGCCGCTCTTCTTGATAGATTCGCCGATTTCCGAACGTTTCTTCGCATGAGATTTACCGGAGAGCGTTTCGGGTTGAATGATGACTTTGGTGAGGGGAGCTGCGGGACGATCTGTCCAAGCTGTATCAATCGGGTTGCGCTCCAAGCTCTTTACCGCGCCGCCTGCCAAGGCGACGGCGTCCCGAATACGGGTGAGGGCAGAGGGGCTGTGTAAGCGCGGGTCGAAGCCGACGCTTTGTCCGGGCTTTACATTCTCCCGAAGCCAAGCGGACATTCCGCCACCTTCTAACTTGGTGAAGCTGAAAAGCGTTTCATCGACCTGCTGACGGACTTGCAATGTGTAGCGGCCATCCACAAACATAACGGCGCTGTCTTTGCCGATAATCGCCGCGCCGGCTGATCCGGTAAAGCCGCTGACCCACATTAAGCGCTCATTGCAATCCGGCAGATATTCATTCTGATATTCATCTTCATGCGGGACGAGGAAGAGGTCGAGACCTAAGGCCTGCATCTCTGCACGCAATTTCGGCAAGTGGTTTCGCCCATAGTCAGGCCCGCCTGTGACGTCGTAAGTCTGAAACAAGTCGGGCATATGGTTCATAGGAAATCACTTCTATATCTTGATTTATGTTATCAAGTTAATCAGCTGACCCAACCATAGCAAACGCTTTCCCGACATGAATGTCTGCTCGTCCTATCTGTAACCAAAAGTTTAAAGGTTCCAAAAAAGGCATTGCATTTCTGCATAGCTCGTCTCACCAATCGGCGGTTCCGGATTTTGCAGAAAAGACTAAATAGCGCGCATCCAATGAAGAGAGGCATACGGCCTCATTCTAAATGAAACGAGATTAGACATGACGACCATCTTTAATGGCACTGAATTTGTAACAGCTTCTGCACAACCTCGCAGATCAACGACTGTTGCGCCTGTTCGCACAGGTTTGGCTGCACGTCGTGACGCACGCCGCAATCGTCGCAATACACGCGCGATCTAAAACACACTTATATTTTGAAAGGCTGCCCATGCGGTGCATGTGGTAGCTTTTTTTATGCGCGTTTCTCCGCGAGGAGAGACGTCCACCCTTCGAGGCTGGGCTGGGGCGTGACCTGTAACCCGCGCTCGCGGAAATGCTCTGCGACTTGATCCGCTTTCTCATCCAAAATCCCGGATAAGATCACATATCCGCCGGGCGCTATCGCGGCTTCAATGTCGTTCGCTAAGCCCATGAGCGGGCCTGCCAAAATGTTGGCAAAAATCAGATCGAACTGACGGTTTCTTAGGGCCGGGTTGTCAAATCCATCCGCCACAGCCGTATCAATGCGGCCCTGCACATCATTTTCAATCATATTCTGATCCGTGACATCGATGGCATCTGGGTCAATATCTGTGGCCAATATATCGGCGTCGGGGAGTGTTTTCGCTGCCGCCATGGCCAGAACTCCCGCACCGCAGCCAAGGTCTAAAACCGTGCTTATCTTTAAGTTAGCATCTAACAACTCGCTAAAAATGCGCAGACATCCCGCTGTAGTGCCGTGATGTCCTGTGCCGAACGCCATGCCCGCATTAACAAGCAAGGGGACAACGTCATTCATGACCTTGTCAGCATCATGGGAGCCATAGACCAAAAACCGACCCGCGTGCACAGGGGCGAGACCTGCTTGTGTTTCGCTGACCCAGTCCTTTGCCGGAAGCTGTTCAATGCTCACAGAGTTAATCTGCCAACCCGTCAATGTTAAATGGGCCTGCTGCGCTGCATCTTCAGTCTCATAAAGCCCTTGCACCAACATCGCGTCGGGTGGCGCGTCAAATATGGTGACGCTCAGGGCCGTCATAACCCCGTCCATTCCGAGAGCATCAGAGATATCAAACGCGACATCAGGGCTGGCCTTAATGTTTAGCGCCCAAGGTCTGAAATCGTCGATCACTCTCCGCTCCTAGCAGCCGCTTCACCTTTAAGGGGCGGCAGAGGCGCGTCTTCGCGGATTTTCCGGCGTAGATTTTTTCCGCGAAGGGCTTCACTGCTCAGGCCGCGACAGCCATCCACGTTCAATTGCCCGCCTTTGGCCCCGCAGAGCATGTAAGCGATGATTTCAGGTTGTTTAACATGTCCATTATGCGCGAAGAGCGGGTCAACAAAACCACTCACGAGGGGGAAGATAGGCGGTGAAAATTCAACCCGCATATCAACAACATTGAAGCCAAGAATATTGATAAGCCTATTTCGTTCAGTCTCACTCATCATGTCGAACTCTGTACCAGTCTCGCGAATGCTTCGCGTCAAGAGGTTTCGGTAAAAGGGAACGAGCTCATAGGTCAGAAAGTCATTGATTTCTGACATGGCGATAATTGTTGGTCGCTCTTCATCTGAGTAAGGTTCGGGCACGACGCGGTCAGTTTCCGATATATCGGACAGGCTCAGCAGCGGCACCTGATTGGCCAACATAAAGAACTGCGTCCCTTTGATCATATCATCATAAACATTCCCGCGCCCATCGGTCATGGCATCGCGCATAATGTCGAACGCGATTTTGGAGCCAAGGCTTTCTGTCACGAAGGCAAAGGGATCTGTCTTGATTTCGCGCAGGGCGGCGATTTGACAAATGTCGATGTGATTGACTTTTGAGCCCTGTCTTTCAAAGCTAAACCCTGAAGCATCCAGCGCCGCGCTACACATGGCACCGCGCACGGCATTGCGGATTTGTTCGCCGGCAGGACCGAGATAGAGCACAGCATCTGAGAAGCCGTAATTGACTAACTTGTCTTTTAACTGGCCGTTATATTTACGGCGAAGCGAGGCGAGGAAACCCGTGTCCTGCTTGCCAAATGCATCTTGTCCGACATGAGCGGCTTGTAAACTATCCCAGAAAATGTCGTCCCAAAATACGCGGTAAATGACATATTCGATATTATCATCTACTTTTAAAATCTGTCGGTCCATACAGGCCAATTCAGAGAGCTCTAGCTTTGCTCCGGGTAGGGTGGTTTTATAGCTGCGCGTCTTTGTGTCCGTGATTTGGATCGAATTATAAAGGCGTGTATCCTCGTCTTCATCATCCCGTCCGCAACGACTGGCCACGACTTTTTCCTCAACAGTACCATTATAAGCATCCGCAACGCCGGAGATAAAAGCATTGGCGAGCGGAGCGTCGTCTGGATTTTCAATATATCCAATGCCGTGCAAATAAATGATGTTTACACGGATATTTTGCCCGCTATCCGGCGCGCGTTCTGCCAGTCTTTCCAAGCCTTTAAAGGAGCCATTATTATCGCGGTCAGAGGAGAGGGCATTAATATCCAAGACCTTAAAGGAGTTTGAAGCGCAGCCACACAGCGAGAACGCCAAAGCGGCGAGCAGTATTAATCTTAACATAAAATATCCTTAGGCTCGCTCTACGAAACCGTCCAAGACTTTTTTCGTTCCCGCTTTATCAAATTCGACTTCCAGTTTTGTCCCGTCGACAGTGATAACTTCGCCATATCCGAATTTTTGATGGAAGACACGCTCTCCAATAGAGTGATTCGAGCTCTTGCCCTTGGCCGGGCGGCGGACGGCGTGGCCTTCAATTTCTTTAGGGGCGCGGCCATAGTTCTTATTTTTATGCTGCTGAAAGCGCTGCCAGCCGGGAGAGACGCGGTTTGATTGTGCCGCGTTGAAGCTGCGGGAGAAGCTATCGGCGACGCGCTCAGCCACCGCGCCGCTGTCGTGAAGGCCGGAATCTGACGCTGCTTCGACATGGTTGGGTGGCAGTTCATCAATAAAGCGCGACGGCAGCGAGGATTGCCAACTGCCATAGACTTGGCGATTGGCGGCGAAATAAATTTTGGCCTGTTCGCGTGCGCGCGTAATGCCGACATAGGCGAGGCGGCGTTCCTCTTCCAAGCCTGCCATACCGCTCTCATCCATGGATTTTTGAGAGGGGAACATGCCTTCTTCCCAGCCGGGAAGGAAGACGAGCGGGAACTCTAGCCCTTTGGCGGAATGAAGCGTCATCAGAGAGACTTGATCTTCTTCAAATCCGTTGGATTTATCGACATCCATGACGAGGCTGATATGTTCAAGATAGGCGGGTAGCGTATCAAATTCTGCCATGGCCTGGATAAGCTCTTTGAGGTTTTCCAAACGTCCGGCCGATTTCGCGTCCTTATTGTCCCGCCACATCTGTGTATAGCCGGATTCGTCGAGAATCTGTTCCGCCAGATCTGTATGTTTCATCTCACTGACACGGGCGCGCCAGCGGTCCAGATCGAGGCAGAACGCGCGTAATGAGGTGCGGGCCTTACCGCGAATTTCATCTGTTTTGACGAGTTCCCGTGTCGCCTGTTCCAATGACACACCCATAGACCGAGCGGCGCGTTGGAGCTTTTGAATAGAGGTCGCGCCAATGCCGCGCTTGGGCACATTAACGACACGTTCAAAGGCGAGATCATCCGAGTCATTGACCATCAGGCGCAAATAGGCATGGGCGTCGCGGATTTCCTGACGCTCGAAAAAACGCGGGCCGCCAATGACTTTATAGGGCAGGCCGATTTGAATGAAGCGTTCCTCGAAACTCCGCATTTGACGGGAGGCGCGGACGAGGATGGCGACGTCTGAGTATTTCCGACCCTTGGAGCGCCAATTCTCAATATCCGTGCTGATGATACGTGCCTCTGCGGGCGCGTCCCAAACGCCCATCACGGCAACTTTGTGCCCGCCTTCATCTTCCGTCCAAAGTGTCTTCCCCAGACGGTCCTGATTGGCCGCGATCAGGCCGGAGGCGGCCGCGAGAATGTGCTCGGTCGAGCGGTAATTACGCTCCAAGCGAATGACTTTCGCGCCCGGAAAATCGGTCTCAAAACGCAAGATATTATCGACTTCCGCGCCGCGCCAGCCATAAATGGACTGGTCATCATCGCCCACGACGCAGACATTATTGGAGCCTTGAGCGAGCAGGCGCAGCCAGAGATATTGGCAGACATTCGTATCCTGATACTCGTCCACCAAAATATAGCGGAATTTGGCATGATAGCGGGCCAGCACGTCGGGATTATTCTGGAAGATTGTCAAATTATGAAGAAGGAGATCGCCGAAATCTGCGGCATTCAAAACCTTAAGCCGGGCTTGATAGGTCTTATAGATCAGCTGCCCTTTGCCTTCGGCGAATTGATATTTTTGTCCGGGATTGAGTTTTTCGGGAGTTAAACCTTTATTCTTCCAACTATCGATCAGCGACGCCATATAGCGGGCGGTCCATTTCTTATCATCGATATTTTCAGCTTTGATGATCTGTTTGAGCAAGCGGATTTGGTCATCCGTATCCAAGATCGTAAAGTTGGATTTCAGCCCGACAAGCTCTGCATGGATGCGCAAGATTTTGGCCGCAATAGAGTGAAAGGTGCCGAGCCAAGGCAGACCTTCTGTGGTCTTTCCCAGCAGTTCCGATACGCGGTGGCGCATTTCCCGTGCGGCTTTATTCGTGAAGGTCACGGATAGAATTTGCGACGGGAAGGCGAGTTTTTGGTTTAAGATATGTGCGAGGCGGCAGGTCAAAACCCGTGTTTTACCCGTACCCGCGCCCGCCAGAACGAGCAGGGGGCCATCCGTTGTCAGCACGGCATCTTTTTGCTCGGGGTTCAGTCCGGCGAGGTAATCCGTCACCCCTGACACAGCCGGACGCGTCGGCATCGCCATTTGCGAAATCGACCGACCGCCTTTGCCGGACGGCGGCGGCGGGGCAGGTATGAAGGAATCATTGCTCGACATGTTCCGGGGAACATAGAGGCAACGTTCTCACATAGCCATGGGGTAGACTGCGCTAAGGTCTAATGGTTTTTCTTCCCCCATTATGGGGGTAAGTCTTCGTGATCAGCAAAAATACGAAAGTGGCTCTTGTAAGCCCCCATCGACTTTCGCTGCGCTCAAGCCACTTCCCCCGTTTCCGCGTTTCCAAGTAAACGCTAGGGGGGAAGAAGTTTTTTTATGTTCTACGTTATTTTCTCTGCCGCTGCGTTTCTCTCTTTTGTCTCAGTGTTAAGTGGGATGTTCGTGTGGGTGGTTGGGCTCTGCTGGATGCGAATGCGGTATT
>CAZBDT010000092.1:0-9779 GCA_964490745.1 uncultured Algimonas sp.
GCAGGATAGATTAAATGATTCGAACTGGCTCTCATCCGCTGCCGCTTCTGCCCGTTCCTGTGGGCGTCGGAACGCGGCCCGCGATCTCGCACAGCTGGTCATCGCAACCGCAAGCTAAGGCCGTCATGCCCGAAACAAAACTCAAACAAAAAGCGCTCGCAACAAAGGTCCCGTTCGATCTCGGTCCGATACATTTTGTCGGGATAGGCGGGATCGGCATGTCCGGCATTGCCGAAGTCATGCTCAATCTTGGCTACCAAGTGCAAGGATCGGATGCGCGTGAAAGCACGAATACGGCGCGGCTCAAACGCTTAGGTGCGGAGATATTTATTGGCCAGAAAGCCGAGCAAGTGATCGGGGCTGGCGCGATTGTCATGTCATCCGCGATTAAGGCAGATAATCCTGAACTCATGGAAGCGCGGGCACGCTCTATTCCTGTTGTGCGTCGGGCAGAAATGCTGGCCGAATTGATGCGGTTAAAGTGGACTGTTGCTGTTGGCGGGACCCATGGGAAGACGACGACAACAACGATGATTGCGGCTTTACTGGAGGGTGGAGGGTTAGACCCCACCGTGATCAATGGCGGCATTATCAATGCCTACGCATCCAATGCGAAACTCGGTTTGGGTGACTGGATGGTTGTCGAAGCGGATGAAAGTGACGGCTCATTTTTGAAACTGCTGCCGACCGTTGCGGTCGTCACGAATATCGATCCTGAACATATGGAACATTACGGCGATTTCGAAACGCTGCGAACGGCCTTTGATACATTTGTTCAGAACCTTCCATTTTACGGCTTTGCGGTCCTGTGTATCGACCATCCTGAAGTTCAAGCCCTTGTCAGTCGGATTAGCGACCGCCGTGTCATTACTTATGGCTTTAATCCGCAAGCGGATGTGCGGGCTGAAAATTTAAGTTTAGAGCCTGAAGGATCTCGCTTTGATGTCGTTTTCCGAGGACATGACGGCGAAGAAGATCGTTGGACGGATTTATTCCTGCCAATGGCGGGGAAACATAACACGCAAAATGTTCTCTCCGCGATTGCAGTTTCGCGAGAGCTGGGTCTGGACGTTGATAAAGTCCGCGCGGGTCTCGATAGTTTCGGTGGCGTGAAACGCCGCTTTACACATGTCGGTGATTGGAACGGCGTCTCAATCATAGATGACTACGGACATCACCCGGTCGAGATTGCAGCCGTCCTGCAAGCTGCGCGACAAGTCTCAAAGGGCCGTGTCCATGCTGTCGTACAGCCGCATCGTTATTCGCGACTCTCCCACCACTTTGAAGAGTTCTCGACCTGCTTTAATGACGCTGATTTCGTGTATGTCGCTGATGTTTACGCCGCAGGTGAAGACCCGATTGAGGGCGTGTCGGGGCCGTCTTTGGCAGAAAGCCTGCGCAGTCACGGTCACCGCGATGTGGCTTTGACGTCAAAATCCACATTGGCGGGTGATCTGCATCCTCATCTCCAAGACGGTGATCTTGTGGTTTGTCTAGGGGCAGGTGATATTACCTATTGGGCGGCGGAGCTGCCAGAGCAACTCGGCAAGTTGTGAGCCTGCTTGATAAATTACCGGACGTTCGGGGTAGCTTGCGGGCAGATGTGCTTTTGGCACCCTTCACATGGTTGCGTGTCGGCGGCGCGGCAGAAGCTTTATTCATGCCAAAAGATGAAGCCGATCTCGCCCATTTTCTGAGCTCGACACCTGATTACATTCCCGTTCAAATTCTAGGCGTAGCGTCTAACACGATCATTCGGGATGGAGGGGTAAAAGGCGTTGTTATTCGTCTTGGGCCGAACTTTGGGAAAGTGTCGACAGATGGTCTGCAGGTGCGGGCTGGTGCTGCCGCCTTAGACAAAACCGTTGCCAAAAAGGCAGCGGCTGCGGGTATTGCGGGGCTTGAATTCTATGCGGGTGTGCCGGGAACGATTGGCGGCGCGTTGCGCATGAATGCGGGATGCTACGGCTCTGAAACACAAGATGTTTTGGTCAGTGTTGTGGCATTGGATCGGACAGGGCGTAGGCAAGTGATGAGTTTGGAAGAAATGGACTATAGCTATCGTCATTGCGGCGCGCCTCAAGATTTGATTTTTACCGAAGCCTTATATGAAGGCAGAGCGGATAGTCCCTCAGCCATTACTCAGCGCATGGACGATATCACAGCCAAGCGCGAAGCCAGCCAACCCATAAAAGAAAAGACAGGTGGGTCGACCTTCAAAAATCCTGAAGGTCATTCCGCTTGGAAACTCATTGATGCGGCAGGGTGTCGGGGCTTGCGGGTTGGGGGTGCGCAGATGAGCGAACAACACTGCAACTTTATGATCAATGCGGATAATGCCAAGGCAGCCGATTTGGAAAAACTCGGCGAGACGGTTCGAGCGCGTGTGCTGGAAAGCCAAGGCGTTGAGCTGAACTGGGAAGTGCGGCGGATCGGAGAGCCAGCATGTTAAAAGTCGCAGTCCTGATGGGCGGAATGTCATCTGAGCGAGCCGTCTCTCTCGTGTCCGGCGCAGCTTGCGCGATTGCCTTGCGTACGATTGGCTATGACGTGACGGAAATTGATGTCACCCATTCGCTTTGGGAGCAGCTGAAATTTGCCGATCCTGACGTGATCTTCAATGCGCTTCACGGCGATTGGGGCGAAGATGGACGGGTTCAAGGTGTGTTGGATATGTATGGCAAGCCTTACACCCATTCAGGCGTTATGGCGTCCGCACTGGCGATGGACAAACACCGCGCGAAACATGTGCTGAAGGCCGTAGGCGTGAATGTAGCCGAAGGCGGTTTATATGATCGTCTTTATGTCGCCAATGCGCACCCAATTGAGCCGCCCTATGTCGTGAAACCCAACGGGCAGGGATCGTCAAAATCAGTTTATATCGTAAGGGATGATGAGTCCGCCCAAGACATTCGGGCAGCAATTGCTGAAGATGTTGATATGGGCGATCTTGTTGTCGTGGAACGCTATATTCCCGGACGAGAGCTGACAGTCGCAGTCAAAGACGGCGAGGCAATTTGCGCGACAGAGATCATCGCAGCCGAGTCAGAGAATGGCTGGTATGACTATGATGCCAAATATGGGGAAGATGCTGCGAGGCACCAATGTCCCGCGGATTTGCCGGATTATGTGACAGAGCTATGCCAGGATTGGGCAGCGAAAGCCCATAAAGCGCTGGGCTGTCGCGGCATATCCCGTGCAGATTTTAGATTTAATGATGAAAATTGCACATCTACCAACGTGGTAAACAAAATCGTAATGCTTGAAGTGAATACTCAACCCGGAATGACTCCGACATCGCTTGTGCCTGAACAAGCGGCGCATGTCGGGATCGATTTTGAACAGCTTTGTCGCTGGATGGTTGAGGACGCTTCATGGCCAAGATAAAAAAGGGACAGTCTAAGTTTAGGGGGATGATGCGAGTCAGCCCGCTAAAGCCGGGCTTGCGCGGGTCCCAGAACTGGATGGCGGCGCAAATGCGGGCCGCAAAGCACTCTCCGAAAGCTCTGGCTCGCTTTGTCCTGAAAATTATCGCGACTTTCTTTATTCTCATTTTTCTGGGCCTGTGGCTTGGTGGATATTTGCCGGCCGTCTTGAAAAATATGAATAGCTGGAAAGTGGATCGCCTGATGGCGGCGGGATTTGTCGTCGAGCAAGTCGATGTCATGGGGGAAGGGCGTTTAAATGAACGTGATATCCGCTTGGCCGCGCAAATTAGGACAGGCGATTATTTCTTTGGCGTCGATTTGGAGGCAGCTCGAGATAGGACTGAGAGCCTCCCTTGGGTGGACCGTGCAGTCGTGCGCCGTCTTTGGCCAAATCGCATTGTTGTTCAGGTAGTAGAGACAACGCCTTATGCTTTGTGGCAGAATCAGGGACAGCTCCACCTCTTCTCGGAAAAAGGTGATCTTATTGTGCCTGTTGAGGCGGCGGAGTCTGTCCCTCAAGGATTGAAAATCTATGTCGGAACAGAGGCTCCGACGCATGCGAAGCAGATAGAAACAAAATTGAAGTCGCATGCAGAACTCTGGCCCCGTATTGAGGGTTTAGTGCAGTTTCCATCCGGTCGCTGGGATTTGCATATGCGCGACGATATGGTTGTAAAGCTACCCGTCGAAAATGTTGATGCGGCCGTCGAGCGCCTTGTCCAATTGGATCGCGAGACCTTCATCTTGTCGCGAGAGGTCGGTGTCATCGATTTACGACTTGCCGATAGAATTGGCCTTACGCCAAAGCTCGCAAACGATACGCGCTCTAGCTAAGACGTGTTTGGTCAATCGACAAAACGACAACCGGAAACGGTCTGCGTCCTCGATATTGGCTCGAACAAGGTTGTGTGTTTGATTGGCCGGGAAGAGCCGGGTCTGGGTGTTCGTTTGATCGGATCGGGTTTTGGCGTGTCCTCCGGCTTGAAGGGCGGGGCTGTCGTAGACTTACAGGCGGCAGAAATCGGCATTCGTACAGCTGTTGAAAAGGCTGAGCGCGCAGCTGGTATGACGGTCCAAGATGTATGCGTGAATGTGGCGCTTAGGTCCTTGCGGTCCAAACATATGACCGTGCAGACGGAATTTGCCAGCGGCGCCGTTGTTGACCGCGATCTGAAACGCGTTTTGAACTCCTCTCTGTCAGAACTATCTCAAGCCGAAGATGCGATCTTGCATGCCATTCCGCTCAACTGGCAAGTCGACGGGGAAGACGGCATTCGTGATCCGCTTGGAATGTATGGTCGCCAATTGGGCGTAGATATGCATTTCGTTTTGGGCGGAATTGGGCCGCTCCGTAATTTGGCGCATTGTGTAGAACGGTGCCATCTCACAATTCGGTCTGTGACGGTCAGTCCATACGCGGCGGCTCTCTCCGTTTTGACCGAGGATGAGCGAGATTTGGGCGTGACGCTGATTGATTTGGGCGCAGGCATCACCTCTGCAGCCGTTTTCCGGGATAACACGCTGGTTCATGTGGATGCTCTGGGGGTTGGTGGGCGGAATATCACCTCCGATTTGGCGCGTGGTCTGTCGACACCATTTGAAGCTGCTGAGCGGATTAAGATGATCTATGGCTCATGTTTGCATGGGGCAGATGATGAAACTTCAATGGTCCCATGTCCTCCAATCGCAGCACAAGATGAACTGCATCACATGCCACGGTCTGTCGTGACAAATATCATTCGATCAAGGGTCGAGGAAACTTTAGAGTTGTTGCGCGAACGCATTTATAAAGCTGGACTGGAAACCTATTCCGGACGTCAAGTCGTCCTGACGGGGGGTGGGGCGCATTTGAACGGCGTGCGTGAACTCGCGACCCATGTTTTAGGAAAGCGGGTCCGCATTGGTCAGCCCCATGGCGTTTTTGGCCTGTCGGATGAATTAAGTCAGCCGGATTTCGCGGTGGCAACAGGTTTGTTGAAGCAAGTTTTTGATAATCGTGCGGAAGTCGTGACCGGTCCGCCCGACCTGTCAGGTCGACGTGTGCGCGCACAGCGCTATTCTGGAAACGCTGTTGCGCGTTCCGTTCAATGGTTGCGCGAAAATTTCTAACATCTGCGCTTTATATGCGGGTTTTTCTGTAAAAGTTAACGCGGTTAACAGGCCGTTAAGTCTTTGCGTCCAATGTCTGATTCATAAAATATTGACCATAGTCCGGGTGCTGTTATGCCGATCAATTTCCAACTTCCGCAAGCTGTTGAACTTAAACCACGTATCGTCGTTATTGGCGTCGGTGGTGCAGGCGGAAATGCCGTAAATAACATGATTGCCGCCGGACTGGACGGTGTTGATTTCGTCGTTGCGAATACAGACGCGCAAGCCTTGGCTTTAAATTCAGCATCACGCAAAGTTCAGATGGGCTCAGGCATTACGCAGGGTCTCGGTGCAGGCATGCGCCCTGAGGTTGGCGAGCAGTCGGCAGAAGAAAGCCTCGATGAAATCATGGAACACCTTGACGGTGCGCATATGTTATTTGTCGCTGCCGGCATGGGCGGCGGAACAGGCACGGGCGCGGCTCCTGTCATTGCGCGTGCGGCGCGTGAAAAAGGCATTCTTACAGTCGGTATTGTGACGAAACCTTTCATGTTTGAAGGGTCGCGCCGAATGAAACTGGCAGAGCAAGGCATTGAAAACCTATATGCTGCTGTCGATACGATGATTACAATTCCGAACCAGAATTTGTTCCGTGTTGCAACAGAGCAAACCACGATGTCTGATGCGTTCTCTATGGCGGATGAAGTTTTACATTCCGGCGTTCGGGGCGTGACCGATTTGATGGTAGTGCCTGGCCTGATCAATCTCGACTTTAACGATGTTCGCACAGTTATGGATGAAATGGGTAAGGCTATGATGGGCACAGGTGAAGCGACAGGGGATCGCCGGGCTGTCGAAGCGGCCGAATCCGCAGTCAACAACCCGCTTCTTGACGATGTGTCTTTGAAAGGCGCAAAAGGCGTCTTGATCAATATTACAGGCGGCCGTGATCTGACACTCTATGAGGTGGACGAAGCAGCCCAACTTATCCGCAATCAGGTTGATGATAATGCAAATATTATTGTCGGCTCCGCGCTCGACAATGATCTTGACGGTATTGTTCGTGTGTCAGTCGTTGCGACGGGTGTTGACGCAATTGCGCGGACTGAAGACGTGCCTGCGCCGTTTGCTGCTAAAACAGCGCCAAAAGTCGAGGCGCAAAAAGTTGTTGAATTAGGTGTGCACGAACGTGCGCAAGAAGCGGCTGCAGCAGAAGCTGAAGCTCGGAAAGCCTTTGAGGCTTATGAATTTGACCGCGAGGAAGAAGCTGTGGCGGTAAATGCCCCGCCGCCTTACACGGCTCCTAAACCTTATCCGCCACGGATACAGCCTGAATCTCACGTCGAAGCTGCACCGCAAGCCCGTTTGCCTACGCCTGCGCCAATTCCTGAGTCCGCACCAGCGAGTCCATCCCGTAGCCCGTTTGGTTTTTTTGGAAGGCGCAAATCTGCGGCACCTGCTCCGGCTCCGAGACCGTCTGTTCAGGCCCGACCGGCACCAACAGGTGATTTATTCGGCGCAAATGCAGAAGATGAGTTGGAAATACCGAGCTTCTTACGGCGTCAAAACCGCTAAATAATATTTATAAATCAATTTTTTAAAGCCATTCTGGAGACAGGATGGCTTTTTTGTCATGAAATGAAACAATCCGTCACGGAGCGTTTCTTGTTGTTGGCGCGTTAGAGATATAGCTAAAAACTGTATCTAAGTTTGGATTTATAAAATTACATGAACATACGTCGCCAATCTACACTTAACTCCTCTGCCGTTACGGCCAGTGTGGCTTTGCATAGTGGCCAGCATACGCGCTTAGTCATGCGACCCGCGCCTGTTGGCTCAGGCTTGAAGTTTATACGAACTGATATCAAGGATCGTGACAATGTCGTAGAGGTCCGCCCGGATCTTGTAACAGGTGTTCGTAACTGTACGACTTTATCCAATGCTGCGGGCGTAACAGTCTCTACAATTGAGCATTTATTGGCGGCATTGAGTGCCGCTGGAATTGATAATCTAGATATAGAATTGGATGGTGCAGAGCTTCCGGCTCTGGATGGGTCCGCTGAGCCATTCCTGAAACTGATCGAGCAAGTCGGTGTATACAGGCAGCCTGCTCCGCGTCGATATACAAAGGTGCTTGAGACAATAGAGGTCCGGTCCGGAGATATGTGGGCCCGTATCGAACCATGTGATCGTTTAGAATTGGATGTCACGATCGATTTTGCGGAAGCCGCAATCGGACATCAAAGATTAGAAATTGTGCCGAATGTTCGATCTTTTAGAGAACGAATGGCAGGAGCACGTACATTTGCGCGTCTTCACGAGGTTGCGGCTTTACAGGCCGCTGGTCTGTCAAAAGGCGGGTCTTATAATAATGCGATTGTCGTGGATGAGGATAAAGTTCTGAATCCAAGCGGTCTGCGATTTGAAGATGAATTTGTGAGACATAAAGCTCTTGACCTTCTTGGGGATCTTTATCTGGGAGGCCCTATATTAGGCCGCGTCACAACTTTTAAATCAGGCCACGGTCTTAATCACGACCTGCTAATGAAACTATATGGAACGCCCGGTGCTTGGCGCTTTACAGCCATGCCAATGAAAGAATTGGAAGCTGAAGAGGTACACCATCTGACATCTGTGCCCGCCTAACGTTTTTCTCACTTTCCGCGACCTGCTGAAAGCTCTAAGATGATAGCTTAGAAAGGCTCGTTTATGACTCGGCGACGTGTTATGAGCCGTCAAAACTTAGAGTGAACGGGTTTCATGTCCAAATTCTCAAAAACAGTTTCAACAGCGCGTTTGGCAGCATTCGGTCTGGCTCTTTTGGTCCTAAGTGCTTGTGGTACAAGTAAAAAGGAACGTTTAGCCTATGTCGAACGTCCGGCTGAATTGATTTACAATCAGGCGGTTGATGAGATGGATAAAAGTGACTGGGCGCAGGCCAAGCTTCTGTTTCAAGAAGTAGAGCGCCAGCATCCATTTTCAAAATGGGCCCGACGATCTATGTTGATGAGTGCCTATGCGTCCTATCGTACTGCCGATTACGATGAGAGCGTAGCCATGGCACAGCGCTTTATTGGCCTGCATCCAGGGTCTGATTCTGCCCCTTACGCCTATTATCTCATCGCGATCAATTACTACGATCAGATCTACGATGTGGGGCGCGATCAAGCGACCACAGTTTCAGCGGAGTCCGCCTTGCAACAAGTCGTCCGCCGTTATCCCGATAGCGATTACGCACGTGATGCGCGCCTAAAACTCGAACTCACGCATGATCATTTGGCCGGTAAGGAAATGTCGATTGGACGCTATTACCTAAAGCAAAACCAGCATCTTGCGGCGATTGGGCGCTTCAAGAACGTCGTCTCGGATTATGATACGACTTCTCAAACTGAAGAGGCTCTCCATCGTCTGGTTGAAAGCTATGTTTCTATCGGCGTCATCCAAGAAGCGAAACTCGTGGGGTCCGTGCTGGGCTATAACTATCCGAATAGCGAGTGGTATAAAGACAGCTATGAGCTACTTGAAAATTATGGCGTAAATTTAGATGACGAAATCAACAAGCCGCGTAGCAAAGGATATTGGACGCGGTTGAAAGAACGACTGTTCTAAGCCGTGCTGTCGGGGCTGTCTGTCCGAAATGTTGTCCTGATCGAGGCGCTTGATTTGGACTTTGACCGAGGGCTAACGGCCCTGACGGGCGAGACGGGTGCGGGTAAATCTATCCTGCTGGACGCTCTAGGCATGGCGACGGGAGCCCGTTCTGATCGAGGCTTGGTCCGAAGTGGAACGACGAAAGCTCAGTGTACTGCGAGTTTTACGTTGCCGGATAACCACGCGGCTTGGGCTGTGTTAGACGATCATGATATTGAGGCTGAAAAGTCAGAAGACGTCACGCTGCGTCGGACGGTGACGTCAGAGGGGCGGAGCCGGGCTTTCGTCAATGACCAAGCCGTGAGTGTGAAATTGCTATCTCAACTCGGTGCGATTTTGTTAGAGGTTCACGGTCAGCATGATGGACGCGGACTGCTGGATGCGACAACGCACATAAATCTTCTGGATCAATTTGGCGGATATCAGCGTGAGCTGGATGATGTTCGGACGGCTTTCGCTGCCCGTCAGGAAACAAAACGCGAATTGGACGCCTTGCTCGCTCTGCAAGCCAAGGCCAGTGAAGACCGCGAATTTCTCGAACATGCAATTGAAGAATTAGACCGCCTTGACCCTCGCGAGGGTGAAGATGAAAAACTGGCTGAAGAAAGA
>CAZBDT010000093.1:0-9749 GCA_964490745.1 uncultured Algimonas sp.
GATTAGGAATCTGATGCTCTATCCGACTGAGCTACGGGACCATGATTTGATTTTATTCCAAGAATTATAATCTCTCAAGTCTGTCCGATTCGACCTCACTTTAAAACTATGAGAAAGATAGGGGGTGAGGATTTTGTCAAATACGGGATATGGCATAAGCCGCCGCACGGTCATGATGACCGCTGCCGCGTCGGCTCTCTTCATGGGAAATAGTCAATCGACCTCAAATACAGTCCCAAAAGCGGGGGAGAGCGGACGGGTTGCCCGTATTGTTGATGGCGATAGTTTTATTTTGGCTCTTACTAATGGCTCTGAACTCTCTGTGCGCCTATCCGCGATCCAGGCGCCCCGTTCGGCGCAACGCGCAGCGCGGGCTTGGCCTTATGCGTCTGAATCGCGGGCAGGGCTCTCGGCACTTATCAAAGGTCGAAATGTGAAACTATATTATGGCGGTGAAACCAGAGACAGATTTGGGCGAGCAGTTGCACAGGTGTTTACGCTCGATGGCAGAGACCAGCCTGATCTATGGGTGCAAGGCGAAATGGTCCGTTTGGGCTTAGCGCGGGTCTATAGTTGGAAAGGTGAGCTCGCCGATCTTCCATCCCTCTACGAGCTTGAAACAAAAGCGCGAGACCGAAACCGAGGGATTTGGGCGTCGTCATTCTATGGGGTACGTAAACCTGATCCTGACCCGCTCGCGCAATATGTCGATAGCTTGCAAATCGTGGAAGGAATTGTGACGTCAACGGCTGACGTTCGGGGGCGCATCTATCTCAATTTTGGGGCGGATTATAAAACGGATTTCACAATTGCGATTGCCAAGAAAAATGTGAAGCGATTTACGTCGATTGACCCGCTTGGCCTGACGGGGGCGAGACTGCGCGTAAGGGGCTGGGTCGAAATGATAAACGGCCCGATGATCTGGGTCGATCACCCGGGCCGTTTGGAAATTTTAAGCTGATAGAGTTGTTTAAACGCAAGCCATATTCGGAAGGTCAATCCGCATCCCGCCACCTGCCTCTAGCAAGTAACAGCTTTGACCCGTTGTCATCAGCGTAAAACGCTTTGGCGTGCCAGGCACACGATCTGTCAGTCCGGGTATGGCGACGGGTCTTACAATTAGAATAGATGTGTCGACCAAACGCCCCGGATCCATATCCAAATCGCTGCGCTTCATAGCAGATTCAACAGCTAATTTGATCGCCTGAGTTTGAGACGCGTCTGGCTCAGCTGCCAATTTGGCGGCCTTTGCATTTGGAACAGATTGACAAGATGACAAGCTGAGTATTCCTGCGATTAGGGCCGTAAAGCGGATCATTTTTTCAGATCCGCAATGTCACCATCCGTCACGCCTAGAATACGGCTTGTCCGCATGAACTCATCCATTTGAACGCGCTTGTCATTCATAATGTCAAATTCAGGATAGAGTGAAGCTTCAGGGAAACTAAAGCTGGTTTTCGCTGTAGCCGTGCTGGAAGACGGGCAGGTGCCATCCGCAGCAAATTGTAGGGCCGCTGCGAATAGGGGCTCATTTTCATCACCCAATTCACCCTGGAACTCGTCAGGGATTGTACATCCTGGAACTTCTACACCAAATCCGCTGCCGGCATCATTTGGAAGAAAGCCATCCGCATAATCACCAAAGCCTTTGTCATTTGCACCACGGAACTGGACCGTAAAATAGGTCTCGCCACAATTATCTGTTGGATAGAAACCATAGGGTTTACCGCAAGTTTGTGTCCCGATCAGAATAACTTCGACGTCGATCCCACGTAGACCATTAATGACGGCTTCTGATGCTGAGCATGTTCCATCTGTTGAAAGGATGAAGATTCGGTCCAGATCTAACTCTGGTAAAGCTGTTCCTTCTGGAACGGTAAAGCCTACGCCCGTGCCAATAAATGGTGTCGGACGTAAGAAATCACCCGTTACAGGATTTCTATCTGTGTTTTTGTCATTGAAGGTCAGACGATCAAATGTTTTCCCATCGGTTGCATCTTCGCCTGCCACCATGAAACCGAGTTGAGCCGCAACTGCGAGTAATCCACCGCCATTATATCGCAGATCTAAAACCAGATCATCGACATCGGCATTATCCATCTCCGTCATGGCATTAAAAATGGCTTCCTCGGAATTGAACGGTGAGAATGTTGTAAAATGAATGTAGCCGACTTTTGTGCCATCATCGACATCAACGACAGATGTTGTGGTAACGGGCTGCCGGACAACATCAGCAGATGAAATCGTTATATCGCGTTCTACACCGTCGACACCTTCCACTGTGAATGTGTGCTCTTCCCCTGCTGTAGCTGGGAATAAGCCCGCTAAGAGCTGATCGAGTCCGTTCTGAGTAGTCGCGCCATTTACGGCATCAATGCCATCAACGACTAAAATTCTATCACCACGTTTGAAGCCACCTTCTTCAGCAGCTGGACTTCCCGGTTCATTATAAGCAATTCGAAGGTCGCGTGGCGGGGAACCGCGCAACACACGCAAGCTGGCACCATAACCGGAAACTGGCTCTCCATTCCGACTTTCTTCAAATTCTTCTGTGCTTTGCGAGAAATGGAACTGGTCAACAGGCGCGCCCGAAGCTGTTGTACGGTCTGTTTTCAAGAGATCAAAATAATCGACGCGATCCGCTGTGTCATTCGGGTCAAGGTCAGGAACCTCGTCATACCAAAGATAGGTCTCATTCGTCCAAGAGCGAAGCCAGAATTTCTCGATCAGAGTTGAGCCTTCGCTGTCACTACGACCTACTCTGGGATTTTCGCATCTATCTTTAAATGAAGACGCCGCTTCAAATGTGCCTGGTGTGTAGGTCGGTGCACTACTGACTGGCGCTGGTGGAGGGGTAACAGTCGTTGGTGTTGACGTAGACGAGCTTCCGCCGCCCCCGCCGCCACACGCAGCTAGTAATGTGCAGCTTGCCGCTGATACCAATAATAATTTAATCTTATTCGTCATATCTAAACCTTACACAATCGCGCCCCAACGCTGGGTGAACGATGGGAAAGCTATTGTTGAAGGTCAAGCGCCACAACTGTAACGATTACAAATTTAGTGCAGTAATTTAGTGTTTTTTGCAGTTTTAGTCACGTTAAGCCGCAGCTTCATCATCAGAGCTACCATTTGCAGCCGCATCTTTTGCGGCCTTTGCAGCCTGTCGGGAGCGCGCCTTTGCCAGTGTGTCTAGAACAGTTTCTAAAGCCGCGTCGCGCGATTCTTTGCGAATGGCTGCAACTTCGCGCACCATACGGTCAATCGCACGTTCATACAGCTGGCGTTCAGAGTATGACTGCTCCGGCTGCGCATCCGTTCTATGTAAATCTCGGACGACTTCAGCCACGAGTATAAGATCGCCGGAATTGATCTTCGCTTCATATTCCTGCGCGCGGCGTGACCACATTGTACGCTTGATACGGGCGCGGCCTTTGAGCGTTGTAAAAGCATCCTTGAGTGTCAATTCATCAGAGAGCGCGCGCATACCGGATGTGGCGGCTTTGGCCGTTGGAACGCGCAGGGTCATTTTGTCTTGTTCAAAATGCACAACATAGACCTCAATATCAAATCCGGCGATAACCTCTTGGTCAACTGAGGTAACGATGCCGACACCATGGGCCGGATAGACGATATGTTGGTTTGCTTTGAATAAGCGCTTTGAAGACTTTTTCTTTTTTGCTGCGGTTTTTTTAGTCGCCATTGTGTCTGTCCTTTAATATCTCAAATCAAAAGCGCGGCAGCCTTTTTAAGCCATCCGCGCTTTGGTGTTTGATAATTCCATATCACATTTTTCGGATAAAAGCGAATCTCGCCCGGTCCATTATTTAGAAAATAGTCTGAAAGGACTTATTCGTCACCCGTGCCGGGTTTTTCGCTGAAATATTTCTCGAACTTCCCTGTTTCAGACTCGTATTTTTCGCGGTCCGCAGGCGGCTCTTTTTTGACTGTAATGACAGGCCAAAGTTCCGCATATTTCGAATTGATTTCCAGCCATTTTCCGTCGGGCTCATCTTCTGTATCCGGTACGATGGCATCAACAGGGCATTCCGGTTCGCACACACCGCAATCGATACATTCATCGGGATGAATGACGAGCATGTTTTCGCCTTCATAGAAACAGTCTACGGGACAGACTTCGACACAGTCCATGAATTTACATTTGATGCATTCGTCTTTGACGATATAGGTCATCTGCGCAGAGCTCCAAAATCTATATTCGGCGGGGATGTGACGGACAGGACCGCGACTGTCAAGCTTGTGCCGTTAAAGTCTTTCATATAGGGTTTGCGCTTCGGGGGCGGGTCCACGCCGTGTTCCTGCCGCAGTCATGCGCACAGAAAGCAATTCAGACCCGCGCATGAAGCTAACTCCATCTCCCGGACGGATTAATGTGTGCGGTTTGCGTGTGCGGTCCGTTTGCCCATTTCGGGTGAGACGAACCTTCCCGGAAGAGATCAGACGGGCGGCTCCAGTCCGCGTTTTTAAGAGCCGTGTCCGATAGAGCCAGACATCCAATCGGCAAGCCCCATCCGGTGCGGATTGGGCAGTTTTGTCTTTGGGAGTGGAACGAAGTCGAGGCAGTGATTAATCCTTCTTCGGGTTTTTGAGGGCGGCCAGCGCAGCAAAGGGCGAATTTTCGACCTGCTTTTGTGTTGGCGGCTTTTTATGCGAAGGTGAATTCCGTCTTGGCTTAGGGCCTTTAAACTGGTTTTTGTGGCTCTTCTTTTTAAATCCTGATTGATGGCGTCCGCCGGGTTTAAAGCCTTTTTGTCCTCTGACAGGAAAATACCAATATTCGAGATTTTCAACTTCCGTTGTGACACCGGCTTCATCGGTGACTCGGAGGTTATATAAGGTGAGGGCCTTTTTCGCGGGCCGTTTTTTGGCTGGAGCCGGCGACGCTTGTGTCTCTGGCGCTGTTGCGGACTCTGAGACGGCAGCCGCATCTTTCTCATCGGCTTTGGCAGGTTCTGCCGTATCTGTGGCTTTCTCTAATTCTTCCGACTCAGCGGTTGTTGCGGCAACAGGCGTCGCCTCAGCAGCCGCTGTTTCGGGCGCGTCTTCGGCGACAGGGACTGTCAGTCTTGTCTCTGAGACTTCTGATTTATAGCCCAGCGCTTTCAAGACGCCCTGCACATCTTCATAAGATGAGCCGAGCAAGGCCAACATTTCCGCCATAACTTGGAATTTATGCCCGCTGGCCTCAGGCGTTTTCGTCTTTTTGAATTGCTCTTGCGCTTCACGGATGAGGAATGACAGGCGGTTCAAAATATCAAAACGAATGATGCGGTTTCCTACGGCGCGATAGCCTGCCAAGGATAGGGCTTGCTGCGTATATTTCGATGACTCTAATTCCCCTTCATTCGGGATAGAGGTCACGCCCGCAAACGGAATCCAAGGTTTTTTATTCCCACCCGCACCATACGCCACGAGGAGTGACAGGAGTCGCGCAGGTTTGGGTTTCACCATCTCTTGCAGATAGACATTGTAATGGCCGAACACGACGCCAACGGAGCGCAATTGACGCCGCGCATCTTGGTCTAGGTCACGGATGGTCTGCAAATGATCGCGACGCTCCACGGCACCGTTATTCTCAAGCAGAATATATCCAAAGCCCTTAGCTGCGGGAAGCGTGTCTTCCGCTGCAATGAGGTCCTTCAAAGCCTTGAGGGGTACGAGCTGTGTTGTGACGGCGCTTCGCAAAAATTCGCGCATACGGTCTGTCGCCATTTCACGCAGCGGGCCTTTACCTAATTCGCCGCCAATCAGCTCGGCGTCCGGCGTAAAGACTGATCCGCTAGGCGCAATGCGACCGACTGCCATGCCGCCCCACAGAATATGCCCGCTATCGGACAGTGTGAAGATTTGATGCGTGCCGGAGCATATGGATGTGAGGCGTCTATCAACTTCGGGCCCAACAGCCTTCTGCGCGGCAGCTGCGAGGGCCTGTGCTTCCAAACCGCTTTGGCTGGTGTCAGCTGTGAACTTCAACCCATCCAGACGGCCGAGGAGATCGTCCTCTACATATACCTCGCCGCTGTCTTTAATGGTTGCGCTCATGTCCAAGTCGGCTCCTATGCCCTTCAATAATTTCCGAGTTCGTCGATCAACGAAGCGGGCTGTTAAAGCCGCGTGTAGCGCGTCTGATAGCCTGTCTTCAACCTCTCTTGCGTGATTTATCCAATGTTCTGATCCATTCGCGTGATTTGGCATCCAGTTCGTTTTTGAGGCGCAATAGGTCCAAGTCCTGATAAAGGCCAAGCGCGAAGACAAAGCGTCCACCCCGCCAAAGGTCTCGTCACATCGGTCAATTTTTGACGCCATGAACTCATTAGAGAGTTTTCCACCCCCTTTAATGAGTGTCCGCCAGATATCCTGCAGCAGTTTAACATGCGTATCGATCGTCAGATTGCGAAAGTCGGGGACTTGGCAGACATCCCATAGCATTTTGACCTGTGCCTGTGTTTTGAGGGCGTCATGGACTTCATCAATGGCTTTCAATCGCTCTAATGCGGCTTCGTCATCCGCGCCTTTAATACGCCGCAGTCGTTTGGTTGGGCGCGGGCGGTGCAGGCTCTCCATCAGGGCGTCTAGAGAGCTGAAATCTAAGTCGGAATTCCGCCATTCCACATAATGTAAAGGCTCGAAATCATGCGCTTCAATGCGTTTGACAAGTTCCTCATCCATGGGGGGACAGTCCCCCGTTGTCCCGAATGTCCCATTATTTCTGAAACGCCCGGCGCGTCCGGCAATTTGTCCGGCTTCCATCGGGGTGAGGTAGCGTCGTCTGCGTCCGTCATATTTCGTCAGGCTCGCAAAAGCGACATGATCCGTATCGAGGTTTAAGCCCATCCCGACCGCATCTGTTGCGACCAGAAAATCTACCTCGCCGGATTGAAACATCTCGGCCTGCGCATTGCGCGTACGTGGGGACAAGCCACCCATGACGACGGCTGCGCCGCCACGAAACCTCCGGATAAGTTCTGCAATCGCGTATACTTCTGCCGCACTAAAGGCGACGATGACGGACCGTTTGGGTAGACGCGTGAGCTTTGCCGGGCCGTCATAATGCAGCTCGGAAAAGCGCTCGCGCGTGTCGAATCGTATTTTCGGCACCAATGTCGCCAGAACATCGCGCGCCGTTTCTGCGCCCATAAACAATGTCTCTTCCATCCCGCGCGCATGTAAAACACGGTCCGTGAAAATGTGTCCACGCTCGTGATTGGCCATTAACTGAACTTCATCCACGGCGAGGAAGGCAAACCGCTTTTCCACCGGCATGGCTTCGACAGTGCAGACATAGAACCGCGCTTTTTGTGGGATGATTTTTTCTTCTCCCGTGATGAGCGCGACTTGTGCCGGGCCAAGTCTGGCAGCAATGCGGTCATAAATTTCGCGAGCCAGCAAGCGAAGCGGCAGGCCTATCACGCCGGAACTATGGGCCAGCATCCGCTCAACGGCATAGTGCGTTTTGCCCGTATTGGTCGGGCCGAGCACAGCTTTCAAAATTGGGTCGGAGAGGCGGGACATGATGAGTATACGAACTGTGCCGATTCGTGTGTCTGAATCAAAGTGTCAGTCTAAAAAATAAGTCAGTCAAAGCGCGGAGTGGCATCAATCTTGCTACCAGAAGAGAAAGGGGAATATTGAAAAAATTGAGGATAATAACGTGGCGATGATTACAGACTGGACTGAAGAGATGAGTTCGGGGTTTAGAAAAACTGTATTTACATTTTCTCATGATCTTGCCGCCACAAATCTGTTTACCGATCAGGCTCTCATTCACTTGATCGAGAAACATCCGTCTGAATTGACAGATGTTTGTACCATGGGGCCTGTAGATGACACGCGTTTCCCGAATAAACTGCGCACCGGAGATTTTAGGGCATGTTCAGCTGAAGAACTCTTAGCAACAGCCAAGACTGGGAAAATTTGGATTAATTTGAGAAAAGCGATGAATGTTCATCCTGAATATTCTTCAGTTTTAGACCAAATGTATGGCGACATCGCTAAACATACAGGCAAAAAGCCCTTCAATGCGAATGGGGGTGTTTTAATCACATCACCTGTCGCCAGAACGCCGTATCATTTTGACAAAACCGAAACAATACTTTGGCATATTCGCGGCCCGAAGCGTATTTTCTTCTATCCCATTGAGGATAAATATATTTCGGACGAATTTTATGAGAGAGCCGTGACCAATATGCTGGAGGATGATCTTCCATATGATGCTTCATTTGATAAGGATGCAACGGTCATTGATCTCAAAGAAGGGCAAGCTGTCTCATGGCCTTTAAGCGCGCCGCATCGCGTCGATAATCATGGATTTTGTGTATCAGTGACAACAGAATTTTCGTCTAAGGAAAGCGCCCTGAAAAATGCGGCAATGATTGCAAATGCGACCCTTCGTAACAAATTTGGGGCATCGCCGAGTTGGACCAAGCAATCGCAACTCAATCGATTGAGCAAATCAGCCTTGGGAATCGCCCTGAAAAAGCTAAATCTCGCCGTTAGCACACGGCACACGGATTACGTCACTTTCAAAGTTGACCCAGCGGTTGCGGGGGCGATTGTGGATATCGAGCCTTTCGAAAGAAATTTTTAAGTCTGTCCGGGCCTTACGCCCGGTTCATACAATTATCGTCCCATTGTGAAACAGATGAAAGTCGATGTTTTTTATTCGAACTCAATATTGTCGACTTTCACAACAGCCTTAAATCCGCTGATTTTATAGGTGAAGCGCACGGGAACATGGATGCCGGCTTCTTCGTAATATTTGAAATAGACATTAATCGGCGTTTGCGCTTCTTCATCACTGGGCAAGTCTTCCGGATCATATCCTGCGATGGGTTCATAATAGGCGCGGCAATGGATCGTTTCGTCTTTATCGCCATCAAACTTCACACGTTTTGTTCCCACGCGTTCCAGCTTAAGATTATAATGTTGTTTTGAATCAAAGAAGGGGACGCGGCCCTGGCAAAGTTCTCCCTCAATCTTTGTTCCCATCATCATCAAATGTAGTATGCCTGAGATCGCGTCATTCGAAGTATAGCGAGACTCTGGTGTCGCTGGCGGGACGCCTTGACTCCCAAGCGGTGGGATAATGGCAACGTCGACGGCAGCCGCGTTGTGGTCGTAATTCATTTCCACGCGGCGGTTTTTCTTATCCGTATTTTGTTGCACATGCCAGTCAGGGCGCAGGCCGCCTCTGTCATATGTGCCGCGCGTAACAGCCCAAATTTCCATCTTCTTCAGTAGGGCGGCAAGGCCAGAAGATTTAGCATCCGAATAGGCAGCGTAGTTCCGGTCATCGAACTGTGCAATAAGATCAGAGCGAATGACCCGAAAACCAAACACATAGCCCTTCATATTCACGCGAATCTGAGTCGTGTCCGCATTTGGGACGGGCAATCGATAACTATTGTCGCCAAAAATTTGAGCATTCAGCACAGATATATTTGCGCCTTTAGTCATGAGGTTTGGCGTATAGGTCTGAGCTATTGCGAGGCTACTCATTCCTGCAAATGCGACCAAACCTGCTGTTTTGAGGACATGTTTCATGATCAACCTATGGCAAATTTAATGTGGCAGGAATATGAATGATTGTCCGCTATAGCATTACAAAACGTTGAGAGTGACCGTAAAAACGGGTTGACGGATGCGTAACCAACCCTTAGGTCGCGCCTCTAAGTTATTGCCCGCTCTGTGTGGGCCTTTTTTCATGTCTGATAGGTGTTATCATGGCC
>CAZBDT010000094.1:0-9659 GCA_964490745.1 uncultured Algimonas sp.
GGTGGTTGGGCTCTGCTAATGCGGTTGCGGTATTGCGAATGCTCTGAGCCCTCCCAGCCCGTGCAATTCCTATGAATTAGGAAATGCACAAGTGCTAAGAAGCCCCACACGACGACGCCTTTTTGCGCTATCGGCCGAACAATCCAGTCGAGGGATAATCAGCTCTCGATAGGCCACCCAGAGGGATGGACGTTACTCCCACCACTCCCAATGACAAGCGCCGCTTCTCCCCAAACAAGCCAACGTACGCTTGGTTGCCCATGAAAGAAGACAAGTTAAATATGACCCTGAAAAACCATTTCGAGGATTATTCTTTTTCAGAAAATGCTAAGTCGGTGAAAAGCCGATACTTATTATCTCGTTAGCCCAAAAATTATATGGAAACAGATTACGACTCTTAATCAGAAAAGAAAAAACCCGACGCCTAGCCGGGTTTTGAATAGATAAGTTATTAGAAAGCCTATGCGGTTGTTTTTGCCGCCTTAGCTTTTGCAGGTTTCGTCGCACCCGATTTACGGGAGCATTTGCCATCAAAAAACGCACCATTTGCGATCATGAGCTGGTCTTGAACGAGATCAGCTTGTACATTTGCTGTTTCTGATAGCTCAACGACATTGCTCTCAATCTTACCGGCGACCTTACCTCGGACATTCACGTTTTGAGCGATAATTTTACCATTTACAGCACCTTGTTCGCCAATGGTTACATTTCCGGCTGTAATGTTCCCGTCTAGACGTCCATCAATTTGAACATCACCATCTGTTTTAATGTCACCCGTGATCACGATGTCGCGTCCTAATATCGAAGGTGCTGCAGTCGCAGCCATACGCGGCGCAGCCGTTGATGCGGGGGCCTTTGACGTCGTTGGTGAACCAGAAGGTGTATTGGTCTTATTGAACATATAGTCCTGCTTTCAAAAACTTACTTGGGTCATAAGCACGACCCTGAAAATGAACTTCATAGTGAAGGTGATTAGCTGTGCTGCGCCCGGTAGAGCCCATACCGCCGATCTTAAAGCCCTTATCCACTTTTTGGCCGCGTTTTACAAATGTCTTATGTAAATGAGCATAGCGTGTTTTGAAACCATGACCGTGATCAATTTCGACGACGCGGCCATAGGCACCACGTCTGCCTACAAAGGAAACAACACCTTCTGCAGTTGCTATAATCGGCGTCTGGCGCTGTCCGCCAAAATCTAGACCATGATGCATTGTCGGGCGTTTCGTAAATGGATCCTGTCGTAGCCCAAATCCGGAGGTGCGATATGTTTCAGCACCGACCGGATGCCCGAGAGGAACGGCTTTGAGGGCGTTATCAAGCGCGTCCACCTCGGCTGCGCGCGCCTGAATGGCCGTAACACGAGAAATGAAACCATCTTGATCACCATAATCATCATTTGTTGGAATATATGGACCGCCTTTTCCTTGCGGGGCGGCACTCAAGATCGCTTCAATATCCATATCTGTCGCACGTATAAGGGCGCGGTTTCGTTCAATTTTTTCTTGGGTGTCGCGCTCAGCGGCGATCAAAAAACTATCTTGTGTAGCACCCATGACATTTAGAGAGTTATCAAATTCCAGACCTGTAGACAAAGATGCCGTTTTTATCACGTCACGCCGTGATTCCCGTGGCGTTGCATCTCGTGCCGTTGGAGCCATCAAAACGCGATTAGTCGCATATTCAAGGGCCGGCGTAGTCGAAATTGGCGTTAAGCTAGTTTGCGTGCCCATGATTTGAGCGAGTGTTTGGTGTTTTTGTTCGAGTTGGCGCGCCATTGTCTCAAAATTCGTGCGCTGCTCTTCAAGCATTAATTTTGCATTTTCTTCTCTCGCTTTAAGATCTGCGACCATACGCTCATAATTGGCTTTCTGGTATTGCATTTCCTGACCGGATGTTCGCAATGGGTTATTACCAATTACAAGATTAATAAGTGTCCAAAGGCAGATCAAAGCCATTGAGGATAAGACAGAGACAACAGCGAGTTGAAGCTTTGTAGAGAGAACAAAATACTTAACTTCACCACCCGAGCGAAGGTAAATTTGACGCTCAGGAAAATGGCGTAGGATATGCGCGCGCACATCGCTTATAACGTCGTTTAACATAGTTCCCCAAACACTGGCCGTCCCCAAACGCTTTTAATCATAGCTGCCCCATTGCCTTCAAGTAGGATTGGCTATGTTTACGGTTAAATTATTCTTAATTTTACAGTTGAAACACATGTTTAGCTTCTAAAAACGTCTAATTCTTGGCCAAAGGTGCATAATATGCCGTTGAGAGCCCCGCAAGGGTTCTAGCTTTGTCATTAAAGGGGGATTTAACTTGCCCTTTAAAATGATTTTTGACGAGAGCGTGAAAGTAAGATTCGGGTGTTTTCGGCTGTTTCGCAGCGAGATATTTGAACCATTTAGCGCCAATCGCAACATGACCAATTTCCTCTGTGTAGATGATCTCTAATATGGCGGCGCTGTCATGATCACCGACGTTATTCAATCGTGTGATCATGCCGGGCGTCACATCCAAACCTCTGGCCTCTAAAACCAGCGGAGCAATCGCGACGCGTGCCGGAAAATTATCTCGTGTGGTTTGGGCCGCCTCCCAAAGGCCGTTATGCGCTGCATAATCGCCATAAGTCAGATTGAGCGCGTTAAGTCGGTCAGCCAGCATTATAAAATGACGGGCCTCATCATCACAAACAGAAGACCAGTCTGAAATGAATTCCGCACGGTCTGTCTCCGCGATGTCAGGATGCAAAGCAAAGCGCGCAATCATATCTGCGGCCAAATCTATCGCGTTAAGTTCGATATGTGCCACAGCATGTAATAAGGCTCCACGTCCCTCTGGCGATCCGAGGCGCCGGCGTGAGACTTGCGAAGGTGGGACGAGTTTGGGACGTGATGGTCTGGCGGGTTGGTCAGGAAGATCTCCGGCGGGATGCCCTATGGATAGACCTTCGATCCAATCCTTACGCATTTTGCGGGCAACCGCAGCTTTGTCCCGCGGGTCAGCCGTCAGCAATATAATACGTGCATCCGCCAGAACGCTCATTTTATCCAGCCAACTGGCGTAATCTGTTTAACACATCTTCGGCATGGCCTTTAACGCGGACTTTAGGCCAAACTTCAGCGATTTTACCGTCCGGAGAGATGAGGAAGGTTGCGCGCTGTATGCCCATATAGGTTTTGCCATACATGCTTTTTTCGACCCAAACCCCATAGTCTTCAGTCACTTTCCCATCTTCATCTGAGCCAAGTATGATGCCGAGGTCTTTTTTAGCGATAAAGTTATTGTGCTTTTTGATGCTGTCGCGCGAAACGCCGATGATTTCGGCATTCAAGGCCTCAAATGCGTCCTTGTGTGCCGTAAAATCAATGGCTTCAGTCGTACAACCTGGTGTGTTGTCCTTTGGGTAAAAGTAAAGAACGAGATATTTGCCGCTATAATCCGATAGGTTTAGTGTACCGTTGTCGCCACTGCCGGGCATGGAAAATGCGGGCGCAACGTCGCCTGGGGCTAATTCTGTTAATTTTACGGGCATTTTTCTTACTCTCCATTTCCTGCGCAAAAATTATGATGTCTTCTTAATGGGACTCATAATGGATTTATACGGCGTAGACCTATAGGCGGTGCAATGAATATGGTCGCGAACTCAGACAATAACTCAGCTGACGCAGGAAAGCCAACAGCAACAGAGCGCTCGGATGCAGAATCCGCGCCAAATGAAAACTTGGGCGCAGATTTCTGGCGTCACCCTTACTTTCTGCGCGTCAGATCCTTTATCTCAAAAATCATCTATCGAATTGACCGGATCCTCGGCGATATTATCGCGGTCGTTTTAGGGTTAGGCATTCTGGGTCTATGGTATGCCTCTGCTGTTTTGGATCAGCAGACGACGGATTTAACGGTCTTTAGGCCAAATATCAAAACCTGGTTTGCCGACTCCTTTGACGGCCGTGATGCAGAATTTGGGCGACTCGAATTGGCTTGGCTGCCCGTCGATGATCATTTTGTCATTTCAATCAAAGATGCGGTTATTCGGGATCAAAATGGCGAAGTGTTGGAAAAATTTGAATCAATAAAGTCTGTGCTCGAACCCGGACAGGATTTGATTTCAAAGCCGCGTTTAGTCAGTGCTCGAATCAAGGGCGGTGTCCTGACCTATCTCGAAGACAGAAATGGATTTATCACGGCTGGTTTGGGGCCACCGGAAACGGTTGGGCGCATTGGTCCCGTTTACAGAGCGGATAATGCGACCAAGCCGCAAGGCGACTTTAACCTTGCCTTGCAAGGTCTTGAATTCGTGCAAATAGATGACGCTCAAATCTATATCAAGAATGCGGTCTCGGGGATAAATCTTGCTTCTAATATTGATAATTTGACAGCAAATTTCTCGGATTCAGGCAATGTAACGGTAAATGCCAAAGGAACGGTCGATCAAAAATATGATGTGATGCCATTTACTGTCAGTTCAGTCTTCGACGCGGGATTGGAGGCTGTCAAACTCAGATTTGAGGTTGAGGGCGCAAGACCGGATATCATCGCCCCGGGAAAAGGACGCTTCTGGGAACTTCAGGGGTTGGAAGCGCCGGTGAATTTGTCGGCCGATATTGATTACACAAAAGCAGAGGGGCTTCGCTCTGCCGCGATAGACCTATCCGTTCTGCCGGGGCAATTTATGTTGCACCGTGAATTAAGATCTCGATCTTTCCCATTTGAACGATTGAATGTGCAAGCAAGTTTGGCGCTTGGTGATGAGCGCATGGATATTGAAACCCTCGATTTTCGATCGCCCAAAATCGCCTTTAAAAGCTCCGGCTTTATGACGGAATTAGGAAATCTGAGCGATGGGGATGTGAACAGTTCCCCGATCTTTGACCTGAAATTCCGTAATATACGTTTGGATTTGACGCCAAGCTTTGAAGCCCCCTTAGATCTGAGGCAGCTCGATCTGGTCGGGCAGGCAGATTTCGACAGTCGCCGATTAGATATTTCAAAAGGACATGTGAAACTATTTGAAAGCACTCACGATTTTGATGGGTCGGTCGTGCTCGAAGACAATAACGGTTTGAAAACAGTCCTGTTAAATTCAAAAATGTCGGGTGTGCTACAGCCGGATCAATTTTTATCGCTCTGGCCTGTAAAGGCGTTTAGTGGAGCAAGGCGTTGGATTGATCGTTCGGTAACCGGCGGGAAGATTACACAGTTAGACGCGGAAATTGCCTTTGAGGAAGACTTTTTTGAAGACCGTCTGCTAACAGAAGATCGTCTGAAGCTATTGTTCAGTGGCACTGACACATCGGTTCGCTTCATGGAAACAATGCCGCAAGTTGTGGAGGTTTTTGGAGGCGGTCAACTTATTGGCAATCAATTGAGCGTCAATTTAGACTCAGGCCGCCTCGACGGAATAACGTTGACCGGCGGTTCTGTTGAAATCCCGCGGCTGCTGCCTAAAGGTGGGGACATTGTCGTGAATGCATATGGTCAAGGCGAAGCGTCTGAATTGCTTCGCGTAGCCGACTTTCCACCTTTTCAGATCGCGTCCCGCTATAATGTTGACCCGAAGGCTTTAGCGGGACGTGGTACAGTTTCTATTAACGTCGTCAGACCACTGCTGGAGTTCTTTCCACGCGAGGAGATCGAATATCAAATCAAAGGTGATTTTGTGAATGCGACAGCTCCATTTGAGTTAGGAGATTACAAAGTAACGAATGGCACACTCTCTATGGATGCGAATAAAGAGCGTGTCGTGATGAAGGGACCTGTGAATATAGGCCCATGGCGCGCAGACGTTCTGTGGCAAGAAACCTTTGGAGAAAATGCGCCGCCAACCCAGTATCAAGCATCCGGTGAGATAAATGCAGATCTTTTGGACAAGCTAGGTGTCGGATCACGGACATGGTTTGATGGAACGGCTTATCTCAAAGTTGACGCAGTCGGTCGTGGACGGGACATTTTTGGTGCAAATATAAATCTTGATCTGACGGCTTCGGAACTATCCGTTGAGCGCGTCTGGATGAAAATACCGGGCGAATCCGCGAGGCTGACAGGGCAACTCAGCCGCGAACCCGATGGCAGCTATATCATCGATAATGCCAAAATCACAGGGGCTGATTTGGACGTTGCGGGTCGGGTTGAAATTGAACCAGATTATAAACTGCGCGAAATAGACCTATCCAATGTATCGATTGCGTCCCTGATAGAAGGCGCCGTCAGAATTACACCGGACAGACGTGCGGGGCGCTTAGGCGTGGAACTGAATGCAAATTATTTAGATGTCAGTCCATGGACCGAAGACCTGTTTGCGGAACGTCAAAGCAATTTAGATGTCCCTTTAACTTTAGATGGGCGAGTTAAGACTCTCATTTTAGATGAATTTTATCCCGTTTCAGATTCTGAAATTTACTTCACACACACAGGTGAAGTGATCGAGACGGCGCGTTTGGAAGCTTTTTCTGACGGCGAACCGCTAAAGCTTGAACTCTCAACGCGTGAAGATCTGAAACGCGAGCTTAACATCCTTATCCCGGATGCCTCAAAAGCTGTTTCTGCGTTCATTAGCCTTGATAATACATCCGGCGGCAAGCTGGAAATCACGGCGAGTTTGCCCGCTGCGGGCGAAGAGGGGGCCTTTGTCGGCGAGGTCGATATGAGAGACTTCAAATTAAAAGAAGCTCCGGCCTTGGCGCAGCTATTGTCACTCGCTTCTTTGAAAGGTCTCGCAGATACGTTGAGCGGCGGCAGTATGGAGTTTGATCGATTCAGACTGCCTTTCACCATGTTAGGGGATGACATCGCTATCCGTGATGCGAGACTATATGGTCCGGCTCTAGGTATGACGGGCAATGGAGATATTGATCTAGGGCTACGTGTTTTGGATTTTGATGGAACGCTTGTGCCCGCCTACACAGCCAACTCTATCCTTGGGGATATACCGGTTTTGGGTGACTTATTCGTGCAAGAGCAGGATGGGGGACTATTTGCGCTGACCTATACCGTCAGCGGCCCATTTGAGAAAACGCAGATTGCGGTTAATCCTTTATCGGCCCTAACGCCTGGATTTTTACGCGGCATTTTCAAACGGGATCGCTCCAAGATCGATGATGCGATGAAAGAGGCAATTGAAGATATCGCGCCAAAGGAAAAGACTGAAGCAGATGAGCCTTAAGCGTCAGTGACTTTTAATAAGGCATGCTTCTTCTTACCCACTGAGATTTTCACCACACCGTCGATTATATCGGTCTCGCTTAAGGTAACCTCATGCGACGCCACCTTCTCATCATTTAGCTTGAGTGCGCCTTGTTTGATATGACGTCTGGCCTCGCCGTTAGAGCCCGCGAGACTGACTTTAGTGGCGGCTGTTAAAATTCCCATACCGTTCAGTTCCGCCATAGTCACATCGACCGAGGGGAGGTCAGCCGAGGTCTGTCCCGTGACAAATGTTTGCTGCGCCGTGGCCTCTGCACGTTGAGCGGCCTCTTCTCCATGGAGAAGTGTTGTCGCGGCATTTGCGAGCGCTATCTTAGCTTTGTTAATCTCTGCACCTTCCAGCGCCTCTAAAGCGACCACGTCATCCTCGCTCATCTCTGTAAATAAACGCAGGAATTTTCCGACATCAGCATCTTCGGTGTTCCGCCAGAATTGCCAATATTCATAAGGGCTTCTTGTGTAATTCTCACCTAGCGATGGATCGCCATTTAGCCAGACGGCGCCATCGGCGGTCTTACCCATTTTCCCGCCAGACGCCGTTGTGATGAGCGGTGTTGTAAAGCCGTAACATTCGCCGCCTTCCATTCGCCGCGTGAGGTCTACACCCGTCGTGATATTGCCCCATTGGTCAGAGCCACCCAGCTGTAAGCGGCAGCCATGGCGTTTATATAGCTCCACAAAGTCATAGCTTTGTAGGAGCGGGTAATTGAACTCCAAGAATGTCATGGGCTGTTCATTTTCCAAACGCCGTTTGACAGTTTCCATTGTCACCATGCGGTTGACGGTAAATTCGGTGCCAACGAGACGCAGAAATTCGAGATAGCCGAGCTGACCCAGCCAATCATCATTATCGACCATAATCGCTGCATTCTGTCCGTCAAAATCCAAGAATTTCGCGAAGACGCGTCTTATGCCGTCTTTATTGGCGTTGATCTGTTCCTGCGTCAGCATTTGCCGGGATTTGTCTTTGCCGGACGGGTCGCCAATTTTCGTAGTCCCGCCACCGAGCAGAACGATGGGCGTACCGCCACTTTTTTGCAGATGACGCAACATCATGATTTGGACGAGCGAGCCAACATGGAGACTCGGTGCGGTGCAATCAAACCCGATATAGCCGACAAGCCTGTCTGTCGAGGCGAGCTTATCTAACCCGGCTTCATCCGTGCATTGATAAAGATATCCGCGCCCAACGAGGGTTTGCATAAATGTAGAGGCGTACTGTGTCATAATTTTGCGCTTCTAACGAGCATGGGAGTCGTGTCAAAGGCTTCTATATGGAAAATACTGTCTATACTGCATTAGGCCTCATGAGTGGCACGTCATTGGATGGGGTGGATGTGGCAATTATCGAGACGGATGGGGTTGATATTTTCGGGTTTGGGTCAACGGCAGAGCGCCCCTTTACATCCAGCGAGAAAGCAAGTTTGGAAGCCGTCACACAGGACGCCTTAAAGTGGAGATTTAAAGGTCCGGCCCCGAACAACTTTGCGCGAGGCGAAGAGGTCATTGATGCGGCGCATATAAAAGCGATAGGTGCATTATCTGCTGATATTATTGGTTATCACGGTCAAACGATCTTGCATCACCCGCCACTCAATGGCGCAAAAGGGCAAACGATTCAACTTGGTCGGGGGCAAACTTTAGCCGACAAATTTAATACACCCGTCGCCTTTGATTTTCGAACAGCTGATGTCGCAGCGGGCGGGCAGGGTGCGCCTCTCGCGCCGATTTATCATGAAGCTTTGGTGCGCTATTCAAAGCTGGACGGGAAAGTCGCGGTCCTTAATTTAGGCGGTGTTGCAAATGTAACGATCATCGAAGACGGAAAACTTATCTGGGCGACGGATTGCGGCCCGGCCAATGGCCCTCTGGATAGTTGGATAGCGTCAAAAACAGGACGGGCCTTTGATGCTGATGGTGCTTTGTCTATGGCGGGCGAGGTTGATCATCATAAAATAAATCAGTGGCTTAAGCGGGATTTCTTCACGCGGCCCATCCCGCGAAGCGCAGATCGATATGACTTTGATGTCTTGGGCGAGATAGGATCTATGTCAGTCGAAAGCGGCGCGGCGACATTGGCGTCATTCTGCGCCCAAGCCGTCGCCCGCGATCTGACATCATTTAATGCGGATAAAGTTATCGTCTGTGGCGGCGGACGAAAAAATCCAGCGATTATGGCGATGTTAGATATGCATATGGATGCGGAAATTGTGGCTGCCGAACAGGTGGGTTGGAATGGGGATATGTTGGAAGCGCAAGCCTTCGCCTATCTCGCGGTTAGGACACTTAAGGGCCTACCGATTAGCTTTCCGGAAACGACTGGATGCCCTGAACCTATGACGGGAGGGCGGATTATGTATCCAAATCGCAAATAGACTACTCTATGTCTCACCCCATGCGTTTTGAAAAAAACGCTAGGGGGAGATGGCCGAACGTAGTGAGGTCAGCGGGGGAAG
>CAZBDT010000095.1:0-9331 GCA_964490745.1 uncultured Algimonas sp.
ATGGGTGCGCTGCTGGCTCATCAGCGCATATTCATCCATACGCTCACGAGAGACATTATAGCGCTCTGCGACGACTTCCGCGGTTTGTAACATCGGCATATAGGCGGCCGGATGTTTCGCAATGACAGCCGGATCGGGCGCGACGCGCATTTCCGGTGTTTGAACCATTGAGATACTATCGACGCCGCCACCAATGACGATATCGGCTTCGCCGCACATGATCTTGCGCGCCGCAATCCCAATGGCGACCATGCCGGAGGAACATTGACGATCCACGCTCATGGCCGGAACAGTGACAGGCAAGTTCGAGGCGAGGACGGCATTGCGTCCCACTGTCACTTGTACGCCCTGTTGCAAGGCACAGCCCATCACGACGTCAGCCACTTCCGCACCATCAATACCTGCGCGACTGACCGCATGGTTAATACAATGCCCTGCCAAGGTCGGAGACGGCGTTGCATTAAAGGCCCCGCGATAGGCGCGACCAATGGGTGTGCGGGCTGTAGAAACGAGGACGGCTTCTCTCATGAGGGACTCTCCAGAAAAAATGAATGTCATTCAGCTATGTCTATTGCGGCGGCGCGTCAAATAACGAATATGAATAGCGTTATGCAAAACTTACCCAACACACACAGGCTTGATACGGCGCGAGAGGACGGTTGGCTTACAATTTGGTTGAATAACCCAAAAACGAAGAACGCGATTGATGATGCCATGTGTGCGGAGCTGTTGGCCGTGATGGACGCTGTTCGCGATGATAGGACCGTGCGCGGCATTACATTACGTGGGAAGAACGGTGTGTTCTGTTCCGGTGGCGACCTGAAAAGCTTCAACGCCATGCAAGCCCCCGGCATTAGCCATGCCGAGGTTGCAAAGATGAATCGCGGCATTGGGGATGTCCTGCTCGCCCTGAATGAAATGCCGCAAGTCGTGATCTGCCTCGTCGAAGGCGCAGCGATTGCGGGCGGGCTTGGCTTAATGTGTTGTGGGGATGTGATTATCGCAACAGAGGATGCGAAATTCTCTCTGACGGAAACGATGATCGGTATTCCACCTGCTCAGATCGCCCCCTTCGTTGTCGCGCGGGTCGGCCTGCCAATGGCGCGCCGTATCATGCTGACAGGCGCGCGGTTCAAAGGCGTAGAAGCCAAACAATATGGATTACTGGATGAAACCGCTGCCGATGTTGAAGGATTGGAAGCGATTGAAGCCAAAATCAAAAAAGGCGTTTTACGCTGCGCCCCCGGTGCCATAGCGGCAACCAAACACCTCATTCTATCATCACGCGAAAAGTCAGGCGCGGAAATGATGGATCATGCGGCGGATGTCTTTGCCGATTGTATGCGCTCTGACGAAGGCAAGGAAGGCATTGCGAGCTTCCTCGAGAAACGGAAACCGGAATGGGCGGGGTAGCTATTTTTTCTCCCCCTCTGCGTTTTGAAAAAACGCAGAGGGGGAGATGTCTGAACGCAGTGAAGACAGAGGGGGACATTTCACCACAAGATCGAACAACACCCCCTCCGGCCTCGCTTCGCTCATCCACCTCCCCCTAAAGAGGGGGAGGATGTCATTTTAGGAGACCACACCATGAAAGCTCTACGCGTTCACCAATTTCAAGATTACCACAAACACGCCGTCGAAGACGTCGAACCCTCCCCCATGAAAGGCGGGCATGTCCGCATTGCACTCAAGGCCGCAGGTGTGAATTTCCCCGACATCCTCATTTGCGAAGGCAAATATCAGGCCCAACCGCCCTTCCCATTCATCCCCGGCGGAGAGGCCGCGGGGGTCGTCACGGAAGTTGCGGATGATGTTAAACATTTGAAAGTCGGAGACCGCGTCGCCTATTTGGGACAGGTGGGAGCCTTTGCCACGGAAGTTGTCGCGCCCGTCGCTGTGGTCGGGCCGATTGGGGATATGCCGTTCGATATCGCGGCTGGTCTCGTGCTGGTTTACGGGACGTCCTATTACGCGTTGAAACAACGCGCCGCGTTAAAAGCTGGCGAAACGCTGGTTGTCCTCGGTGCGGCGGGTGGTGTTGGTCTTGCGGCGGTTGAACTTGGCAAGGCCATGGGGGCGCGAGTGATTGCTTGCGCCAGCACGGATGAAAAACTCGCGGTTTGCCGCGAACATGGCGCGGATGAGACACTTAATTATTCCGGCGATATGGATTTGAAAAAAGCCATCAAAGGGCTGGGCGGGGCAGATGTGCTTTATGATCCGGTCGGCGATAAATTTGCAGAGCCTTGCGTGCGCGCGATGAATTGGGGCGGGCGTTATATGGTGATAGGTTTTGCAGCGGGCGACATTCCGCGCATCCCGCTTAACCTCGCGCTGCTCAAATCCATTGATATTCGCGGCGTCTTTTGGGGGGCATGGACCCAACGCGATCCGAAAGCGCATATGGGCAATATCGCCGAGATCATGCAAATGCTACAAACAGTAAAAATCAAACCCCGCATTAGTAATCACTACCCGCTTGAAGATTTCGCAGAGGCGTTCGACGAGCTGACAAGTCGGAAGGCGATGGGCAAAGTTATTTTGACGATGGATGCGTAACGCCCGCAATCCATCTGGGGGATTAATTGCCGTGAAGCACCGAGCGCAGCTAGGGTTATTGTGGATTTTCATTTGTGGTCTGAAGCCCCGGTAGCAAAGCTTTAAATCGCGGAATTACAAAAGCATCCTGCCCGGGCAATTCGGTTTCCAGACCAAGAAAATTTCCAAATAGGAGCGCTTGTAAATCCGCGACTTGGGCTTCGGGGCGCAGAAGGTGCTGCACGTCTTCGACAACGCTCTCAACAGTTTCCTCCGCCCAACTCAACCAGATAAAATATTCGCCCGGTGCAAAGCTCTCTATCGCCGCCTCAATACGATCTTCAAAATCATATTCGTCTTCGTCCGGCAACCGGTTGAGATTCAGCTTCGTCCGCACCTCGGCTAAAGTGTCCAAGTTAAAATGCTGCATCAACATTCGGCTTTGTAGAATATAAGTGTGCACCCACTCAATTCTCTGCTGAAGCGCCTCTGTTTGTAGCTCGATGAAAGACTTAAAATAATCTTCATTGAAAGACGGTAAGACGAAAAGAGCTGGTTTATCAAAAAAGCGCAAAAGTATTTTACCAAATAAATCTACGATATTCTCATAAGCCGCCTTTCGTTCGGGACCGCTCATTTTGATCTCCAGCTCGGAGTCGTCATAAGCATGGACATCATGAACCGCGTAAATTGGTGTGCTCTCATCTAAGCGCTCATCATCTCCGAAAAAGACAGCTTCCGACCTTTCCTCAACCTTGAAAATAATATGGCATGACAGTCGAATGGTTGTTTGGTTCAACGTAATATCGAATTCATGCGAGGCCTTAAAATGCAGAAAAGGGCGTGCGACAAAAACTGCACCCGTTTTAGAATCAATTAATGGCTCTGATGATGTCTTACGATACATACTCACGTCCTCTTCTATCTCGTTAAAGCAATTCTATCAGAGGTGACAGGTTAGAAACGCAATGCTATCGCCTTAGCCATGCACACATTCAAAACAGTCTCTGACATTCGTATTGCGCCCGGTGGGGCGGCGAAGCTTGATCTCTTTGTTGAGGGATTATCCGCGAATAAACGCATCGCCATTGTCACCGATAAAGGCGTGCGGGGGTTGGGTTTGATGGACGCTGGCGTAGACGCATTGAAAGCGGCCGGCTTTGATGTGCTGGTCTTAGACCAAGTTGTGGCCGACCCGCCCGACACGATTGTTTTGGACATCGCGGACGCTATCAGGGCGTTTAATGCGGGTCTTGTCATCGGGTTTGGCGGCGGGTCGCCCATGGACACGGCCAAGGTCGCGGCTTGTCTCGCGGGGTCTGAACAACTATTGGAAACCATGTATGGCGTAGATCAGGTGAAGGGACCGCGCTTGCCGTTACTCCTCATCCCGACAACCTCCGGCACAGGCAGCGAGGTCACCAATGTCGCCATTCTGACGACGGGCAAGACAGCCAAGAAAGGCGTTGTGTCTGATCCGCTTTATGCGGATCGTGTTTTGCTGGATGCCGAACTGACGCTCGGCCTGCCCGCTTCGATCACGGCGAGTACGGGCATTGACGCGATGGTTCATGCGATAGAAGCCTATACCTCGATCCGCCTGAAAAATCCGATCAGTGACGCCCTCGCCCTGACAGCGCTTCGCAAATTGCGGAACAATATCGTACAGGCTGTAAATGAACCGGGCAATATTGACGCGCGGAATGAAATGCTGATGGGCGCGATGATTGCGGGGCAGGCTTTTTCCAATGCGCCCTGTGCAGCGGTCCACGCCCTCGCCTATCCGCTGGGTGGATTTTTCCATGTGCCGCACGGTCTCTCTAACGCGCTCGTCCTGACCGAGGTGATGAAATATAATCAGCCCGAAGCCGATCATTGGTATGGTGAAATTGCGAGCGACCTCGGCGTTGGGCAAAGCGGGACGTCTTTGGTCGATGAAATGCTACGGATAAAAGACGCCACCCACGTTCCGCAAACCCTAACAGAGGTCAACATCCCCAGCGACGCCATCAAAATGATGGCCGATGACGCCATGACCAAAGACCGCCTGCTCATGAATAATGCCCGCGAAATGACGCATGAGGCAGTGGTGAAAATTTATGAGACGATTTTATAAAAATTCAAAATTTTGAATTTTTGAAAATTTGAAGAAAGTCGGCATAATGGAAACTCTAGCTCAACAAATTAAATCTTCTCTCCCGGATGGCATGCACTTACCGCCTGCCCTAGAGCTCTTGTTCGAATGGATAGATGAGAGCGGATTCAGTTGGACCAGAAACGGCAAAGTCGGTGGATCACTAATGCCTTACGGGACATCCGGGAAAAGCTTTCTAGCTCCATACATAGAATTTTCCGCAGAAGGGTCGGAAAACCTAAAATATTGGTTTGGCCAAGATGGATCAGAGCTACATGAACGTTTATTTGTTTTCTGCAAAACGGGTGGAGATGGGTCGATGGGCGCATTCTGGCTTGATGACAATGGAAAGCAACATATTGTGCATATGGGGTCAGGATCTGGGTCGGTAATGACATGTGTTTTGACTGACAATGCGGTAGATTTCCTACGCTTGCTCGCCATCGGATATGATGAAATTTGTTGGGGCGAGTTTGACATACCACCGGCGGATGACGTGCCTTTGAACACCAAATTCCGAAACTGGGTAGAGACAACATTCTCAACCACCATTCCCAAATTGGGAAATGAAATTGTCAAAGAGACCACTGGAATGGACGACGAAGGCCCCATCGCCGACCCTTTCCTGAAGTGGGTTCGCACTATGACCGCCTAAGGAGAACGCAGCTAGTGACCCGCCCTACACCCAACAGCCTCAACAATTACCCACATCATCTCACCCTCCCAACGCGCTGGGCGGATAATGATGTTTATGGGCATGTGAATAATTCGGTCTATTATTTCTATTTCGACACGGTTGTGAACCGTTGGCTGATTGATAATGGCTTATTGGAGATCGGCAAAAGCGAAATCATTGGTCTTGTCGTCGGGACGAGCTGCGACTTCTTCGCGCCGATTAGTTTCCCGGATGATGTCGTAGCAGGACTCCGCACGGCGAAAATCGGCACATCTAGTGTGACCTACGAAATCGGCCTGTTCCGAAATGATGAGCACACAACCAGTGCACAAGGCATATTCACCCATGTCTATGTCGATGAGAAAACGCGCCGCCCCGTCCCGATTTCAGAGGCAATGCGGGATAAACTGGACCAAATCGCCCCTATCTGATGGCACAAAAAAAGCCGCTGCCAAAAATAGGCAGCGGCTATAACTTTGAAGCCGAAATCGACTATACTGTCAGATTAGGACTTATATTTGACGGAACAACCGTAAGGCGGCGTGTCTGACACCGCGACGACATTACCGGCTTTCAAGTCTTCCATGGCGGCGAGAACGTAGTTCTTTGCGCCCGCAACAGTTGCCGGATTGGCTGACGGGTTATCGTCAATCGCGCCCTGATAAACCAGCGTCTGGCTCTCATCGATGATATACATATGCGGCGTTGTTTTCGCGGAGAAAGTTTTGCCCATATCGCCGGACGGGTCGAGGACGACAGCCGTTACATCCGCCTCTTGCTCGGCCTTCCACGCATTGGCTTCTTCCGGCGTTTTATAACCTTGCTTGCCGGGGGCGCTGGAAATCACGGACAACCAAACTGCACCGTCAGCTTTCGCCATAGCTTGCGTCTTTTGCATATTGTCGGTGGAATAATGCTTCTTCACATAGGGGCAGCCTTCATTCGTCCATTCCAACACGACTTTTTTGCCTGCAAAATCAGAAAGATTGTGCTGCACACCATTTGAGTCCACGACTGTCATATCAGAGACATTGGACCCTGTCGCAATTTTGGCGAAAGCCGGAGCGGCAAACGCGATTGTGGAAACCGCTAGAGATGAAAATAGAAGTTTTGAGAACGCCATATCTATATCCTTGAATTGAAGTTTAATCTAAATACGCAAAACATTTCGCGTTGGTTCACTCAGTCCCGAGCGCGTCTCTTACATCATTATAAGTCAAAATTTGAGGCAAAATCACCGGAGTTACTGAATTGTCAGAATAGACCAAGTAAAGCGGGACACCCGCACGGCCATATTTTGCGAGCTCCGCCGCAATGTCGTCATCCTTATTCGTCCAATCCGCAACCAGGAAGGCGGTATTTGTGTCTTCAAATAAGTTTTGCATTTTTCGTGTTTTCAGAACGCGGATTTCATTGACCTTACAAGTCACGCACCACGCCGCAGTGAAATCGACAAAGATAGGACGCCCTTCGGCTTGAAGTTCCGCCACACGCGCGGGCGACCACGCTTCTGCATTGAGCTCAGCGGTTTCAGTGACAGCTGGTCCTGCTGAGGTGGAGATTCTGAAGGGCAAGGAAAAAGCGGCCAAGACAGCCCCGATACCGATGATCTTTGGAAGGCGCGCAGGGCGTTTGAAACACCAGATCGCAAAAGCGATTACCAACATCGCCGATAAGACGAGCAATACGCCATTCGCACCCGCCTGCAAACTCAGGACCCAAACGAGCCAAATCGCGGCAGCGAACATGGGAAAAGACAAAATCTCTTTAAACCGCACCATCCATGGCCCCGGCTTTGGCAGTTTTGACAGCAATCCCGGCACATAGGCCATGAGCAAAAACGGCAAAGCGAAACCGAGCCCCAAGGCCATGAACACCAGAAGCGTCACGACTGTTGGCGCCGCCAAAGCATAGCCGATGGCCCCCGCCATGAGGGGCGCCGTACAGGGTGTGGCCACGATGACGGCCAAAGCTCCGGTAAAGAATGACCCGGCCGCACCGGATGTTTGCGTGAGGGATTGACCCGTATTTTGAAAACCGCTTCCGATCTCGAAGACGCCCAATAAATTGAGCCCAATCACGAAAAGCAAGATCGCGAGCGCGGCAACCATGATAGGAGATTGTAATTGGAACCCCCACCCAATCTCCGCTCCACCCGCTTTAAACGCCAGTAAAAGGAGCGTCAGCAAAAGAAACGTTGCCATTACCCCGGCTGTGTAAAGCCACGCGTCCCGGCGAATGACGCGGCGTTCTCCATGGGCGGATTTCGCAATAGACAGCGCTTTGATAGAGATGACCGGAAAAACGCAGGGCATCAGGTTCAAGATCAATCCGCCAATCAATGCGCCGATAATAGCCGTCCAAAGTGTCACACCCCCTATCGCAGATTTTGGCGAGGGTGTTGCCCCGATATTGAGGCTCTGCCCAACGGCTAATTCAACGACGCTGCCTGCTAATTGCCCATTTTGTTGATAGGTCAAAACCCCGCTGAGCGTTTGCGACATATCTCCATTCCAAAGGAATTCAGCGCTAGAGGACAGACGAAGACCCTCTGCTGCAACGGTAACATTTTGTGGCGTGCTATGGCCTAAAACGCCTTGATCATAAGGAAAGAAATAGCTTTTCGAAAAATCACCCTCAGGTAAATTTGTAAAACTCAGCGAGACGGTTTCACCTGATTTTTCAATCGCGCCATTTACTGAACCACGCTTGGGGGAAGCTGCAAGGGCCGTTTTAATCTCCCCTCTCCACTGCGCGTCTTCTACGACATCACCAATGGTGAGCGTCAAGCTGGCGCTGCCTTGTTCGGGAATACAAATTTCTTCGCAAACGAGATAATAAAAATCTGCGGTAATGGTAAGATCATTCCCAATTTTGACGTTAGGATTAATCTCAAATTTGACCGGAAAAAGGGGTGTCCCTTCAAAGCCGTAATTGACAATCGGCCCCGTCGGAATAGGTCGCGGAAGGGGCCAATTGATCTCTCCGGCTGTGACGCCGTCCGGCAATTGCCAGCTGATTTGCACGGGTTCGCCGCTATCGCCCGGATTGCGCCAATAGGTGTGCCAGCCTTCATCTAAAACCGTCCGGAGCGCGATATACACATCCTGCCCTGGCCGGACGCTATCATGGGAGCTGACGAGAGAGGCGACAACCTTTCCCGTATCCACGCTCTTAGACTGTTTCGCCATGGCAGGTGAAGCCATTAGCCAAGCAAACAATGTGAGTATAAATGCGCGCAATGTCTCTCTCATGGCGCCTTATTTACGACGCGGCCTGTCCCATGCACAATAACGATTTCGCTATCTGCGCTGATCGCGCCATCGCGTTTTAAATAAGTGCCACCACAGGTCTTTATCATGTGGCGATGTCGCAAATGTCTCAAAACTCAATTTTGTACATCCGGAGAGATGAAAAAAAATCGTTACCCCGTCTCGATTTCTGTTATTGTAAAAGAAAAACTATGGGGAAATGAGATCATGTTAGACGCAACAAACCTCGAAGACGTTATCAAAGCTGACCCGGCGCTCGTCAGTCAGCAAGCCAAATTTACGCGCATGAAGGACGGCACGCTGGAGGATTGGCAAAAGATCGGTGCAGCGCATAAGGTCGATTTCGGTAAAACCGCCGACCGCTTCATCGACATGCTAAAACAGCTGGAAAATGCGACATTGGGGTTTGCTTGTGACCAGCTGCAACACGCCCTTATGTGCGGCACACTCGCGCGGCGGGCGGGCGCAACGGATGAGCAGATCGTTGTTGCGCTCTGCCACGATATGGCGAAAGTCATCAATGTCCCGAACCACGGACCCATCGTTGCGGAAATGCTGCGCCCCTATGTCAGCGAAGACAGCTATCACGTGTTGCGCAATCATCAGGCCTTTCAGGGCGAGCATTATTATCACTATATGGGCGCGCCGACAGATTTACGCCTGCAATGGAAGGATGAGCCGTGGTATGATTACGCAGTGAAGCTCGGCGAT
>CAZBDT010000096.1:0-9318 GCA_964490745.1 uncultured Algimonas sp.
AAAAGCTCTGCCGTTTCACCCGGCCAAATAGAGGCGTGATCGAGGCCTTGATTTTCTGTTAATGCCCCCGGTCGATATTCTGTGACGTATGGCGTCCAGTCCGCAGTGAGCGTTTTCCTTTTCCAGCCACTATCCCCTGATCCGGCAGAAAAATATCCAATATCAAAACTCTCAAGCCCATTCAGGCGGGACGTTCTGGCGATCACGCTCATACGTAAATTTCGCGTCGCAAAAGCCCGTTCATATTGCGGGCCTAGCGGCGCAAATACGCCTGGTCCCGGCGGAAGACTGTCACGCGCCGCCGTACTCGTCAGGCGGGCATAGGCTGGCTCACTGCCCGCAGCCGCAATAAAGACGGATTGCGTCCCGGGTTGCGCCGTCAAGCGGATAAGGTCTTCACCTTCCATTGTGTAACCCGCTTCCCATATTTCACAATCTGTCAGCTCAATGCGCTCGCCCAGCGACAACGCATAAGCCACCATTGCAGCCACTATCAGCGCGGCGAGTGGATAAAAAAAACGGTCTTTCAACATGGATGCGCCAATTACGGGTTTTTAATTCAGGGAAGGTTCAGTCCTCTGCTATCATAATTTCAATCTGAATAGCTACAGGATTTCCTGAGGCTAGCGTAACATTCGAGGCTTTTATGCGTGATATGCTTCACTTACCTCTTTCTGCTTTGGTGACAATTTGTTTGGGTGCCACCGCTTTTGCGGCTCCGCCTGAGACCGAAGCCGAGGTAGAGATCCTCTCGGAGAAAATCGAAGAGAAACTATCGGATCACAAGATTGATATCGCAAAATCAACGGCCCGCCTAAAACGCAAGTTGGAAAAAGGGCAGGCCAAAGCGGACGGCGATATCTCGGAAGAAATCGAAGTCGTCATGGATGTGATGGAAGAGGCTTTCGCAGAGGACGGCTTATTCCGCGATCTCGCCGCAATGTTTAGCGATTTCGCACAGGACATTGATGTTGACACAGATAACGGTCAAACGGTCCTAAGCTTTGACGGCGCGAAAATTGCGGAAATCAAAAAAGAAAAGAGCCGTGACAGCGAAGACAGCTTTTCAATTTCAGGCCTTGGCAAAAGCATGACAATTGACCGCGAAACAATCGTGAAAGACGGAAAATCAAAAACACGTATTGTCATTGATATGGAGGGTGAAGATGAAATCGATATCACCCTGCCAAATGCGTTAGACTAAGAACAAGACGGCGCGCTCATCTGCGCGTTCGCGCAGCGCGCTGCCCAGCATATCATTCAACTCGCCCGTAAAACGGTCTGCCGCCGCATCCACCCAGGCCTTTTGCACGGCCGCGATCAGCTCGGGACGTTGTTTATTTACAGCTGAACGAATACGTCCATCGGTCAAAACTTGTCGCGCAATGACCGGGACTTTTGAACTACGCATTTTTCCAGACAGGGCTTTGCGTCCAAAAATATAGGTGCCGCCTGCGAGCGCGCCGCCCAAAACCAAACCGAGCGGATTAAGGAAGAGCGGCGCAAATAAATTTGCGTGGGCCAAAATCGACCCAATCAAAATGGCTGAAAGTGTAGTCCCGACCAGCGCCGTATCAGATTCCATCGACCCAATCTGCGGCATGGCCAGGGACAAGCCTTCTAAATGCCGGGAGACGTGTTGTGAATCTGTCAAAGACAAGACCATCGCCGGAAGACCGTGATCTCGACACAGCGGATCGGTGACGGTTTCAATATCACGTTGCAGGCCCGCGAACCACACATCAATAACCGGGCGCAGCGCAGCCTGCGCCGCATCAGAGGCCAACCACGCTGCGACGCGGTCATTTAACTCAGACTCGACATCATCCAGACTTTTGATCTGGCCACTTCGCCAATCCCGAAATGTGGGTAAGATGCAGCCCTCCGTAATCGCATCAACGAGGACAGGGGCGAGGGTTTGCCCCAAATCCCGAGAGGCTTTTTCGGCCTTAGTAGCAATATCGCCGCCGTCCCGCGTCTGTTTATCGACTTCGGATTTAAAACTGGCATGAAGATATTCAAACCTTCCGAGCCACGCCAAACCCCGTGCAATGGCAAATTCAGGTTCAGCCCCTCGCACGACACGGGCTTTGGGAAAGGCCTTCTGCGTGGCGGGCAGAACCAACGGAAGACGGGAGGCCCCGCCCGTCAAAAGAATCGTATCCGGGACAACCCCGCCCAAATTTTCAATCGTTTCTTTCAACGCATATTCAAAGGCCCTTCGCCAGCTATAGCCATTTAAAGCCTCTAACGGCTTATCCAAAATGGCGTCGGCATCGGCTTTGTCGAGGCAAATATCAAAGACAACACCGCGACCAATGGGGAGGCGTTTCAGGATTTCGACCGTGACCTCTTCACCCGTAAAATAAGCCTCTTTGGCCTCGCGACACCAATATTCCATAATCGGGCGATAATGCGGATATTTTGCGATCAGCTGTTCGATCTTTTTGCGGTCTTTCTGACGGGCAAGATTGAGGTCGAAAATTTCCGTATCTAACAAACCTGAACCCAGAACATTATGCCCGACATCTTGTGCGTCCAAATCACGGCAATAGGTAAAATCTGTTGTGGAAGACCCAATATCAACAATCAGAACAGAGGCCCGCGTATCTTCAATCGATAGATAGCCTTGTTCCAAGGCTGTCATCAGCGCGGCGCGGGACTCGGGCACAATGCGGACATTGGACAGACCTGCATTTTGGAAAACAGTGCGGTAATCTTCGCGGTCATCAGCCGTCCACCCACTGGGACAGCCCACAATAAATTGGCTGTCTTTTGGGCCTAAAATCGTCCCGTCTGCTGCGAGGCCGTCCACCAAAGTGTGTGTAAAATCCCGTATGGGTTCATGCACGGCGGCGACATCGAGATAGCGCGATTTAAATTTTACCGCGACATTGGCTTTGGGGCCGAGCGCACTTGCGTTCAAAGCGTCTGCGCCAATTTTCACGCCGGATTTATCCGTCGCAACGGCTGTGACAAAACTCCGCCGGCCGCGCCATTCCAAAATTTCCGGCTCGCGCACCGTCGCGCCAAAAGCCCGGCCCAAAGCCGTTTCGCCGTGGCCCAAATCATAGCCAATAAATTCAAGTTGTTTCACAGAACTCATGACCTGATCCAAACGGTTCCACGTCGCAAGACACTACCATCTTCGCGTAAGAGCGCGGGAGCAGCCATCTCAATTTTTTGACCCTCACCCAGACCCGGCAACTCATCAAAATATTTCGCCGTTTTTTTTGTATAGTCCACAACTGAAACACCGCCCGAATTTAGCAGGCTCGGCAGCTCTTTTTCGATTAATTCCATCGCAAAATCGCTATCCCCTGCTCCGCCCGCTTCCAGCAGATTTTGGAGCATGGCGGCCAGTCTCGGCGTATCCGCCCAATGGGACTGGCTTTGCGGCTCAGCCAGACGAGAGAGAATGTGATCCGCCGTTTTCAAAGCATCCTCAATCTGACCAATCAGCCCTGCGGCATCGACGGATAATCTGGCCTCGGCCTTAAATTGACGTCCCGTATGATCTTCGAGAGCGGCGGGTGGTTTGCCGCGCGGTAAAAGCGACAAGATTTTTTTCCACCGCTTGGGTTCAAAACTATGTAAACCCGCCAAGACGACCGCTGAGACGATGACAAGGCCAGCGCCTTGCACCGCACCGATCACCGCCAAGAGCCCCGCCGCGCCGTAGAATAATGTGGGTTTGCCTAACAGTCCGGACACACCCGTTGATGGCGTACCGGTTTCAACATAGGTGATATCTGTACTGACAGCGCGGTCCAAAACGCCCGCGCCGGATTTAATGACCTCGATCAACCAAAGCCCTACTTTTTGCAACGTCGGATCGTCCGTTGACCGGGCAAACGCTGCCCCCGCGCGGTCCAGAGCACTTCGAATGGCGCTCACGGTCTGTGCGGCAGACAGCGCATTTTCACCACGCACAGACAGCGTATTTTGCAGAGCCTGACGCTCCCGCGCAAAGGCCGGCATTAAGGACGGCGCGGACAGCTCAGTCTTGGCCGGACGGGCGGGTAGTTTTGGTGAGCTTACCATAGGGCCGATGTTGGGGGTAGAAGCGAATGAGTCAAGCGCACGCGTAACTTCGCTCTCACACATTCATCTCACGTTTGGAAAACTGATCACGCAGTGTGACACGCTTTTGTGCTTCGTATTTTCATAAATGGCCCCTAAATGGAAATTATGTACCGGATCTTATGCCTTATATTTTGCGCGCTTGTAATGAGCGGCCACGCCCATGCGCGCGAAAGCTTGCCGCTGGATACGGGATATACGGAAATCAGTCTGGTTTCCGGTCAGGACACCGTCACACCGGGCGAACGTTTCACTGTCGCCTTTAAGATGAAATTTGAAGGCAATTGGTACACCTATTGGCGTAATGCCGGCGATAGTGGTGAACCGGTCAGGATCGTCTGGGATTTACCTGAAGGAATCAGCGCAGGTCCGATACAATGGCCCGCTCCAAAGATTAAAACTGTCGGACCAATTGTGTCTTATGCGCTCGACGGAGAGGTCTGGCTGCCCGTCGATATCACGATTGACGCTGAGGTTGATTTAGGCCGGGCGACCACCTTGAAGGCGCATGCTTACTTCTTGGTGTGCGACGACATCTGCATTCCGGAGGACGGGGCTTTATCTTTGCCTGTCGGAATTGGCGATACCAAGCTTAATCCACGTCATGCGACCCAAATAGAGAGCGCATTGAAGAAAATTCCGACAAAAGGTACAGCTCGTGGCTCGGCCATTTTAGAGGCCCAGAAAATTAATTTCAATCTTTCCGAGCTCCCGGATGGCTTCGATAATACAACACTATTTCCGCATGAAAATCCAATCATCGTCCATAGCGAAACGGTTACATTTCAGCCTGCAGAAAATGGCGTCCGTTTTACCGCATCGCCGGGCTATGGGTGGGATGACGAGACGCCGGAGAGTTTTGACGCGACACTTGTTGCAGATAATGGGAAGGCCATCGTCGTTCCAATTTCGACAACAACGCCTGTTGATATTGGAGCTTTAAAGGCGTCAATTTCAACATCGGAAATAGGCTCCAGCGTTGCGGGAATACAACTTACTTTATGGGGTGCCATCCTTGGCGCATTCCTCGGCGGGCTTATCCTGAACCTCATGCCCTGCGTCTTTCCGATCATATCGTTAAAAGCTCTCTCACTCACAAAAATGGCACATGGCGAACGCGCGGCGATCCGACGTTCGGCTTGGAGTTACACGGCAGGCGTTTTAGTGAGTTTCATTGTCTTCGCCGGGCTTATCCTGATTTTAAAAGCCGCAGGTGCATCGGTGGGATGGGGTTTCCAGTTGCAATCCCCTTGGCTGGTCGGGCTTCTCTCCCTCCTACTTTTTGCAATCGGGCTGAACTTACTCGGCATGTTTGAGTTGAGTGGTCGTTTTCAAAATATTGGCTCAGATACGGTTAGTCGCTCAGGTCCATATTCGAGTTTTCTAACAGGTGTCTTAGCCGTTATCGTGGCAACACCTTGTACCGCGCCATTCATGGCGGGAGCCGTTGGCTTTGCACTGGCGGGCTCTACGCTGACGACGATTGGTGTTTTCTTGGCGTTAGGGTTTGGCTTTGCTTTGCCCTTCTTACTTGTCGCTTATATTCCCGGTCTTCTCGCGCGGCTTCCGAAACCCGGCCTTTGGATGGAGACTTTCAAACAATTCCTGGCCTTCCCTATGTTTGCCGCCGCCATATGGCTGGCGTGGGTCCTGACGTTGCAAAGCGGCGCAGAGGGTCTCTTACGATTAATGGCGTCCGGATTGCTGATCACCCTTGGCATTTGGTGTTTAAAACGAACACAATCGGGAGCTAAAGTCTTTGGTATTGTCTTTATCTTGGGCGCAATTTTATTCCTCACCACATCCCTGCTCAGCCTTAAGGGGAGCACTTCCTTTTCCGGTATAACAGCAGAGTTGAAAACAAAGGCTTGGTCAGCATGGGCCGTAGCGAGCGCACGTGCGGAAGGCCGTCCTGTCTTTGTTGACTTTACCGCCGCTTGGTGTGTGACCTGCAAAGTCAATGAGATCACAGTACTGAAAACACAGAGAACTCAAAGGTTATTAGAGCGCACCAATACAGAATTTCTGGTCGCAGATTGGACGCGTAAAGATGACGTTATCGCGGCGGAACTCGCAAGATTTGGTCGGGCCGGAGTCCCGCTTTATTTAGTTTATAAGCCGAGCGAGGAAACGGCAGAGGTTTTACCACAAATCCTGACCTATGACATTTAGAAGCGGCTTAGGAATAGACCTATTCTGCAGCTTCTTTGATTTGGCCTTCGTCCTCATCTTCATCAGGTTCATAAACCAAGATATCAGCAGGTTGGCACTCAAGCTCACGACACAGCAAATCGAGGGTTGAGAACCGAACGGCGCGCGCTTTCCCTGTTTTCAATATTGATAAATTTGCAAGCGTAATGCCCACGCGCTCAGCGAGCTGAGTCAGCGACATTTTTCGGTCTAATAGGACCCGATCGAGATTTACTTTAATCGCCATTAGATCGTCAGTTCCTGCTCGGCGCGCAGGGCGGCGCCATGGCGAAATGCTTCTGAAATTGCGGCAATAATAAAGATCAAAAACCAAGTCCCAAGACGGATGTCCAGACGTGTCACGTCAACATCTTCTGGTCCCGCAGCTCCACCGATGATGAACATTGCAATCATCCGAAAAATTTCCGTCGCTGCAATGGTGATCCAAATCCTGCGGAGGTGCGACACGTTCTCTGGTAAGAAGGGATCGCCGTGAATGACGGCTCTGACAACGCGGCGAAGCCACCGCAAAACAAAAAACCAGCTAACGGCGACAACCGCACTCGCCAAACACCGCCCAGCTAAAGTCGAGGCTGGCAAGTTGCTTGGGAGGTCCGCTATTAATCCATCTCTGAAATCGCCGGGTATCAACATCAAGGCAGCCATCAAGATCAAGCACACAAAACCGATGGCCAAAATCCATTGCCCGATGATCAAAATCACGGAGAGCAATTTTGCCATAGGGGCAGCTGGGACAGTGAATTCAGTTTCCGCGCTCATATCCTTATTGATAAACAATAATGCGTGACTTGCAAGCATTGCGGTCACGTCCTCATGGGATTAAGCGACCTTCATGACACGAAATAAACTGACATCCGGCCTGAAAATCGTCGTAGCCTCTCACAATGAGGGTAAGGTGCGAGAGATACGCGACCTTCTCCATCCTTTTGGGTTGGAAACGATAAGCGCAACGGAACTGAACCTGCCGGAACCGGAAGAAACAGAAACGACTTTTTCCGGCAATGCAGCCTTAAAAGCTGTTGCGGCAGCCAAAGCTTCCGGCCTGCCTGCCCTGTCGGATGATAGTGGATTGGCAGTGGATGCATTAGATGGTGACCCGGGAATTTATGCGGCACGTTGGGCGGAACTGCCGCGGATTGAGCGCGAAACATATGGCCAACGTCGGGACTTTGATATGGCCATGTGGCATGTGAATGATCGCTTAGGTGATACCGTCAACCGACGCGCCCGGTTTATCTGTGCACTCTGTTTGGCGTGGCCCGATGGAAACACCTCCATCTATGAAGGGACAGTCGAGGGCGAAATGATTTGGCCACCCCGCGGAAATAAAGGGTTCGGTTATGATCCGATGTTCCAACAATTGGGCGCAACTCAAACTTTTGCAGAAATTGAACCCGACGCAAAACATGCGATCAGCCATCGAGCTGATGCGTTTAAAAAGTTCTTGGTGGATCAATTCCCAGATCACAGCGCGTAAACCGCCGGATGGAACCGCTCGCCATTTATATCCACTGGCCCTATTGCGCGCGCATTTGCCCTTATTGTGATTTCAATGTTTACAAACGGCGCGATGACGATCGTCTACTGCCAGCGATTTTGACAGATTTAAAATATTGGCGTGAGCTATCAGGTCCGAGGCAGGTGAGCTCGATTCATTTCGGAGGTGGCACACCCTCTTTAATGTCGCCAAAACAAGTCGGCGAAATTTGCGAGAAAATTGATGATCTTTGGGGTCTATCAGATATTGAAATTGCACTGGAGGCCAACCCGCATGAGATGAATGCAGAGGATTGGCGCGGTTACCGCGCGGCAGGATTAAATCGCCTCTCTTTGGGCATTCAAACGTTCAATGATGAGGCGCTGAAATTTCTGGGTCGCGATCATGATTCCGATACTGCGCAAGCCGCACTCGATCTGGCGCTTGAGATTTTTCCAAGCGTGTCATCAGACCTGATTTTTGGATGGGCGGGCCAAACTGAACAGGACTTGGTGCGTGATTCAAACACCCTTCTAAAATCAGGCGTCCCACATATTTCGACTTATCAGCTCACCATTGAGTACGGGACAGCCTTTGCAAAAGCCGAGACACGCGGACAGAGCAAAGCGGTCAATGCCGACATCTCTGCGGATTTATATGATCGTGTTCGAGACATCTTAATCGACGCAGGTTTCAATCATTATGAAGTCTCTAATTTTGCAAAGCCCGGCCATCAATCACAACATAATCTCGCTTATTGGCGCGCTTGGGATTATGTCGGTGTTGGACCGGGCGCGCATGGTCGGATCACCATAGATAACCAGCGTCAGGCCACTATCACGCATATGCGCCCGAATACTTATTCAGATGCTGCGAAAATAACAGGATGCGGTCTGGAAAGTCGGGAAACTCTCTCACCAGAAGATAGAGCCGCTGAATATTTACTCATGGGGCTTCGGATTGATGAAGGCATATCCTTAGACACCTTTACAAAAATGGCCGTGCATCCCTTAAATAAATTTGAGCTTCAGTATTTGATTGATGACGGGCTTTTATCTCTTGATAATGATAAGCTAAGCGCAACATCCGAAGGACGGCTCGTTCTCAATAAGGTTACAGAACGTCTTTTGTTAAACTAAGGGTATGGCCGCCTACCCATAACACAAAAAGCCGAACATATAGGTCCGACCTTTATTCAGTTATGGAAATGAGACTTAAAAGCTCTTAGGCGCCAGCACCATCGTCATTAAACGACCTTCAGTTTTAGGCTCAAATTCAACTTTACATTCATCGGCAAAGTCTTCTTTGATGCGGGCCAGTAAATCCATGCCCCGATCCATGTGCGCCATTTCACGTCCTCGAAACCGCACAGTCACTTTCACTTTATCGCCGCGATCAAAGAACTTGCGCATCGCTTTGGTTTTGACCCCATAATCATGCACATCAATATTTGGGCGCATTTTGATTTCTTTGAGCGATTGCGTCCGCTGGTTCTTGCGATTAGCCGCTTTTTTCTTTTGATTTTCAAAGCGCATCTTCCCGTAATC
>CAZBDT010000097.1:0-9318 GCA_964490745.1 uncultured Algimonas sp.
GATTTAGGTTCTGGTATCTTAGGATGTGAAGGTTCAAGTCCTTTCACCCGCACCATCTTTTTCACTTTTGCGATTTTCCCTAAAGCCGCTTCCCAGAAAATTGTGCCTAAGATGTAATACCCGGCCAAGACGACACCGCGAACAGTTCCGCTGATTTTTGAAACACCAATTCTTGCGCGGTAGTGAACAGGAATTTCCGTACATCGCATTCCTAGTTTTAAAGCCCGGACTTGCATCTCTACGGTCCAGCCAAAGGTCGGGGCTTGCATATTCAGGCGCTCATAACTTTCGCGTCGGATCGCGCGAAATGGCCCGAGATCAGTAAAACGATAACCCCAAATCGCACTCATTAGCCAACAAGCCAGCGTATTACCGAAACGCTGTTGAGGTGTCAGCGCGCCAGGATCACAATCACCCAAAATACGAGATCCAATAACGAGGTCGGCCTCTCCAGATATGAGTGGTTGCAAAAGTTCTTGTAAATCAGATGGGTCATCAGAGGCATCCCCATCCATAAAGACAAGAATGTCATAATCGCCAGCGGCCTTGACCGCGGCCTGACAGGCGCGCCCATATCCGGGTTCTGGAACAAAGACGACCTTGGCACCGGCTAAACGAGCAAGCTCAGCTGTTGCGTCAGTCGAACCATTATCGGCAACGATCACACTATCGACTTGCGATAAGACCGACTCAATGACTTGGCCGATAGCTTTTTCTTCATTACGCGCAGGGATGACGAGTTTGATTTTAGGTGTACACATGGCGTCTCGCTTTCAACCCGTCCCAAGCCAAAATAAGCAGGGGTATGCCGAATTCCAGAGGTAACAGGATTTTGGTGTAAATATCATAATGCCCGGCTTCACCAATTTTGAAACGGGCGTAATAGGCAGCTGCGCCGATTGATAAGAGTGCTAATCCACGCGCGGACCAGTGACCCAACGCAAGTGGAAGAAACATAAAAAACCAGATAAAATACCAAGGATATCCGGTGGGAGATAAGAAGACAAAGGCTGCCGATAACAACATGAGATGGGCAGGCAACGTGCTATTATCTGCAGTTTTGAAAAAGCCTAGCCAAAGGCTGAATGCCGTAAGACTGAGTGCGATAGCATAGCGGGCCATGCGGTCAGGATTGTCTATGAAAAGGCCTAGGCCGTCACGTATACCGGGAAAGAGGAAACTGCTATTCGTCCAATTCGCGCTGTAAGCTGTGAGGCCTGAACTGGGCTGCAGGGAGAGTAGCATGGGCATGAGGCTTAGTAATGTCAGCGCCCCAATAAATATGGCGATTGCGATATAGAATAATGGACGGCTGCGCCATTGCCGAAATAAAACAGGGGCTAAGAGCAGAGGCCAGATTTTAATGGCTGCTGCGATGCTGAGCATGGTGGCTGCGCGAATAGGATGACGTCCAATCCACAACAGCGCGGCCATGAGAGGTGCAACAAGTAAGACATCCATATGAATGCCGTTATAAGTCGTGAATATGATGATCGGATTTAGCCAATAGGCTGAACTCCAAATTAGCGGTAAATTTCGCGAGCGGAGTCCTGCGACAATGGCTATAAACCCTAAAATCTCGATGATTAAAAAGACAAATTTTAGTCCCCATTTTTCATAAGGCGCGATCCAATACGCCGCTGTAAAGACGGCTTGTGCTGCGGGGGGATAGATTGTGGTCAATGTGGCGCTATTGATTTCACCTGTTAAATAATTCGCTTCATTGGACCGGATCGCTAATCGCGCGAGATCAGGGACGGAGCTCGCGCCAGGTTCACCCGCCTCGAAGACTTCCAGCGGACTAAATCGATATGGGTTTTCCCCGGATGCGACGACGGATCCGTCCCACAAATAGCGTTTATAGTCATTTTCATAGACGGGCGTAGAGCCGAAAAATAACAGCCTCAGACCCACACCCAGAAGCAGAAAGAGTGCGAGTAATTTAATCTGGGTAGCTGGATAGTTCCTAATCAAAAGAATTATCCCGAGCCATGCTAATCCTGCAATGATGAGTGCGGTGCAAAGTGTGATGACGGGGTGATCTGATGTCTGCAGGCCCGATGCGAATTCGGGTGTAATCCAACGGATAGTTAAGAGGGCTCCCGCCAAAATGAAGGCGAGAGCGTATAGCGGTAAAATCGGGCGTCCCTTTGTCATGTATCCCGATCCAAACCTCTTAAATTACTTTAACATACATGTACCATTATCTTGTGGCTCAGTTCCAGCGGGACAATTTGTTGGCTTCATGGATTTTGTTTCTTTCATCATTGATGCATCGGTTGCGGAAGAATGTTCTTTCATCATCTTGTCGCCCTTTTTCATCATTTTTGCACCAGTCGCAGAAGAGTGCTCCTTCATCATTTTGGCATCTGATGCAGATGAGTGCTCTTTCATTTGTTTTGCATCTGTTGCTGAAGAATGCTCTTTCATCTCTTTGGCGTCTGTTGCTGATGAATGCTCTTTCATCGCATCCTCTTTCATCTGCGCAGCTTTGATCTGTTCTTTTTCTGCCTTTTTACGTTCTTTTTCCGCTTTTTTCGCAGCACGACGAGCTTTACGTTCTGCTTTTTCGGCTGCGCGATCAGCGGAGTTGTCATAGCTGGCGCCTGTGTTCCCGCCATAGGAAGATTGAGCATATGATGGGGCGGCGGCAAAAGTCAGGCCTGCTACAGCAAGGGCAATAAGGGTTGTACGTGTCATGTTGTTAATCCTATCGTGATTTGTGTGCAGTTTGCATTTCACAGCTCGAGATCAATAGGGACTCACGGTTCAGAGAGGTGGAAACACATTTCTGTTATAATCTTGTGAACTTAGTCAACAGCAGCATATAGCTCGAACATGTCAAGGACAGGTCTACCTAACGCTGTTTCAAAGGCTGTTAGACTTCCGGTCGCTGTCTGCGTGGTGACCGACTCCGTTTCGCGCAAATTAGACTTGAAAATCCCGGCCGCGCTCACGGGTAAGAAGTCTTCATAGGTTAATGGCCTGCCCTCGGAAGTGTAATAAGCGAGGTCTTGAGCCTTTAATTCTGCATGTGTGTCCGGAAAGGCGGAAAAGTTTTTGTCGGCCAAACAGCGATCATAAAGTCCCCGACCTTTCGGGGTAAGAGCAATACCCCGCTGTTCTATTTCGCCAAAGCGTGCCGTATGTTTAGCGGTTTCCCATCCGCTATCTGTTATAAACTCGACGGATTCGGTTAGGGCTTTAAAAGCTGTTTGGCGAAGCAAGATAGGGACATTACGGCGGGGCGGCCCTTCAATTTTGTCTTTAATCTCCAGACCTGCCTTGGCCATCATCTCCTGCGCGGCATCAATATCTGCGACGCGCGGCGTCAGATGGTTCATATGCGGGCCTTGGAAAGAAACAATGTCAGCGATTAGCGGATGTTCTGCCAGCAAGGCTTGATAAGTTGCCAGATCAACATGTGCGCGTTTCCGCCAGGCAAAAATTGCAACGGCTTCTTGCACAAAATGCGCTCCATCTGTGGCGTTCAATCCGCCATCGCGTTCAGCTTGTTTCAGAAGCGTAAGACCTGCGTTTGAGAAAATTTGCCTTGAAGCAAGCGCAGTCTCCGCCTTGAGGCGCAAATCAACGGGCAACATGTCTAACCGCAGAAGACTGGTGAACATGCGAAACGGACTCGTCTTAAATCCGTCTTGGGTGATAGGGCGAAAGGCCGTTGAATGTACGGGTAAGCCCGCGACGGATAGATCATAATAGCCAACCGGGTGCAGGCCCAAAACCGCGAAAACCCGCCCGATCAGCTTTAGTTCTTCAGCTGTGCCGAGTCGGATTGCACCATGCCGTTCGCCATCGCTGCGGATGCCTTCATGGTCGGCATTAATCTGACCTACAATATCAATGAGGGTTCCATAGGCTGGAACTTCGGTACGATACATATCCGATAGGGCTTGCGAAAAATCTGCGCGCAATAGGTCGGAATGGCGAAATTTTTGTTCGGTCATATTGCTATATTGTGGTCTTGAGTTCGCAATGAAAACCCCTCATTCGAAAAATTGATCTAATAAAAATGCGACAGGGAGGCGTGCCATGAAATCTATTGCCGTTTTGGGTTTGGGAAAGGTGGGGCGCTTGGCAGCGCAGCTTTTATTCGATAGTGATTTTGAGGTTATTGGGGTCGATAGCGCTGCAAATCCAGCGGGTTTTCCGCATGAGGTACTGGCCATTGATGTGACAGACGCAGAGGCTTTAGGCAGCATTTTTGCGCGTGTAGATGCCGTGTTATCTTGTTTGCCTTACCACTTAAATATTGGTGTTGCTAATGTCGCACATGCGGCTGGCATTCATTATTTTGACCTGACGGAAGACGTGCCGACGACAAATCATATTCGGGGACTGGCTGAAACATCCAAAGGTCTTATGGCACCGCAATGTGGTTTAGCGCCCGGTTTTGTCGGCATTGTAGGGGCTGATCTGATTGCTAAATTTGATGAATGCCGGTCCTGTCGCATGCGGGTCGGCGCACTGCCGCAAAATCCGACTGGCCTCATGGGTTATGCGTTCAACTGGTCTCCGGAAGGCGTTGTGAATGAATATCTCAATGATTGTGAAGTGATCGAAAGCGGCGTGCGAAAAATGGTCTCCGCCATGGAATGGCGCGAGAAAATCTTCATCGAGGGTCTGGAGCTAGAGGCGTTCACGACGTCTGGCGGGCTCGGGACAATGTGTGAGACCTATCTCGGGAAAGTCGATAATCTGGATTATAAAACCATGCGCTATCCGGGGCATTTCGACCTTATGAATTTTTTCTTCCATGAGCTTTTAATGCGTGAGGATCGCGCAAGAGCGGGTGAGATTTTAGTCCACGCCAAACCACCGGTTGACCAAGACATCGTCTATGTTCACGTCGCTGCGGAAGGCATGATCAATGGGAAACTGTCCCGCAAGGAATTCGTCAACGGCTATAAGCCGCTCATGATTGCGGGTGAAAGTCGTACAGCTATTGCGTGGACAACGGCGGGGTCAGTCGTATCTGTGATCGAATTGGTCCGTGAAGGGAAATTGCCGGCGAGAGGTTTCCTCAAACAGGAAGATATTCCACTTGATGATTTGCTCTCGACGCGGACAGGCAGTTTTTACACGCGCTAGGCCGCATCCATCCCAATATCGAAATTTGGTGCGCTGTGGGTCAGCGCGCCGATTGAAATCACGTCGACACCTGTCCCTGCGAGGTCTTTCACGGTCTGTAAGTTCACGCCGCCACTGGCTTCTAATGTAGGGGTGCGGCCGTCGAAGTCCCGCGCCAGCTTTACGGCCTTGGTCAGCATTTCAGGTCCCATATTGTCGAGCAAAACGACATCAGGTCCCCAAGTCAGAACTTTCTCAAGTTGTTCCAATGTGTCCACTTCAACGCTGACTTTGGTCATGTGGTCGGCCTTGCGTTTAATTGCCCCCAGAGCAGCGTCTACACCTCCGGCTAATGCGATGTGATTATCCTTAATCATGATCGCGGCAGAGAGACTTTCGCGATGGGTAAAGCCTCCACCCGCGAGAACGGCTTGTTTTTCTAACGCGCGTAGGCCGGGCGTCGTTTTACGCGTTGCAGCAATGCGAGCAGATGTGCCTTCGATTTGTTTGACATATTTAAACGTCAGCGTTGCGACGCCAGACATGCGACCCAAGAAATTGAGCGCAACGCGTTCAGCGGAGAGCAAGGAACGTGAGGGGCCAGACACCCGAGCAATGATGTCGCCAGCGTCTACTTCTGATCCTGTCGGATATAGGACTTCAAAATTCACTGTTGGGTCGACAAGATCATATGTCATCTGCGCCGCCTGCATGCCGGCAATGACGCCAGTCTCGCGGGCTCGCATGACAAGCGTTCCAGTTGCGCTTTCAGGTACAAGCAAGCGCGCCGTGACATCTCCGGAATTTCCGAAATCTTCAGCCAGAGCCCGTTCGACCATGGGGCGCAGAACGATATTGGGGAGGTGGGTGAGCGTTGTCATCAATCCAACCTGTCATAAGTAAGATAGCTAGAAATGGCTTTGTCGGCTTCCTGCGGGAAGTCCTCGCGGAAATGACCGCCGCGCGATTCTTCGCGGGCGAGGGCTGCTGCGGCAATGATACGGCTCGCGACGAGGGGGTTCGCCCGCCCGACTCGATTGATCAAACTGTCAATCAAATCGATCAGCTCATTCAGTTTTTGCGCATTACGGCGAACACCACATTTCGCGGTCATCGCATTGCGTAAAGTTTGACTGACGTCTTTTCCCATAGAAAGCCAAGGTTGAGAGCGTATTGTACCCGCATGACGTTCTTCCCAATCGCGCCCGCTAATATAGTCTGCCGCCCGTCCCCCGAAAACGACGGCTTCTAAGAGCGAGTTAGAGGCGAGGCGGTTGGCGCCGTGAACGCCTGTCGCGCTACATTCGCCAACTGCGAGCAGGCTGTCGAGAGAGGTCTGACCGAAACTATCCGTTGCCAAACCGCCCATATGGTAATGCACGGCAGGCGCGACGGGGATTAGGGCTGTACGTGGATCAATGCCTGCGCTCATACAGCTCTCAAAGACAGTCGGAAATTCCTCATTAAAATGACTGCCAATCGCTTTGCGGCAATCCAAATAGGGTTGCCGACCGGCTTCAATCTCAGCGAAAATCGCGCGGGCCACATCATCGCGCGGGGCCAGCTCGCCTTGTTCGTGATAGCGCGGCATGAAGCGAACGCCATCGGAGTTTGTTAGCACAGCGCCTTCGCCACGTAGGGCTTCCGTTGCGAGTGGGGCTGGATCGCGGCCAATATCAATAGCCGTTGGATGGAATTGGACAAATTCCATATCGCGAAGTTTGGCCCCAACAACCGCCGCCATACCCAGCGCATCGCCGCGGGCCGTACGGGGGTTGGTTGTCACAGCAAATAATCCGCCGACACCGCCAGTGGCCATGACGGTTACGTCGGCTTCGATGCCGAGCATCGCACCCTCATCATTTCGGGCGAGGGCACCAGCAATTGCGCCATTGCCGTCTTGTAAGAGGCTTTCCGCGCGCCATCCGATCAGGCCGGTGATATGGTCTGCGGCCTGGGCCCGCTCGACCATGACTTTAATAATTTCTGCGCCTGCCGTATCGCCTTTAACACGTGCGACGCGCGGCATGGAGTGAGCGGCTTCCAGTGAAAGATAAAGCTCCCCATCATCATTTCTGTCGAACGGAACGCCTAAAGCCGCCAAATCGTGTACGCGGCTTGGCCCTTCCGTCGCTAAGATTTTCGCAATTTCGGGATCGACTAAGCCGTCACCTGCTGCAATTGTGTCTTTCGCATGGCTTTCAGCGGAGTCTTCAGCGGATAATGCTGCTGCGATCCCGCCCTGCGCCCAAGCACTGGCCGCACCGACAGCGGAGCGTCGTGACGTCAAGACATAAACTTTACGCGGGGCAAGTTTCAGCGCCAGATATAATCCGGCCAGTCCGGCCCCAACGATGAGGACAGAGCCCGCAGGCAAGCGTTTTGTATCTAATGTTCCAAGCGACATTTGCGCTCCTTAGCGCTTCGTCTGGCTGCGGGGAAGCGAAACTCTATCGAAAACACCAATAAAAAAGCCCACAGCGATCAATCGCTGCAGGCCGTATTGTTTAGGAAGGATGACTTAAAACAGCTTTTTAGCAAGTCCGCCAAGGGCGCCTAATCCACCTACGGAATCGAGTAGCGATCCACCGCTGCTGGCCTTATCGACGAGCTGCGGGAGCGCTGCTTGTAAACCACCCAATAGAGAATTTTCATCCGTGCCTAATTGCGCAGCGGCTTCTGTTACTTGCTCAGCGCCGAGAGCTGATTTCAATTGATCGGCAGAAATACTTTGATTTGCGCCGTCGCCCAACCAAGATTCAGCAATATCGCCCAGACCTTGATCTTTGAGATTGCCCAGCAATCCGGCAACATCCATTTTGTCACCATTGCCAACTAATTTGTCCATTATACCGCCAAGCTGCGCGTTATCGACGCCCAATTTGTCAGCCAGCAATCCCGCAGCGATATTTTTAAAATCCATGATATTTGTCTTTCATTTTGATGAGGGTGAAGTCCTCAGTGGAACCGTTAATCGGCACAAAAACCGTCTAGCTGTTTGAACCCAAATATAAGCTGAATAGAGATTGAGTTTAGGTTTAAAGCTGAGTGTGAAATTATATAACCTGCACCTCTTTTTCAGGTAAACTCGGATCGAAATGGCCTTTGACCGGGTCAAATTTGACGTTGATCATATCCATCACGGCTTTATGCGCTTTTTTGCGCATTTCTTCCGGGACGAGAACTTCATTTGTTTCATCTCGCAGGCAGTCATAGACGCCTTCCAATGTGATGCGCTTCATATGCGGGCAGAGATTACAGGGCCTCACAAAATCCGTTTCTGGGTTTTCCATGGCAACATTATCGGACATGGAACATTCTGTCAGCAGGATCACATTGCTCGGCTTATGGTCAGAGACGTAGTCGCTCATCGCCTTGGTTGATCCCGTAAAGTCTGATTCTGCGACGACTTCAGGTGGACATTCGGGGTGTGCGAGGACTGTGACACCCGGATGAGCGGCGCGCATATCTTTGATATCTTGGGCCGAGAAGCGCGCATGGACTTCGCAGCGACCGTGCCACGCAATCACGTCAATATTGGTCTGTTTCGCGACGTTTTTGGCGAGAAATTCATCCGGCAACATGATGACTTTGTTCACGCCCCACTCAGAGCAAATATGTTCGACAATTGCCACCGCATTTGAAGAGGTACAACAAATATCGCTTTCCGCCTTCACATCGGCAGAGGTGTTCACATAGGTCACAACAGGAATGCCGGGATAGCGCTGTTTGATCAGCTTAATATCTTCGCCCGTGATTGAGGAGGCGAGAGAGCATCCCGCCCGCATGGACGGAATGAAAACCCGTTTGTCCGGGCAAAGGATTTTCGATGTTTCGGCCATAAAATGAACCCCGCCTTGGATGATCATTTCAGCGTCTGTTTTTGTGGCTTCAATGGCGAGACCGAGACTGTCACCCTTATAATCGCCGATCAGTGCAAAGATATCCGGCGTCATATAATTGTGGGCGAGAATAACGGCGTTTTTCTCTTTTTTGAGTGTATTGATCGCATGAACAAGCGGCGCGTAAGCGGGCCATTCAAATTCCGGAATGAAGTCTGAGACCTGCTCATAAAGATGGTCTGTCGCGGCTTTCACTTCCTCTGTGTAAACGAGACCTTCCGGCGGGCCGTCTAGATCGTTCCCCGGAGTCGCGCAAACCCCATTCGGGACTTCTAAAGTCTGGCCAATCCAACGGCCATTTTCCCAATTTACAAGTTCTTTGCCCAAG